>NZ_JBIARL010000005.1:0-395429 GCF_042889835.1 Streptomyces sp. NPDC002463
TCCAGACAGCGCACCGGGTCCGCGTCGAGCCTCTCGACATCACCCGGAGCCGGGTAGAGCCCGTAAGGCGCCTTCGCCGCGGCCAGCTCCACCACGTGGGACACGATCTCGATGCCCGCCGCCTCCTTGACGAAGGACCGCGCGACGGCGCCGAGCGCGACCCGGGCCGCGGTCTCCCGCGCGGACGCGCGCTCCAGGATCGGCCGGGCCTCGTCGAAGCCGTACTTCTGCATCCCGGCCAGATCGGCGTGACCGGGCCGGGGCCGGGTCAGGGGCGCGTTGCGGCCCGTCTCCTTCAGCTCCGAAGGGTCGACCGGATCGGCCGACATCACCTTCTCCCACTTCGGCCACTCGGTGTTGCCCACCATCACGGCGACCGGCGAGCCGAGAGACAGCCCGTGCCGGACACCGCCGAGGAAGGTGACCTCGTCCTGCTCGAACTTCATGCGGGCGCCACGCCCATAGCCGAGGCGTCGCCGCGCGAGGTGGTCCGCCACCAGCTCGGTGGTGACCGGGACACCGGCGGGAAGACCCTCCAGCGTCGCGACCAGCGCGGGTCCGTGGGATTCCCCAGCGGTCAGCCAACGCAACCTGCTCAACGTCCCTCTCCTCCGGTGAAGTCGTGGGCCCCGTGCAGCCAGGACACCTTGTCGTAGAGCTCGTCCACGGTGAGCGAGGAGAGCATCGTGTTGCGGGCCGTGGCCTCCGGGCCCGCCGGGTGGTAGAGCCGGTCGCCCAGCTCGCGTGCCACGAGCTGGGTCCGCGCCGTACGGTCGCGGCGCAGGGCGTTGTACGTCCTCAGCCGAGCGGCCACGTCCCGCGCGTCGCCGTCGAGGACCGCGCCGAGCACGGCGGCGTCCTCAAGGGTCATGGACAGGCCCTGGACCGCGTACGGCAGCATCGGATGCGCGGCGGTGCCGAGGAGGGCCGCCCGGCCGTCGGTCCAGTCGCCGACCGGGTCCCGGTCGGTCAGGACCCAGGTCTTCCACTCCTCCCCGCGGGCGAGGAGGCGTCGCGCCGCGTCGGTCAACTCGGGGAACTGGCCCAGCACGTGGGACTTCTCCAGCGGGAGTCCGACGACGGCCTCGGGTGTGCCGTGGTCGCGGGTTCCGGCCAGGTTCAGGAACGCGGCGCCGCCGGCCCGGTGCACGAAGTGGACGACGTGCCAGCCCGGTCCCGCCCAGACCGTCGCACCGTCCGGGTGGAGCTCCTCCGGGACGTCCGCCAGGGGGAGGACCGAATGGAAGATCGTGTGGCCGGAGACCTGCGGCTCGCCGTCGCCGACGAGCCGGCGGCGGACGGCGGACCGGATGCCGTCGGCGCCGATCAGGGCGTCCCCGGTGAACCGCCGCTCGGAAGCAGTGACGGCGGTGATCTCGTCGTCGGTCTGCTCGTACCAGGCGACGGACTGGCCGGTGATCAGTTCGATGCCGTCGGCCGCGCGGCAGGCGTCGAGGAGCACCTGGTGGAGGGCGCGGCGGTCGAGGACCGCGTAGGGGTTGCCGAACCGCTCCCGGTAGCCGCCGGTCAGGGGCATCCCGGCGATCCGCTCGCCGGTCGTCGCGTCCATGAACCGCAACTCCTCGATGAACGAGGATCGTTCACGTACCGCCGAACCCACTCCGAGCCGGTCGAGCGCGTGGAACGCGTTCGGTGACAGCTGGGTGCCGACGCCCGGTTCGACGATCTCCTCCCTGCGTTCGAGCACGGTCACCCGGTGGCCCCGGGCCGCGATGCCGAGCGCCGAGGCCAGTCCGCCGACACCCGCGCCGACGACCAGGACCCGCATCGATGTGGTCATCTCGTCCTCCTTCTCGTCCTTCATTCCGGGAACAGCCGCCGCAGTTCGGCGTGGAACCCGGGGAAGGTCTTGCCCACGCAGGACGGGTCGTCGAAACCGAGCCCCGGGGCGCGCAGCCCGAGGACGGAGAAGGCCATCGCGATGCGGTGGTCCCGGTGGCAGGCGATCAGCGCGGGCCGGACCGGGCCGGGACGCACGGTCATCCAGTCCGGGCCGGTCTCGGTCTCCACCCCGCAGGCGGCGAGGTTTCCGGCGACGGCGGCGATCCGGTCCGACTCCTTGAGCCGGGCGTGCCCGATGCCGCGGACGGTGATCGGCGCGTCGGCGAGCGGGGCGATCGCGGCGAGCGTCATGAAGGTGTCCGAGATGGCGCCCATGTCGACGTCGAAGCCGCCCCGCAGCCCGCCCGTGCCGGTGACCGTCACCGCGTCCTCGCCGACGTCCACCCGGGCGCCCGCGGTGCGGAGCACCTCGACGAAGCCGAGGTCCCCCTGGAGGCTGTCGCGGCCGAGGCCCGGCACCGTGACCGTGCGCCCGGTGACGGCGGCCGCCGCGAGGAAGTACGAGGCCGTGGACGCGTCCGGCTCGACGGCCAGGTCGACGGCGGTGTAGCCGCCGGTGCCGATCCGGAAGACGCCCGGGGTCTCCTCGGTCACCTCGGCGCCGAAGCGGCGCATCAGCGCGACCGTCATGTCGATGTACGGCCGGCTGACCAGGTCCCGCACGGTCACCGTCAGCGGAGTGCGCAGCAGCGGTCCCGCCATGAGCAGCCCGCTCAGGAACTGGCTGCTGAGCCCGCCGTCGACCTGGAGCTCGCCGCCCCGCAGCCCGTCGGCGTCCACCCGCAGCGGGAGCCCCGCGTCGCCCTCGGCGCGTACGGTCGCGCCGAGCCGTTCCAGCGCGTCGGCCAGCGGCCGCAGGGGGCGGGCCCGGAGCTGTTCGGAGCCGTCGAAGACGTACGTGCCCCGGCCGGTCGCGGTGAACGGCGGCAGGAAGCGGGCCGCGGTGCCGGCGTCGGCGCACCACACGCCCCCGCCGCCCACGGGGCCCCGACCGGTCCCGGTCACGTCCCAGAACGCGTCGTCCGGCCCCGCCTCCACGCGTACCCCCAGAGCCGTCAGCGCGCCCCGGAAGGCCAGGGTGTCGTCGCTGACCAGCGGGGCCCGGAGGCGGCTGGTGCCCTTGGCGGCCGCGGCGAGGAGCAGGGCCCGGTTGGTGATGCTCTTGGAGCCCGGGACGCGGGCGGTGAGCGGGGCGTCGGCGGTGGCGAGCGACGCGTCTGCGGTCGTGTGCGGGGCGCTCACCGGGACACCCCCCGCTCCGCCCTGGCCACACTCGCGCGTACGGCCGCCGCCACCCGCTCCGCGGTGATGCCGTGCCGCTCGTACAGCGCCTGGTAGGGGGCGGAGGCGCCGAACTCGTCGATGCCGACGGCCTCTCCGGCGTCGCCGGTCAGGGCGTGCCAGCCGAGGGTCGAGCCGGCCTCCACCGAGACCCTGGCGCGGACCTCCGGCGGCAGCACGGCGTCGCGGTACCGGGGGCTCTGCTCGGCGAACCACTCCAGGCACGGCAGCGACACGACCCGCGTGGGCAGACCGTCCCGCTCGAGCAGGCGGCGGGCCTCCAGGGCGATGTGGACCTCGCTGCCGGTGGCCAGCACGATCGCCTCCGGGACGCCGCCCGCCGCCTCGGCGAGCACGTAGCCGCCGCGGGCGACCGCGTCGGGGCCCGGGTCGGGCAGGACCGGGACGTTCTGCCGGGTCAGGCAGAGCCCCGCGGGCCGGTCGGCGCGCTCCAGGATCGCCCGCCAGGCGGCGGCGGTCTCGTGGGCGTCTGCGGGGCGGACCACGTCCAGGCCGGGGATGCCGCGCAGCGACCACAGATGCTCCACCGGCTGGTGCGTCGGTCCGTCCTCGCCGAGGCCGATCGAGTCGTGCGTCCAGACGAAGGTGACGGGCAGCCTCATCATCGCGGCCAGGCGCACGGCCGGCCGCATGTAGTCGGAGAAGACCAGGAACGTGCCGCCGTAGGGACGGGTGCCGCCGTGCAGGGCGATGCCGTTGAGCACGGCGCCCATGCCGTGCTCGCGGATGCCGAAGTGGAGCGTGCGGCCGTGGCGGTGGCCGGGGAACGCGGCCGTCGCGAACTCCTCCGGGACGAAGGACGGTTCGCCCTTCATCGTGGTGTTGTTGCTCTCCGCGAGGTCCGCCGAGCCGCCCCACAGTTCGGGCAGCACGCCGGCGAGGGCGGACAGCACCTCGCCCGAGGCCTTGCGGGTGGCCATCTCGCCGCCCGCCGGGAAGTCCGGTACCGCGTCCGCCCACCCGTCGGGCAGCCGCCGGGCGTCCATCCGGTCGAACAGCGCCGCCTGTTCCGGCAGTTCGGTGCGCCAGTCCTCGTACCGCTTGTCCCACTCCCGGCGGGCGGCCCGGCCCCGCTCGGCGACGCGGCGGGCGTGCGCGAGGACCTCGTCGGGCACCTGGAAGGAGGCCTCCGGGTCGAGCCCCATCGCCGCCTTCGCGGCCGCCGCCTCGGTCGCGCCGAGCGCCGAGCCGTGGATCTTGCCGGTGTTCTGCTTGGTGGGGGAGGGCCAGCCGATGACCGTGCGCAGCGCCACGATCGACGGGCGGCCGGTCTCCTCGCGGGCGGCGGCCAGCGCGGCGTACAGCGCCGGCACGTCCTCCAGGTACGCGCCGGTCGCGGTCCAGTCGACCCGCTGGACGTGCCAGCCGTACGCCGCGTACCGGGCGAGGACGTTCTCGGAGACCGCGATGGAGGTGTCGTCCTCGATGGAGATCCGGTTGTCGTCGTACAGCACGACGAGGTTCCCGAGCCGCTGGTGCCCGGCGAGCGAGCTGACCTCGTGGCTGATGCCCTCCTCCAGGTCGCCGTCGGACGCGAACACCCAGACGGTGTGGTCGAAGACGGAGTCGCCGGGGGCCGTGTCCGGGTCGAAGAGACCGCGCTCGCGGCGGGCGGCCATCGCCATGCCGACGGCGTTGCCGAGGCCCTGTCCGAGCGGTCCCGTGGTGGTCTCCACGCCGGGGGTGTGCCCGTGCTCGGGGTGGGCCGGGGTGAGCGAGCCCTCGGTGCGCAGCGCCTTGAGGTCGTCGAGCCCGAGGCCGTAACCGGAGAGGTAGAGCTGGGTGTAGAGGGTCAGGCTGGAGTGGCCGCAGGACAGCACGAAGCGGTCGCGCCCGGCCCAGGTGGGGTCCGCCGGGTCGTGCCGGAGGAGACGCTGGAAGAGGAGGTACGCCGCCGGGGCCAGGCTCATGGCCGTGCCGGGGTGACCGTGTCCGGCGCGCTCCACCGCGTCGACGGCGAGCGCACGCGCCACGTCCACGGCCCGCCGGTCGAGCGCGGTCCACTCGAGGGGAGGGGTGCTGGTGCTCGGCTGGGTGTTCACCGGAAGGTCAGTGCTCCTTGATGGGGGGAGTGGGGAGGGAGGGCGGGGCACGCCGGCCACACGGCCGGCGCGGCCGCGGCACCCGGGTCACGCCGCCCACGCGGCCTGAGCGTCGGCGGCACCCGGTCACGCCGGCAGCGCGGCCAGCGCGTCGGCCAGCCGTTCCGCCGTCACGTCCGCCGAGTCCGTGTCGGCGGGTACGGTCAGCCGGGCGAGCCGGCGGTAGACAGGGCCGCGCACCCGGAACAGTTCCCTGAGCCGGGTCTCCGGGTCCCCGGTGAGCAGCGGTCTGTCGTCGGCGCCGCCGATCCTGGCCAGCGCCGTCTCCAGGCCGACCTGGAGGTGGACGACCCGGTGGCCGGCCAGGAGCCGCTGGGTCGCGGGGTCCAGGACGGCGCCGCCGCCGAGGGCGAGCACCCCGTCGTGCCCGTCGAGCGCGGCCCGCACCGCCTCCCGCTCCAGCGTCCTGAAGTGCGCCTCGCCGTGCCGCCGTACGAGATCGGGCACGGGCGTGCCGCAGGCCGCCTCGACGTCGTGGTCGGTGTCCCGGAAGCCCACCCCGAGGCGCGCGGCGAGCAGCGTCCCGACGGTGGTCTTGCCGGAGCCGGGGGCGCCGATCAGGACGGCTGCGGCTCGCACGAGCGCACCACCCCGGTCAGCAGGTCGCCGACGATCCGTACGCCGTCCTCGGTGAGCACCGACTCGGCGTGGAACTGGATCGACGCGAAGCCGCGGCCGCGCAGCGCGTGCACCTCGCCGGTCTCCGTGTCCCGGCTGACCTCGATGACGCCGAGCTCCGGATGCGTGGCCTTGTCCTCGTCGCTGCGGGCGGCGAACGTGTTGTAGAAGCCGACCCGCCGGCGCTCGCCGAACAGCTCGATCTCCTTCGCCACCCCCTGGTTGGGCACGTCCCGGCGGGCCAGGTCGAGGCCGAGCAGGGTCGAGAGGACCTGGTGGCTGAGGCAGACCGCGAGGAACGGACGCCGCTCGTCGAGGAGTTGGGAGACGGCCGCCCGCAGGTGCGCGATCTTGGCGTTGCCGGTCTCGCGCGGGTCGCCGGGGCCCGGGCCCATGACGACCAGGTCGTAGTCGTCGAAGTCGTACGGCTCGTCGAACCGCCGTACGGTCACCTCGGGCCCCATCGAGGAGAGGAGCTGGCCGATCATCGACGTGAAGGTGTCCTCGGCGTCGACGATCAGGACCCTGCGCCCGGCGAGCTCGGCCACCGGGTGGGACCGCTCGCAGGTCTCCCGCAGCCAGAAGCCGGCGATGTCGTCGTTGCGCCGCTCCAGGGCCGCGCGCACCTGGGCGTGCCCGGCGAAGCGGCCGGTGCCGCCGGCGCCGAGCGCGGCGAGCAGCCCGGCGGCCTTGGCCCGGGTCTCGGCGACCTCGCTCATCGGGTCGGAGTGGCGGACCAGGGTCGCGCCGACGCCGAGGCGCACCCGGCCTTCGGCGCTGATGTCCGTGGTGCGGATGAGGATGGCGGAGTCCATGGTGCGGCCGCCGTCCTCGTCCCGGCCGATGAGGGCCATGACGCCGCTGTAATAGCCGCGGCCCTCCGGCTCGTACCGGGTGATCACCTTGCAGGCGCTCTCCAGCGGGCTGCCGGTGACGGTCGGCGCGAACATCGTCTCGCGGAGGATGTCCCGCACGTCGCGGTCGGTCCGCCCCTCGATGAAGTACTCGGTGTGCGCGAGCCGGGCCATCTCCTTGAGGTACGGGCCGACGACCCGTCCGCCGCCCTCGCAGATCCGGGCCATCATCTTGAGCTCTTCGTCCACGACCATGTACAGCTCGTCGGCCTCCTTGCGGTCGGCCAGGAAGGCCATCACGCCGGGCAGGTCGGGGCCGGCGGCCGGGTACCGGTAGGTGCCGCTGATCGGGTTCATCACGGCGGTGCCGCCGTGCAGGCTGACGTGCCGCTCGGGGCTCGCGCCGACGAACGTGCGGCCCCCGGTGTGGACGAGGAACGTCCAGTACGCGCCCGTCTCCTGCTCCAGGAGGCGGCGGAAGAACGACAGGGCGCTGCGCGGCGAGTAGTCGGTGATGTCCGCGACGAACTCGCGCTTGATGACGAAGTTCGCGCCCTCGCCCCGGCCGATCTCCCGGTCGATGACGTCCCGCACGATCGCGGCGTAGCTCTCGTCGTCCACGTCGAAGTGGCCGCCGGACAGGGTGGTCGGCTCGTCCGGCAGCCGGTGCAGCGCCTCGGCGAGCGGCAGCGTGCCCTGCTCGGCGACGGTCATGGTGAGCAGCGGTTCGCCGTCGTCGGTGGACACGAAGCCGCGCTCGGAGACCTGCCGGTACGGGACGACGGCGAGGACCTCGTGACGGGCGCCGCCGCCGGGGGCGTCGGGGAGGGCGATCCCGGCGAGCGAGTCCACCGCGGACACCTCCCCGATCAGGACGTCGAGGACGTCCGGACCGGTCGTCTCGGGGCGGTACAGCAGGGCGTACGCCGACGAGGGCGATGCGAGCACCCGGCCCAGCAGGTCCTGCGCCACGGGGTCTCCCTTCGGGGTCATCGGCCGGCTCCGCCGGCCGTGGTCAGCTCGGTGAGCAGCGACTTGGTGGTGGTGACCACCGCGCAGCGTTCCGCCGCGTAGTCGAGGGCGAGCCGGTGGTACTTCTCCGAGAAGTCGGCGACGGCGTCGGCGACCAGGAACGGCCGGATGTCGTTGGTGAAGGCCTCGACGGCCGACATCAGCACCCCGACGTGCGCGTACACACCGCAGACGATCAGCTGGTCGCGGCCGTGGAAACGCATCCGCTCCAGCAGGTCCGACTTGAAGAAGGCGCTGTAGCGCCACTTGGTGAACGTCCAGTCGCCCGGGGCGGGGGCGAGCTCGTCGACCACCTGGCGGTCCTCCGGGGACACCTTCATGCCCGGGCCCCAGAAGTCCTTGAGCAGGCCGCGTTCCTGGTCGGTCATGCCGCCGGGCTGCGCGGTGTACGCCACGGGGACGCCGAGCGCGGCGCACCGCTCGCGCAGCAGCGCGGCGTTGCGCACCAGCTCGCTGCCGGGCGAGCGGTCCGCGGGGAACGGCCGCAGGAAGTAGCGCTGCATGTCGTGGACGAGCAGCACCGCCCGGTCGGGGTCGACCGTCCACTCCGCGGTGTTGGCGGGAAGATCGCCCTCGGAAGGCATCGGATACGGGTCGATGGGCGGGATTCCCCCCATGGCTGTCCTTTCGCTGTACGGCGGGTGAGGTCCGGGTCTCGCGGAGGCGGGCGTCAGCCGAGCCAGGCCGAGGCCACCGAGATGGCCTGCCGCGGGTTCAGGCGCGGGTCGCAGAAGCTCGTGTACTTCTCGCCGACCTCGTGCATCCGGTCGTGGTCGGCGACGCACTCGGTGACCTCGTCGGGCGTGGTCTCCAGATGGATGCCGCCGGCGACGCCGCCCGCCGCGGTGACCGCGCGGTGGAACTCCACGACCTCCCGCACGACCGTCTTCACCAGCCGGGTCTTGAGCCCCTCGGGGCCGGTGACGGTGTTGCCGTGCATCGGGTCGGTCAGCCAGATCACCGGGTGCCCGGCGGCGCGCACCGCGGAGACGAGCGCGGGGAGCCGCTCGCCGACGGTGTCCGCGCCCATGCGGGCGATCAGGGTGAGGCGTCCGGGCGTCCGCTCCGGGTCGAGCCTCTCGCACAGCGCGAGCAGCGTGTCGGCCGTCATGGCCGGACCGACCTTGCAGGCCACCGGGTTGGCGACGGCGGCGAGCAGTGCCACGTGCGCGCCGTCCACCTGGCGGGTCCGCTCGCCGATCCACGGCCAGTGCGTGGAGGTGAGCAGCAGACGGCCGTCGGGCTGGGTGCGCAGCATCGGCAGCTCGTAGTCGAGGAGCAGCGCCTCGTGGCTGGTCCACACCGGGGTCTCGGGCCGCGCGCGCCGGTTGCCGTCGCCCCAGCCGAGGAACTCCATGACACCGCGCGAGGAGCGGTAGCCGGTCAGCATGCGGGCGGGGTCGGGCCGGCGGAGCTCCGGGTCGGGCTCGGGGGCATTGACCATGTGGCCCCGGTAGACGGGGAGTTCCACGCCGCCGACCGTCTCCGTGGGGTTGGAGCGCGGCTTTCCGTACTGGCCGGCCAGCCTGCCGACCCGCAGGACCGGCTTGTGCGAGGTCATCTTCATGATGCCGGCGAGGACTTCGAGGAGTCCCGCCTTGCGGGCGACATCGCCCTGGTTGCACTCGGCCCAGTCCTCGGCGCAGTCGCCGGACTGGATGATCTGGACCCGGCCGGCGGCGGCCTCGGCGAGCCGCGCGCGCAGCGCGTCGGTCTCGGCGGCGTCGACGAGTGGGGGCGCGGAGGCGAGTTCCTCCCTCACCCGGGCGATTTCCGGGTGGTCCTCCCAGGACGGCTGCTGAACCGCGGGCAACGAGCGGAGGAATGCGTGGACATTGTTCACCTGATACCTCCCAGGGTGAATTGATGCCGCCGCGTTCGAGGTGGGGGCGGGCAGCGGCTGCGTGCCGACTCTCGCCGACCCCGGGAAGGGCCAAGAAGCCGCACGGGCGGACTCCGTCACGTACTGCCGACTTCTTGGCCCGACTTAACGGAGTCCCTCCCGGGGAATTGCGGAAGGCCCTGGTCCGGCAGAGAGTCCAGCAGTGCCGCTCCCGGGCGGCACAGTGGATCCAGTCCCCAGACGTGTGGAGGTCAGTGATGTCCGAGACTGCGCGCCCGCAGGCGTTCCAGGACGATGTGGAGCTCCGGCGGAACAACCGGGCGATCGTCGAGCAGTACATGAACACCCGTGGTGAGGACCGTCTCAAGCGTCATCTGCTGTTCACCGAGGACGGCAGCGGCGGCCTGTGGACCACGGACACCGGCGAGCCGATCGTCACCCACGGCCGGGACCGGCTCGGCGAGCACGCGGTGTGGTCGCTGAAGTGCTTCCCGGACTGGGTCTGGACGAACATAGAGATCTACGAGACGCAGGACCCGAACCGTTTCTGGGTGGAGTGCGACGGCGAGGGGAAGATTGTCTTCCCCGGTTATCCCGAGGGGCACTACAAGAACCACTTCATCCATTCCTTCGAGTTCGAGAACGGAAAGATCAAGCAGGAGCGGGAGTTCATGAACCCCAACCAGCAGCTCCGCGCCCTCGGAATTCCCGTACCCGCCGTGAAGCGCGAGGGAATTCCGACCTGAGCGCCGGCCGCGACACGGGAACGAGCGCCACATGAGGGTCGACATCGCCTGGTGGGATCTGGGCGACTCGCCCCAGACCATCGAATCGCTCCGTGACCACCTGCGGGACGGTGCCGTGAGCCCCTGGGCCGACGTGCCCGGTCTCCGCCTCAAGTTCTGGATGGCCGACCGGGAGGGCAACCGCTGGGGCGCGGTCATGGTGTGGGAGGCCGACCGTCCCGCCGACCGGCCGCTGCCGCCCAACCGCGCGGCGGACCTGATCGGTTATCCGCCCACGCACCGGACGCGGTTCGACATCGAGGCCACCGTCGAGGGCATCCACTCGCTCCCGGCCCTCGGCGGCCTCGGCCCGGCCCTCGCGCCCTAGGGCCCTAGGGCCCCGTCCGATCTCAGCACCCCCGCCGCACGACTCCTCCAGGAGAACCGAGAACCCATGCACGAGTACATGGTTGTGGACGCCTTCGCCCGCAGGCCGCTCGAGGGAAACCCCGTGGCCGTCTTCTTCGACACCGCCGACCTCACGGGCGAGCGGATGCAGCAGATCGCCCGCGAGATGAACCTCTCCGAGTGCACCTTCGTGCTCCCGCCCGAGCAGGACGGCGACGCGCGCATCCGGATCTTCACGCCCGTCAACGAGCTGGCGTTCGCCGGGCATCCGATGCTGGGCACGGCGGTCGCGCTCGGGCTGACGATGAAGAAGGACCGGCTGCGGGTGGAGACCGCCATGGGCATCATCCCCATCGAGCTCGACCACGAGGACGACGCCACGGCCGTACGGATGCGGCAGCCGGTGCCCACCTGGGAGCCGTACCGGGAGAGCACGGAGCTGCTCGCGGCGCTCGGCGTCGACGCGTCCGTGACCCCGGTCGAGGTCTACCACAACGGCCCGCGCCACGTGTTCGTCGGCCTGGAGAGCGTCGAGGCGCTCTCCGCCCTGCGCCCCGACCACCGCGCCCTGTCCGCCTTCCCGGACATGGCCGCCAACTGCTTCGCCGGCTCCGGCACGCACTGGCGCACCCGGATGTTCTCGCCGGCGTACGGCGTGGTCGAGGACGCGGCGACCGGCTCGGCGGCCGGCCCCCTCGCGATCCATCTCGCCCGGCACGGCCTCGCCGCGTACGGCCAGGACCTGGAGATCCTCCAGGGGGTCGAGATGGGCCGCCCCTCGCCGATGCGGTCGCACGCCGAGGGCGAGGGCGACCACGTCCGCACGGTGCACGTCGGCGGCCACGGCACCGTCGTCGCCCGCGGCGTCATCCACGTCTAGAGAGGCCCCAGTCCAGTGAGCACGACCACCACAGGCAACAGCAGCAGGTTCGAATCCCTCAGCGGCGAGACGGACCTCGACTTCCCCGAGTACGACGCGTACGACACCGCCGCGCCCGAGCCGATGGCGCTGCTGCGGACCTGGCTCGACCGGGCCCGGGAGCACGGCGTGCGCGAGCCGCAGGCCCTCGCGCTCGCCACCGCCGACGCCCGCGGCCGCGCCTCCACCCGCATCATCGCGATCAGTCGCGTCACCGACCGCGGTCTCGTCTTCATGAGCCACACCAGCAGCCAGAAGGGCCGCGAGATCGCCGCGACCGGCTGGGCCTCCGGACTGCTCTACTGGCGCGAGACCGCCCAGCAGATCAGCATCTCCGGCGAGGTGGAGCAGCTCGGCGACGCCGAGTCCGACGCCCTCTGGTACGGACGCCCCGTCCCGATGCACGCGATGTCGACGGCCGCCCACCAGAGCGAGACCCTGGACGACGTGGCGGCGCTGCGCGCCGAGGCCACCCGCCTCGAGGAGATCGGCGAGCCGCTGCCGCGCCCCGAGCGGTTCGTCGGTTACGTGCTCGTGCCCTCCGCCGTGGAGTTCTGGTCGGCCGCCTCCGACCGGCTGCACCGCAGGCTCCGCTACGACCGGCTCGACGACCAGAGCTGGCGCACGAGCCGGCTGCAGCCGTGAGGGGCGCCGAGCGCATGGCCGACCCCGCCGACCTGGACGTCGTCGTCGTCGGGGCCGGGATCGGCGGACTGACCACCGCCCTCAGCCTCCACGCGGCCGGCATACGGACGACCGTCCTGGAGCGGACCCGCCGGATCCGCCCCCTCGGCGTCGGCATCAACATCCAGCCGCACGCCGTCCGGGAGCTGACGGAGCTCGGACTCGGCGACGACCTCGCCGCCCTCGGCGTCCCGACCGCCGAGATGGTCTGGGTCGACCAGGCGGGCGGACCCCAGCACCGCCAGGACCGGGGGACCGACGCGGGCTACCACTGGCCGCAGTACTCGATCCACCGGGGCGAACTCCAGATGCTGCTGCTCGCCGCGGTGCGCGAGCGGCTCGGCCCCGACGCCGTACGGACCGGGACGGCCTTCGAGGACGTACGCCAGGACGAGCACGGGGTACGGGCCCGGGTGCGGGACCGGGAGACCGGAGCGGAGACGGAGATCGCCGCGGACCTGCTCGTCGGCGCCGACGGTCTGCACTCGGCCGTACGGGCCGGGCTCCACGCGGACGAGGGCCCGCTGCACTGGTCCGGGACCATGATGTGGCGCGGTGTCACGGAGACCGACGCGTTCCTCACCGGTCGCACCATGATCCACGCCGACGCCGGCCGCGGCGCCCGCCTGATCGCGTACCCGATAAGGCCGGGAGCGGCGGACCGGGGCCGCTCGCTGACCAACTGGGTCTGCATGGTGTCGGTCGCCGAACCCCAGCCGCTCGACGGCTCCGCCGGCTGGAACCGCGCGGGCCGCGTCGAGGACGTCCTGCCGCACTTCGCCGACTGGGACCTCGGCTGGCTCGACGTGCCGGCGATGCTGACCGGCGCCGAAAGCATCCTCGAGTACCCGATGGTCGACCGGGACCCGCTGGCGGTCTGGGGCGACGGCCGGGTGACGCTGCTCGGCGACGCCGCCCACCCGATGTACCCCGTCGGGGCGAACGGCGCCTCGCAGGCGATCGTCGACGCCCGCGTCCTCGCGTACGAACTCGCCACGACGGACGACCCGGTCGCCGCCCTGCGCGTGTACGAGGACCGGCGCCGGGCCGCCACCACCGGCGTCGTGCTCGCCAACCGGAAGATGGACCGGTCGAAGCCGAAGAACACGGCCGGCCGGGCCGCGCCCGAGGGGATCTACGCCAGGATCGCCACCACGTACCGGAACACCACCGGTGACGACGCGGCCGAACTCAACGCGCGTGCCTCGCTGCACCCGCCGATCAGGAAGGGAACACCGGCATGACAGCCGAGCCCGTGGACGTGACCGCCGCCTACTACGCGGCCTGGAAGGTCAAGGACTTCGACACCCTGCGCTCCCTGCTCGCCGAGGACGTGGACTTCATCGGCCCGTACGGCAGCGCGACCAGCGCCGACGAGTTCCGGGCGAAGATCGAGGTGGCCTCGGAGATCAACACGGACATCGTCGTCAGGAAGGTCTTCAGCGACGGCCCCGACGTGCTGACCTGGTTCGAGATGCACACCACCGTCGCCGAGCCGGTCCAGGTGGCCACCTGGAGCCACGTCGTGGACGGCAGGATCGTCCGGCAGCGGGTGGCCTTCGACCCGCGCCCGATCACCGGCTAGAGGTCGCACGGGCGGCCGGACCCGCCCCCGATCACCGGCCGGCCCCCGGCCCGGTGTGGTCCGGCCCCCAGGGCCACCGACCGCACCCGGTGCCGGGGCCCCGCCCGCCGCAGGCCCGGCGGAGCCCGTTGTGCCGCGACGACAACCCGGCGGCCCAAGCGGGTGGCCCCTGTACCTCGCCCCCGGCACCCCTCGGCGGCCAGCCTTGTGGAGGCGGTTCAAGAGGGCCGTCACGGCAGGCAGTGCATGAAGGGGGTTTCTGTGAGCGTCCCCGCTGACAGGATCATGTCTGTACGGAACGTACGGGACCTGCGGGTTCGTCGCGGCATTCCGGAGCAGCGCGCCGCGGCGGAGAGCAGGTCCGAACGCGAACTCGTCATCCAGGACCTGAGCGCGGCCCTGTTCGCCTCGCTCCCGCGCCGGGACCAGCGGCGCAAGGGCGAGCAGTACCTGCGCGGCCTGCTCGCCGCGCAGGGGCGCAGGTCGATCCGGAACGTCGCGGCCTGCCTCGGCGACCCGACCCTGGAGCAGAGCCTGCACCACTTCATCTGCAACTCCACCTGGGACTGGATGCCGGTGCGCGAGGCGCTCGCCGACTGGCTCGGCCGGGTGATCGGGCCGCAGGCCTGGGTGGTCCGGCAGATGTCCATACCGAAGTCCGGCCGGCACTCCGTGGGCGTCGGCCGGGGCTTCGACCTCCACCGGGACCGCACCTTCCACGGCCAGCAGGCGTTCGGCGTGTGGTCCGTCTCCGAACAGGCCAGCTCACCGGTGACCTGGCGGCTGCTCCTGGGCGAGACGCAGGACGAGTGCGCGGGCACCGCGGCCCTCGACTTCGCCCGCCTCTTCGACGCCGACCGGCGCCCCGTCGTGCTCGACACGCCCGCGAGGGACCCGGAGGCGGTGATCCGCCGCTTCGACGAGGCCGGCGTGCCCGTCCTCGTACGCATCGGAGGCGACGCCCGGTTCACGGTCCGCGAGCCGGCCCTGCACGGACTCGACCGGGGCGCGCTCCCGGCCCGGCGGATCCTCGACGCGGCCAAGGGGCTGCGCAGGCCCACCGGCCAGGCCGACCCGGCGGCGCCCTCGGGCGTACGGCACGTGCCCGCCGCCAAGGTGCGCGTGGGGCTGCCGGGCCGCGTGCAGCACATCGAGCGGGGGCTCGTGCTCCTAGGGGAGTGGGACGACCCACGGCGGCCCGCCGCCCAGCTGTGGGTCACCAACATGGCCAAGGCGCCCGCGTCGGTGCTGCTGCGGCTGACGCGGCTGACCGACCGGGTGGCGCAGGACCTGTCGGGCTTCGGCGACCGGGCAGGACTGCGGGACTTCGAGGGGCGGTCCCTGCGCGGCTGGCACTGCCACATCACCCTGGCCTCGGCGGCGCACGCCGTCGAGGTGCTGACGGCGGGCAGCCGGGGAGCCGAGCGCTACTTCCACGAGGCCTCGGCCTGACCTCCGGGTCCGGGCGCGCGCCGCCGCCGCAGGACGTCCCGGGCGCGCGAAAGGCGCAGCGCGAGCTGGACGTCGACGGAGCGTCCGGGCTTCTGCCAGCCGGCCCCGAGGAGTTCGGTGATCCGTTCGAGGCGGCGGACGACCGTGTTGGGATGGACGTGGAGGGCGGCGGCCGCGCGGGTCGGGCTGTTGCCGGAGGTGAAGTAGGCCTCGATGGTCGGGACGAGCCCGGCCGACCGCTCCGCGTCGTGGTCGAGGACCGGGCCGATGACCGAGGCCACGAACCCCTCGACGTCGTGGTCCTCGGAGAGCAGCACCCCGAGGAAGCCGAGCTCGTCCATCGAGGCCGTGCTGCCCGCGCCGTCCAGGGCGATCATGGCGTCCAGGCAGCGCTGCGCCTCCTGGTAGACGGCGGAGACGGACCCGAGCCCGTCCGCGGGACCCGCGGCGCCGACCGTGACGGGCCGGCCGAGCAGCGGCGACAGCTCGTCGGACACGGCCTGCGCGGCGGCCGAGGCGTCCGAGCCCGGCAGCAGCAGCACGATGGAGCACGAGTTCACGGTCTTGAGCCCGGAATGCCGGTAGGCGTACGAGGACGCCCAGACGACCGCCTTGCCGTGCTCACTGCCCTCCGGGCGGGCGAGCACCACCACGTACGGGCCGTCGGGATCCAGGCCCAACTGCCGTGCCCTGGTGGCGAGCTGCTGGGGCGCCCGGGCCGGCCCCGCGAGCAGACCCTCCAGGAACTCGTCGCGGATCGGCCCCGCCGCCACCGCCGTACTGCGCTGCACCACGAGCAGCAGCGCCACGGCCTGCGCGACGAAGCGGAAGAACCGCTGCGCCTCGGGACCCGGCGGCTGCGCGACCCGGAGCAGTACGACACCGAGATGCTCCATCCCGGCGCTGACGGGCGTCGCCCACAGGGTCTCCGACAGGGCGACGGGCCCGCGCGCGGCATGCGTCTCCAGGGCGGCCCGGTGCGTCAGCGCCTCGTCGAAGCCGGAGCCCTCCTCGGTGGCCGCCAGGATCCGCCCGTGCGCGTCGACCACCGCGAGCGTGGCGCCCAGCGCCTCGGCCGCCGTCGTCGCGACGTCGCGCAGATCGCTGCCGTCGAGGACCTGGGCGATCAGCCGGGACCGGACGTCGTTCAGGTACGCCATCCGCGCGATGGTGCCGCGCGCCTTGAGGCCCGACGCCTCCAGCTCGGCGATCTCCGTCTGCGTACGGTCGAGGAGATGGGCCCGCTCCAGGGCGACCGAGGCGAAGTCCGCCAGGGAGCGCATCACGCTTATCTCGTTGGGCGTGAAGTGGCGCACCACGCGGTCCGCGCCGTACAGCGCGCCGATGGGGTGGCTGCCCTGGAAGATCGGCACGGCCATGATCGCGTGCAGGCCCTCCGCGCGCACCACCTCGTCGACCCCCTTCCCGTGCGGGATCCGGTCGTCGTTGAGGTAGTCCGCGGTCCAGAACGGAGCGCCCTTGTCCTGCGCCATCTCGCCGAGGCCGCGGCTCTCCTCCACCACGAGGCCGACGTTGAGCGCGGTCGTGTCGCCGTCCGAACTGTGGATGTACGAGCCGCCGTCGGGCTTGCGCAGGCTGATGTAGGCCATGTCGAAGCCGATGAGCCGGCGGGCCCGGCTGGTGATGACCTTGAGCAGCCCGTCGGGGTCGTACGGGGTGGTCATGTCGTGGACCGTGTCCACCAGGGCGGCCATGACCGCCTCGCGCTGCCGGCGCTGGTTCGCCGAGGAGTGGATGTCCAGGGCGAGCCGCGTCGCCCGCTCCAGCTCGGCGAGCTGTTCCGGCGGCAGGGGCTGCCGCCTGCCCCGGTGCAGGAGCTCCTCGAAGGCGCTGGGCGGCGACTCCTGTGCGAGCAGTTCCAGAACGGCCAGCGCCGGGGCGTCGTCCGACGCCTCGTCCTTCCCCATGATGCTTTCCCCCGTGGTGTCGATCGGTTTGCCGGTCTTCGTCGAACCTATGATTCCCCGTAAAGTCGATCATGAAGCTGACCTGCGATGTGACGTTTTCGGTGGTGCCTCGGCACAATCCCGGGGCGGCGCGTTGTCGTGCGGCCACCTTCCGGGCTCCGACCGGCTCGGAAAGGATTCAGGAGGGCGTCGTGACGAGTGGCGCTCGTCACGGGGAAAAGGGGGCGGGATGACCCAAGTCGACCAGTACGTGAGGTCGCTGGAGCGGAGCCGGGCATCACTTCTGCGAACGGACCGGCCGAGGACCTTCGCCATGGCGGACCGCGAGTGGGACCTGCTCGACGGCGTGTTCGCCCCGCCCTTCTCGCCGTCGACCGGTGTGGCCATGGAGCTGCTCGGCCTCACCGGGCCGGACCGGGAGTCCTGGCGGGGCTCGTTCCTGGAGGTCGGGTGCGGCACCGGCATCATCGCCGTCTCCGCCGCCCTGGCGGGCTGCGACCGGGTGACGGCCCTCGACATCAGCGAACAGGCCGTGCGGAACACCGGAATGAACGCGGCGCGTCACGGGGTCGCGGACCGTGTGAAGGTCCTGCACAGCGACCTGTTCGAGGGGCTCGCGGGCGGTGACGGCGCGGACGGGCCCGCGGACGGGCTCGCGGGCGGTGAGCGCTTCGACATCGTCTACTGGCACTCGAACTTCGTCCTCGCCCCGTCCGCCTACCGCTACGAGACCGTGCACGAGCGCGCGTACGTGGACCCCGGCTACCGGGCCCACCGCCGCTTCCTCGCCGAAGCCCCCTCGTACCTGGCCGAGGGCGGACGGGTCCTGCTGCACTTCAGCGACCGCGGAGACCTCGCCTCACTGCACGCGATCGCCGAGGAATGCGGCCGGGAACTGCGGGTGCTGCGCGGCCGGTCGGACCGTGAGGGCGAGGACACCGTCGAGCACACCCTCTTCGAGATCGCCTCGGCCGGCTGACCCCGGCGGGTCCCCCCACTGTCCACGAAGACCCGTGCAAACACACAGAGTTGCGAAAGAACCCGTGCGAACTCTCCTCATAGACAATTACGACTCCTTCACGTTCAACCTCCACCACTACCTCGCCGAGGTGAGTGGAGTCGAGCCCGTGGTCATCCGCAACGACGACCCCGCATGGGACAGCTCACGGCTCGCCGAATTCGACAATGTCGTGCTCTCTCCCGGCCCCGGAAACCCCTCCAGAGCGGCCGACTTCGGAATCTGCAAGGAGATTGTCGAAAGCGCGGACATTCCGCTGCTCGGTGTCTGTCTCGGCCATCAGGGCGTGGCACTGCTCCACGGCGGAACCGTCGCCCGCGCCCCGGAACCGCGCCACGGCCGCACCTCGCCGGTGCTCCACGACGGCACCGGCCTGTTCCGGGGCATCCCCTCGCCGTTCGAGGTGGTGCGCTACCACTCGCTGACCGTGACGGACCTGCCGGAGGAACTGGAGGCCGTCGCGTGGACGGCGGACGGTGTCCTCATGGGGCTCCGGCACCGCGACCGGCCGATCTGGGGGCTGCAGTTCCACCCCGAGTCGATACTCACCCGGCACGGCCACGAACTCCTCGCCAACTTCACCGAGCTGACCCGTGAGTGGCACGCCGCCCGGGGCAGGACCGTGGCCGTGGGCGCGCCGTCGCCCGCCGTCGCCCGCCCGGAGGCGCCGGTGGAGGAGCCGCGGCGCCTGCGGGTGCTGAGGGAACAGCTGCCCACCGACTGGGCCGACGAGGCCGCGTACCACCGCCTCTACGGCGGCAGCGAGCACGCCTTCTGGCTGGACAGCAGCCGGCCCGACGCCGACGCGGGCCGCTTCTCCGTCATGGGCGACGCCTCGGGCCCGCTCGCCCGGGTGGCCAAGGCCGACGTGTGGAGCCGCACCGTCACCGTGCGCTCGGCCGCCGGCTCGGAGATCATCACGGGCGGCTTCCTCGACTGGCTCGACCGCGACCTCCGCTCCCTCCGCACCGAACTCCCCGACGTCCCCTTCGGCTTCACCCTCGGCTGGGTCGGCTACCTCGGATACGAGCTGAAGGCCCAGTGCGGCGCCGACGCGGCCCACCAGGCCGAGGACGCCGACGCCGTCATGGTCTTCGCCGACCGCGCCCTCGTCCTCGACCACGCCACGGGCACCACTCACCTCCTGGCCCTGGCCGAGGACGGCGACGAGACCCAGGCCCGCGCCTGGCTGCGTACCGCACGACGGGCACTGGAGTCGATCGCGGGCCTGCCCGCCGTCGACCCTCCCGCGCCCTCCTCCGTCTCCGGGATCCGGCTGCGGCACGACCGCGACGCCTACCTGCGGCTGATCGACTCCTGCCACGAGGAGATCGCCGCGGGGGAGACGTACGAGGTCTGCCTCACGAACCAGGCCGAGGCCGACCTGGACCTCGACCCCTGGGACGCGTACCGCGCGCTGCGCCGCTTCAGCCCCGCCCCGTACGCCGCCCTGCTGCGCTTCGGCCGGCTGTCGGTGCTCAGCACCTCGCCCGAGCGGTTCCTGCGGGTGGACGCGGACGGCGTCGCCGAGTCCAAGCCGATCAAGGGGACCCGGCCGCGCGGCGCGACACCGGAGGCGGACGCGGCGATCGTCGCGGGCCTGCGGTCCGACGAGAAGGACCGCGCGGAGAACCTGATGATCGTCGACCTGGTCCGCAACGACCTCGGGCGGCACGCCGAGCTCGGCTCGGTCGAGGTCAGGAACCTCTTCGACGTCGAGTCGTACGCGACCGTGCACCAGCTCGTGAGCACGGTACGGGCCCGGCTGCGCCCGGACCGCAGCGCGGTGGACTGCGTACGGGCCGCCTTCCCCGCCGGTTCGATGACGGGCGCTCCGAAGATCCGCACCATGCAGATCATCGACCGCCTGGAGGCCGGCCCGCGCGGGGTCTACTCCGGCGCCATCGGCTACTTCTCGCTCTCCGGCGCGGCGGACCTGAGCGTCGCCATCCGCACGGCGGTGCTCACGCCGGGGCGCGTGCGCTACGGGGTCGGCGGGGCGATCGTCGCCCTGTCGGACGCGGAGGCGGAGTTCGAGGAGACGGCGGTCAAGTCGGCCCCGCTGCTGATGCTGACGGGTGCGGAGTTCCCCGGCCGGCGGGAGAAGTCGGTACGGGGCTGAAGGGCCCCGCCTCAGTGCGCGGACCGGCGGCCGCGACCGGTCCGCGCGCCCTGCTCCAACAGCCCGGCCGGGCCCGACTCCCGGTACCGGTCGACGAGTTCGCCGAGCAGGCGCTCGGTCTCCTCGCCGTCGGGCGTGTAGATCCACATCTTGGTGTCGGGGGCGGACGTCATGACGCACCCGGTCGCGATCACGCTGAGCTGGTCGCCGTCGACGGTCCAGAAGGACTTGCGCCGGGTGACCGACGAGGCGACCTCGTGGCGGGCCCACGTCTCGGCGAAGCGCGTACTGCGCTCGGAGAGCTGCCGGATGAACTCGGTCCAGTGCGGGTCGCCCAGGTGGCGGCCCGACTCGGCCCGCAGCTGGGCGACCATGAAGGAGACCTCGCGCTCCCACTCGACGAGCGGCTGCAGGTGCTCGTCGGAGGTGAACAGGTGCCGGAGCACGTTGCGGTCCGGCGGCGGCAGCAGCGCGAGGCCCGGATCGAGGGCCGCGTACGCGTCGTTGAAGGCGAGCACGTCGTAGCGCGCGGTCACGATGCTCGCCGGAAGCGGGGTGAGGGCGTCCAGGATGGTCTGGTGCTCCGGCGGCTGCGGCGCCCGCGCCGACACGTCCAGCGGCACGCCGGGGACGTCCGCCAGGCGGTAGAGGTGGTCGCGCTCGGTCCGGTCGAGGCGCAGCGTCCGGGCGATCGCGTCGAGCACCTGGACGCTGGGGTTGATCCGTCGGCCCTGTTCGAGCCAGGTGTACCAGGCGACCCCGATGCCGGAGAGCTGCGCGACCTCCTCGCGGCGCAGGCCGGGCGTCCGGCGGCGGGTGCCCCGGGAGAGGCCGACGTCCTCCGGGTCGATGCGCTCGCGGCGGAGCCGGAGGAACGCGCCCAGCTCGGAGCGCCGCCGGGCGGCCTCGCCGCCTGGGGAACCGGAGTCGGAGGCGGGGTCGGTGGGCGAGGCGGGCGTCACCACCCCAGTGTGCCGGACGGCTTCGTTCCGTAGCCAGATACCCCCAGTACCGGGATAACTGGATATCTGGTACCCGAATATCAGTACCAGGATCATCGGCCTCATGAGTGAGTCGACACAGAGCCGGCCCGTCGAGGCCCGCCTCGCAGCCACCCCACAGCCCGCCCCGGACGACGCCGAGCGGAACCGTCAGAACAACCGCATGCTGGTCGTGATGCTGGGCGCGGTCTTCATGGCCCTGCTCGACTCGACCATCGTGAACGTCGCCACGCCGACCATCCGCACCGACCTCGGCACCACCGGCTCGGCGCTCCAGCTGATCGTCTCCAGCTACACGATCGCGTACGCCACGCTCCTGGTCACCGGTGCCCGCCTCGGCGCCCGCAACGGCTTCCGGGCGATGTTCCTCTTCGGCCTCGTCACCTTCACGGCGGCCTCGCTCGCCTGCGGCCTCGCGCCGAACGCGGCGACGCTGATCGGCGCGCGCGTCGTGCAGGGCGTCGGCGCGGCGATGATGATGCCGCAGATCTACAGCATGATCCAGCTGCGGTTCGAAGGCGCCGCCCGAGGCAGGGCGCTGAGCCTGTACGCGGCCGTCATCGGGCTCGGCGTCGTGGTCGGCCAGGTCGCCGGCGGCTTCCTCGTCAGCGCGGACCTGTTCGGCGCCGGCTGGCGGCCGGTGTTCCTGATCAACGTGCCGGTGGGCGTGGTCCTGGTGATCGCCGGACTGCGACTGCTCCCGCAGGGCAAGCCCCCGAAGCCCAAGGGCCTCGACCTCCCGGGCCTCGTCACGCTGACCGCCGCGCTCCTGCTGCTCGTCGTGCCGCTGGTGATGGGCCACGAGCAGGACTGGCCGCTGTGGATGAAGATCTCCCTCGTCGCCTCGGTCCCCGCGTTCGTCCTCTTCGCCCTCGTCGAGCGCGCGGTCGCGCGCCGCGGCGGAGCGCCGCTGGTGCCGGCGCGGGTCCTCAAGACGCCCGGTCTGGTGTCCGGCGCGTCCGCGAACTTCTTCGCGATGGCGGGGTACGCGGGCTTCCTGTTCGCCTTCTCGCAGTACATGCAGTCGGGGCTCGGCGAGTCCGCGACCCGCACCGGCCTGACGTTCGCGCCGCTCGCGATCGGCGTCGCCACCGGCAGCCTCACCTGGCAGAAGGTGCCCGAGCGCTTCCACCGGCCGATGATCGCCACCGCGTGCGTGGTCGCCGCCCTCGGGTACCTCGGCATCGGCTTCGACATGCGCTCGGGCGGGCACGGCGGCATCGCGCTCCCGGCCCTCCAGCTGGTGGTCGGCATCGGCATGGGCTACATCACGAGCCCGCTGCTCACGGTGGCGCTGGCCCAGGTGAAGCCCGCCGACGCGGCGGACGCCAGCGGCGTGATGACCACGACCGCGCAGGTCGCGCAGGTGCTCGGCGTGGCGACGTACGGCAGCGTGTACCTGAGCTCGGCCGACGGCGGGGCGGCCGACTCCTCCGCGCACGCCATCTTCGTGACCGCCGTCCTCGTCACGGTCGGGGCGCTGGTCAGCGCACTGGCGGCCCTGAAGCTGCCGCGCAGGCAGCACAACTGACTCCTGTCCCCCAACTCCCGCAGAACGGAGCCCCCATGGCAGTCGCCGGTCTCGTGACGGCACGCATCCGGGTCGGCGGGTCGCCCGGCACCGATCCGTACGAGGTGCTGATGGGCCGCCAACTGCTCAGCGAGGTACCGGGGCTGATCGGGCAGGAGGCCAGGCGGGTGGCCGTGCTGCACCCGGAGGCGCTGGCCGCCACGGCCGAGGCGCTCCGGGCCGATCTGACCGCCCAGGGGTACGAGGTGCTCACGATCCGGCTGCCGGACGCGGAGGACGCGAAGACCGCCGAGGTCGCCGCGTCCTGCTGGAAGGCACTGGGCCGGGCCCGCTTCACCCGCACGGACGTGATCGTGGGCGTGGGCGGCGGCGCCACCACGGATCTCGCGGGCTTCGTGGCCGCGACGTGGTTGCGCGGGGTGCGCTGGATCGCGGTGCCGACGACCACGCTGGCCATGGTGGACGCCGCGGTCGGCGGCAAGACCGGCATCAACACGGCCGAGGGCAAGAACCTCGTCGGCGCCTTCCACCCGCCCGCCGGCGTCCTGTGCGACCTCGCCGTCCTGGAGTCGCTGCCGGCGCACGAGTACGCGGGCGGGCTCGCCGAGATCATCAAGGCGGGGTTCATCGCGGACCCGGTCATCCTCGACCTGATCGAGGCGGACCCGGCCGCGGCCCGCACCCCCGCCGGCCCGCACACCGCCGAACTGATCGAGCGGTCCATCCGGGTCAAGGCCGGCGTCGTCTCCTCCGACCTCAAGGAGAAGGGCCGCCGGGAGATCCTCAACTACGGCCACACCCTCGCCCACGCCATCGAGAAGAACGAGCACTATCGCTGGCGGCACGGCGCGGCCGTCTCCGTCGGCATGGTCTTCGCCGCCGAACTGTCCCACCTCACGGGCCACCTCGACGCCGCGACGACCGCCCGCCACCGCGCCCTCCTGGAGTCGGTGGGCCTTCCCCTCGCCTACCGGGGCGCCCCGTGGCCGAAGCTCCTGGACACGATGCGACTGGACAAGAAGTCCCGGGGCGACACCCTCCGCTTCATCATCCTCACGGCCCCCGCCGCCCCCACGGTCCTGGAGGCCCCGGACCCGTCGGCCCTCCTCGCCGCGTACGAGAAGATCGCCACCTGACCGGGCCGGCGTCCTGAACGGCCTCCGTCACGTCGCAGATCCGCACCCTGATCGGGTCCCTGGGGGGGCGATGGAGGAGGCACAGATCGTCGAGCCTTCGGTCGCACCCGGAAGACGAACCCGCGCCATGAGCTTGGGAGTCACCGCCGCCCAGCCTCATCATCTGATGCCTGACCTGTGGAAACGGGCCCGGGGGTGGTGGTTCTCGTCGGCTCGGCGATATCCGTGTCGACCGCTGTTCACCGCCCCGAAGGGCACGGCTGGGGCACGGCTCTCGCGGGACATGACCGTCTCGGTGGTGTGGAGGTTGCCGGGGGTCGATGCGGCCGCCATCAGGCGTGTGGCAGCGGCGGGTTCGGTCTCGGGCGGGACCACCAGCAGGTCGCAGCGGCCGAGGCTGTACGAGAGCAGGATCATCTTGTCGCGGTCCTGTTCGGTGAACCAGCCGGCGTGCACGGTGTGCCCGCCGGCGGAGACCTTGTGCGAGGTGACGGGCCAGGGCGCGGGGTTGACCGTGATCCGGGTGATGCGCCCCCAGCGTCCCTCCAGTGCCTCCACCAGCGGCGGCAGCTCGGTGGCGAGATCGCGTGAGTACGGCCACCAGGCGCCGTCCAGCAGGCCGGCCATGGAAGTCTTCGGCGTCAGCGCCAGGCGCGTCGGGCGGGTGAGAGCGGTGGTGCTGGTCATGAGGTCGACCTGTCCCAGGGGCGCCTGTGAGCGGCCCAGCGTTTTGATCGCCGGAAACGACGTCCGCATGGGGCGGGTGTGCGAGTTACTCCCGGTATCTCCACCGTACTCCGCCCCCGAGCCGGACGAGGGCGCACGCCGGGTCGGTTCTCCCGACAGGGCCGCGCCGCCGGACACGAAGTCCTTCCGTCATCCACGCCATTCGACGAGGACGAGCGTGGCGTCGTCGGTGGTGGTCTCGCCGCGGGCCCGTCTGAGCGTGTGGGACAGGTCGCGCGCCACGGCCCGTACTCCTCGGTCGGCCCGGTCCAGTTGATGGACCCAGTCGATCAACTGGTCCTCGCCGAACTGTTCCTGCCCGCTCTGGTGTTCCTCGACCAGGCCGTCGGTGAAACAGAGGATGCGGTCCCCGGGGTCGAGCGTCACTTCGCTGACCTGCGGTTGCGCTCCGCCGAAGCCGACAGGAAGGGTGGTGGGGCTGTTCAGGCGGCGCAGGACGCGGTGTTCGCGGATCAGCATGGGGGCGGGGTGTCCGGCGTTGACCCACTGGAGGCGGCCGGTGTCCGTGTCCAGCCGCAGCATCTGTGCGGTGACGAAGTGGTCGGGGGCGAACTGCTCGGCCACCGCCCGGTCCATGAAGAGATAGATCTCGGACAACTCGACGCTGATCCGGCGGGCATGCCGGTACGCGCCGATGGTGACGGTCGCCATCGTGGCCGCGTCCAGGCCGTGGCCCATGGCGTCGATCATGGCGAGGTGGAGGGTGTCCCCGTTCAGGGCGTAGTCGAAGCTGTCGCCGGCCACGTCGTAGGCGGGCTCCATGACTCCGGCGACCGCGACGCGCGGCATCGTCATGGCCAGCGGCGGCAGGAGCGACCACTGGATCTCCGCGGCCACGCTCATCGGTTCTCTGCGGCGGGTGCGGAAGAACAGGTCGGTGTAGCCGTTCTTGGTCTGCATGATGTCCGCCATCAGGCCCGTGATCCTGCGCAGGATCCGGCGGTCGTCGTCATCGACCGTGTCCAGGGTGACGGCCAGGACGCCGGCCTGGTCGCCGCCGTCCAGCAGCGGCACGTGGAGCCGTACCCCGTCGGCCAGTGTCACCTCGACCGGGCGGGAGGTGAGGAAGCACCGGCCGGCCGCCGAACCGTCGATGGGCAGGGGCTCGCCGGCCTTCAGCCCTTCGCCGGGGAGCGGGACCAGTGTCTGCTGCCCGTAGTCCTGGAGCAGAACCTGCACGTCCCGGCCCCCGATCCGGGCCAGGACATCGGCGACGACCTGCCCGACCTGTTCGGGCGGCAGCTCGTGCACACGGTCCAGGAGCTCACCCAGCAGCGTCTCCCCGAAGCTCTCCGAGCGGTCGTTGTCCCGGTCCTCGTGCCGTCCGACGGTCATCCGGAGCCTCCAAGCGGGCGGCGGCCCGACGACCTGGTCCGATGCCGACGCATCGATCCGGCGGCATCGGCGGTGCGACTTCCAGGATGCTCCACGGCGGCTGGGGCCGCCACGCATGCCCGCCCGGGCCCGGCGGCCCCGCCGTACCGGCCTCGCCGCCTTGTCAGGGCTCCTCGGGGTGGGGGCCGGTGCCGCTCGGGGGCCTGCTGGAGGCCAGCCAGGAGCGGGCGGGGCCGGCGGTGTGCGCGGTGTCGACGGTGAGGTGGAGGCGGGTGCCTCCGCCCGGGGTGGGGTAGCTGCGCTGCTCGCTCCCGGCGAAGCAGTGGCGGAGGATGTCGGCCACCACGCGAGCGGCGTCCGGGGTGGCGGCGACGATGCGGACTTCGGCGTACCCCGGTGGCGGCAGAGCCTGCGGGTCGTTGCGGGCCAAGGCGGAACCGTCCTTTCACAGGGACGTGCCTCCGGGCGATTCGAGCGGGTCGACACACTCCCTGACAGGTCCACTAGGACCACCGTACGTCCGGCGGCGCCGGTGCCGACCGCTCCTGACCCGAAGCCTGCCGCCCGCCTGCGACGACACCGTCCTGATCACCCGCGGCGACGACACCCGGGCACGCGCTCGCCGCCTTGCCGATGCGGGCGCCCGGTCGGGTCATCCCCGGTGCCGGCGGTTTCCACGGCTAGCCTCCGCAGCATGCTGCGCATCGTCGACACCCGTACCGGCCACCTCGTGGAGATTCCCCCCGTACGCCGCCATCTGCTGAGCATCTGCGTCCACCTGTCGGCCGACGAGGCCGGGATCGGCCTGGGGGACCTGCGGGCGCTCCTGGTCGGTGACGTACTGGCGCGCACGGCGGAGCTGCACGGCCTGCAGTCCCGCACGTTCCTCACCACACCTGACCTGCCGCACGAGCAGGCCCGGGCGCTTGAGCGCGCGATGTCCGCCCTCGGCGCCCACCCGCCCGCCACCGTCGGTGTCCACCATCCGAACGGAACGCTCGGCGCCGCTGCCGACGTACACGTCCACGCGTACGGGACCGCCGCGCAGGCCGGGGACGGCGGGGTCCGCATCGACGTGGGCCGGGTCGGCCCGGCATCCCGGGAGGGGGACGTCCCTGACCGTGCCCACCTCCTGGCCCCGGGGCTCCTGGACGCCGCCGTCCCGGAGGGCACCGATCCGCTGGCGGTGAGGATGCTGATGCTCGGCCACGCCTACCGCGCGCCGATCACGGTCACCGGTACTGCGCTCGAAGAGGCCCGGCGGACGCTCGGGGACTGGCGGCAGCTGGTGGCCGACTGGGCACAGGAGCCGTCCAGGCCGATCCCCGCCGATGTGCTGCGACACGCCCATGCCGTGCTGGCCGACGATCTCGACGTCCCCGCCGTCCTGGACGCGCTGGTCACCGTGGCGACGCGCGCCGACGTACCGGCCGGTGCCAAGTTCGAGACGTTCGCGTTCCTCGACCGCGTCCTCGGACTGGATCTCGCGCGCGAGGTGGGGCACCAGCACCGGGCGGCGACATGACGTCGGCTGCGCCGGCCACCTGACGGCGGTCGTCACAACGGCCCCGGCGCATTCACTCCGTCGGGGCCGCCCTTCCGGATCGTCACACGTGAGAGTGCTCGATCCGTCTTCCATCGTACGACTGCGGGCCGGACGGGCCCAGAGGCGGAGCGGGCCGTCGGGCAGCCCGACTCAGCCGCGTTCTTCCTCTTCGGCCTCCATGCGGCGGATTCCCTGGTGGGTGAGGGAGACCATCGCGGGTGTGTTGCCCGGTTCCCAGTCGACGCTGATCAGGCCCTCGCCGGCGAGGTAGGTGCAGGCGGCGGCCAGGTCCTCCTCCGGGATGCGCAGGTCGTTCCGCAGTTTCCGCCCCGGGACTCCGAGGAGACGGTTGCCTTCGGTGGCTTCGTAGAGGGCGTTCAGGACCCGCTCGCGGTAGACCTGTCGCTCGCGGAGTGTCGCCATGACTGAGTCCCTTGCGAGAGGCCGGCGGGTGGGTTGTCCCGGGTGTCGGGTGCCCCACCCGCCGCCTTCGGTCGGAGGAATGGTCTGAGGGTGGTCACGGCCAGGTGCCCGTGAGCCGACGGCGGGGGGCTTGCCCTGTCGGCGTGGGGTGGCCGTGGCCCGGCGGCCGGCGGATGGCCGGGAAGGGGGCGCCGAAGTGGTGGGCGGCGATGCGTGCGTCGTGCTGGGCGTTGAGCCGGTGGATCAGGCGGGTGCCGAGCGCGATCAGCAGGGCGATCGCGGCGATCGTGATCAGGGTTTCCACGGGGTCACCTCCGCGGGTTCCCGGGCATGGCGATCATCCGCGCGCCGACGACCGGGTGCCGGAGCGGCGGCAGGGCGGATCCGCCGTCGGTCTCCCAGGCGTCCTCGCTGCTTCGGGCGTCGCGCATACGGCGGCCGGCCGCGGCCTCGTCGGACATCAGGACACCGGCGGACAGGACGCTGCCGGGGACGGCGGCGGCAGCCATCAGCCGGGCGGCTGCGGCGGGTTCGGTCTCGGGCGGGATCACCAGCAGGTCGCAGCGGCCGACGGTGTAGGAGAGCAGGATCATCTTGTCGGGGTCCTGTTCGGTGAACCAGCCGACGTGCACGGTGTGCCCGGTGACGGCGACCTTGTGCGGGACGACGGGCCAGCGGGTGGGGTTCACCGTGACGCGTGTGATGCGTCCGTAGCGCCCCTCCAGTGCGTCGACCAGGGGCGGAAGTTCGGCGGTGAGGTCACGCGAGCGAGGCCACCAGGCGCCGTCCAGGAGGCCGGCGAGGGTGGTCTTCGGTGTCAGCGACAGGCGCGCCGTAAGCGTGGGTGCCAGGGTGGTGGTCATGATCGCGGACCCGTCTCCGGGCCGCCCTGCAGGGCGGCCCAGTGTCTTGATCGCCGGAAACGACGTCCGCGTGGGAGCGGGTGTTCGAGTTACTCCCGGTACTTTCAGCGTACTCCGGCCAGCGGTCGGACGAGCCGTTCCGACCAGGTGACTTCCCACCGGGAGCACCGCCCGGCCGTTGGCCACGGGCATCACCCCGGGCACGCGGAGTACCGTGAGACCACGGCGGTATCTCGCCGGCCATGAGGTGTCGGCGGCCCCGCGCAGGCAGGCGGATGCACCATGGCCGAATCTGACACTCCCATCCCTCCCAAGCTCCTTCCGGACGAGATCCACCGGGCGGTGTATCCCGGCACGGCCCTTCTTCGGCTGGAGACGACGCACTCCCGGCAGGGTGTCCTCGACGGGGCGTGGTGGCCGCGAAGCCGCGACGTGACGCGGGAGGTTCCCGCACTGGTCTCCGCCTTGGCCGAGCACCTCGGACCCGTCACGCGCGTCGGCCTGGACGCCACCGCGTGGGACGCCATTCCGACCCGACTGGTCGTGGACGACCGGGTCGTCCACCTGGACTCGTTCCCCGTCGGAGACGACACCGCCCTGATCACCCGTGGCGACAAGGACCACTTCGCGCTGATGGTGGTGCCGCCGGACACCGAGCCCGAAGCCGCGCGTGCGGCCATGGCCCGCGCGGTCCACGCCGACAACGTCACGCAGGCCGCCGAGATCCTCGTGGCCGAGCCGCCCACACCGACGACCGAACCGGAGGAGCCGGCGTGATCGGGATGGCGGACATCCGCGAGTGGCGCTGCCAGGACGTGGTGGACCCACGCGGCAAGAGGATCGGGGAGCTGGAGGCCGTCTACGTCGACACCAGCACCGACGAACCGGCCATGGCCACGGTAAGGGTCGGCCTGCCCACCCGGCGCCGCCTCGTGTTCGTCCCCCTGGAGGGCGCGACGCTGGGGCCCGGGTACGTGCGGGTCGCCCACGACAGGGCGCTGGTGAAACGCAGCCCCTCGATCGGCATCGACGACGTCCTGCCCTTCGAGGAGGAGGAAGCGGTCTTCCGCCACTACGGCCTCGGCTACGAGCCGGGGGCGAACGGCGAACGACAACTGGCCCGGCGCTGAGCCCACCACCGCAGAGGAGGCGGCCCCATGACACTCTTCCTCGCCCTGATCATCGTCGCGATCGTCCTTGGTCTCATCGGCGTCGTCGCCGATGGACTCCTCTTCCTGCTCTTCATCGGCATCGCGGTGCTCGTCGCGGACCTCGTCTACATCGCCGTGCGCACGCGCCGGTCGGCCCGCCGCCGCCCGCTCCGCTGACGCACGCGGCCCGTCGCCGCTCAGTCCGCGGCCGGAGGCTCTCCCCCGGCCGCCGCGCGGCGGTATTCGGCGTTGATGCGCTGGGCTTCTTCGAGCTGGTCCTCGAGGATGATGATGCGGCAGGCGGCCTCGATGGGAGTGCCCTGGTCGACGAGTTCCCGGGCGCGGGCGGCGATGCGCAGCTGGTAGCGGGAGTAGCGCCGGTGGCCGCCCTCGGAACGCAGCGGCGTGATCAGGCGGGCTTCCCCGAGAGCGCGGAGGAACCCCGGGGTCGTGCCGATCATGTCGGCGGCCCGGCCCATGGTGTAGGCGGGGTAGTCGTCATCGTCGAGACGGCCGAGCGCATCGTCTGCTGTCATTCTCACCTCTCTGGGGAGGGGGCGAGGAGACCTGTGCTCGGGCGCCCTCGGCCACCAGAGGTGCGAGGAGGCACCGTGGTCCGGTGGTGGTCCGCACGCGGAGCCACACGCCTGCACGCTCCTCGCGGTGCCGTGTCCGCTCGGGCACGGATGCTCTCCGCCCAACCTTCCGGTGTGCGTCGGGGTTCGACGCCTTCACCGAGGGTAATGCTCCCATCCGCACCACCGGTACCTCGGAGCCGTGCCGTGATCCGGGGCGTGCCCGCACCACGGCTGACGTCCGCCGGTCCTCCGCCGCGCGACTCCGTCGGGCGGGCGTCTCCCGCATCTCGCACGGGATGCGTGCCCGCCCGTAGGGTCAGACCGTCGTGGACGTGCCGAGCAGGGCGGACGCCTGCTGGACCGGGCCGTCCGTGGCCGCGGGGCGGGTACGGCAGGTGAAACCGAGCCGGGTCATGGCCCGGACGACCTCGTGGGCGCTGAAGTCGCGGCGGTCCTGGCGGGTGATGACGGCGCCGACCTGCATGGCGGGGTACTCACGGCGTCCGATGATCACGAAGTCGCCGGTGACGGGTTCGGGCCTGACGCCCTTCATCGTCTCCAGGACACCGTTCTTCGTCAGCTCGAACGGGAAGCGGGCGATGACGCAGCGCATGGGACCTCGCAGAAGAAGAGGGGACGGGATCGGCCGGTACGGCGGTGGGGCGGGTGGGTGTGCTCGGTCTCGGCCCGCGTCGTCAAGGACAGGACGGAGAGCTCGCGGGGCGCAGGTCACGCAGCTGTACCCGGTCGGTGTAGGCGGAGGTGGCGCGGAAGCCGTTGAGCTGGGCCCGGGTGACGAGGCCGGTGGGCCGGCCGTCGTCGTCCCGGACGACGAGGCGCCCGGTGCGTGCGCCGCTCATGACCGCCAGAGCCACCTCGACGGTCATGTCGGCCCAGACATGCGGCTCTGCCTCGCCGGTCCGGGGCGCGGGCGGGCTGCCGGCGGCGGTGCGCGCGGGGTGGAGCTGTGCCTGAATCGATGTCACATGCGGCTCCTGGGTGGGAGAGAGGAGTGTCGGTCCCGGGGACGAGGGTTCCGGCCGCCGAGGCCGGGACCCGGAGTGCGTGACGGGGTCGGACCCACCGAACCGTTCCCGACGCTCCGGCAAGACGCCGGCCTTCGGGGCCCGTACGGCGGGGTCCCGGGCCGCCCCCCGCCTTCGGCGGCGAGCGCGGCGGGCAATCGTCTCGGCGGGTCGAGATCGGCGAAAGCCGTCACGGCGGGAAGCGTGGGGGTGGTCGACGGGGCAGCGCGAATTCAGCCGGCCCCGGTCCGTCATTGCCGTCGCGGATGTCCGGGAGCGATACGCCGTGCCCGTGCTGTTCATGCGGGACCCCCTCGGCGCGGTGCGCATCCATGAATTCCCCGACGATCGAATGGTGTGGAGAATTTCGATACGGCTTCGCGTCGGTCATGAAAACCGAGTCGGCGGAGAGAAGAATGCGGCTGGGGCCCGCACCCCGAGGGATGCGGGCCCCAGCCACGTCGTGCGCGTCTGCGTCAGGCGGGAACGATGTTCTCGGCCGTCGGGCCCTTCGGGCCCTGCGCGATGTCGAAGGTGACCTTCTGGCCTTCCTGCAGCTCGCGGAAGCCCTGGGCGGCGATGTTCGAGTAGTGGGCGAACACGTCGGGGCCGCCATCGTCCTGCGCGATGAAGCCGAAGCCCTTTTCTGCGTTGAACCACTTCACGGTGCCACTGCTCATGTCATGTCTCTTTCTGGGGGCTCATCGGCATCCGCACTGCGCGGATGCTGTGTCGCCGTGATGATTACCCCGCCGGAGAGGCCGGAGACGAAAAAGCACTCCCAGTGGCCTGTGGGCTCGACTGGGGCACTTGAAGTTTCGGGAACCACAACTGCAACTGAAATCGACAATAGCATGCACGCTCGGTCGTTTCCGGTTCAATGGTGCCGCTATTTCTGCGCGCCAAAAAGCCTGGCCGGACTGCCCCTCACATTCTCATCCCGCCGGCATAGATAATCGTTCGCAGCGTGGAGAGGTCTGGAAAACGAGAGGGCCCAGGTCGTTGACCTGAGGCTCCGTCGTGGCGCGGATGACGGGAATCGAACCCGCGCCATGAGCTTGGGAATCACTCGCCGACGCGGTGTGCCGCTCGCCCCAGGACATGAGCGAGTCAGGAGTCGAGGCGGCGTCCCGCGAGCCAGGTGACCATCTCGGGGTCGTGGTGGTCGAAGAAGAGGGTGTTGCCGGTGTCGAGGGTGGCGATGGCGGCCATCTGCTCGTCGGTGAGCTCGAAGTCGAAGACGTCGATGTTCTCGGCCATGCGCTCGGCGCGGACCGACTTGGGGATGGCGATGACACCGCGCTGGGTGAGCCACCGCAGGACGACCTGGGCGACGGACTTGTCGTGTGCCTTGCCGATCTCGGCCAGGAGCGGGTTGGTGAAGAGGTCGTTCCTGCCTTCGGTGAAGCCGCCCCAGGACTGGATCTGCACGCCGTGCTCGTGCATGAGGTCCTGGTAGTCGGCGCGCTGGAAGAAGGGGTGGGTCTCGATCTGGTTGACGGCCGGGGTGATCTCGTTGTTGATGATCAGGTCGACCAGCCGGTCGGGGTAGAAGTTGGCGACGCCGATCGCCTTCGTCAGGCCCTCGCTGTCGAGGGCCTCCATGGCGCGCCACTGGCCGTAGACGTCTCCGAAGGGCTGGTGCATCAGGTACAGGTCGAGGTGGTCCAGGCCCAGCTTGGTCAGGGACGTCTCGAACGCGCGGCGGGTGTTGTCCTGGGCGGGGGCGTCCTGGACCCACAGCTTGGTGGTGACGAACAGGTCCTCGCGCGGGATGCCGCTGGACTTGATGGCGCGGCCGACGGCCTCCTCGTTGCCGTAGGCGGCGGCGGTGTCCAGCAGGCGGTAGCCGGCTGCCAGGGCTTCGGAGACGGCGCGCTCGGTGTCCTCGGCGGGGATCTGGTAGACGCCGAAGCCGAGGAGCGGCATCTCGACGCCGTTGTTGAGGGTGACGGTCTGCATGAGCGGGATGTCCTTCGTCGTGCGGGAGGAACGGGTGGTCAGGGGCGGAGGAAGGCCTTGAGGACCTGGCGGTCGGCCATGGCCCGGTAGGCGTCCGGTGCCTGGTCGAGGGGGAAGGTCCCGTCGAAGACGCGGCCGGGGGCGATGGTGCCGTCCAGGACGTCGGCGAGTAGTTCGGGGATGTAGGCGCGGGCGGGGCCGGCGCCGCCGGTCCGGGTGACGTTGCGCATGAACTCGGCAGGGCCGATCGGTCCCTGCTCGTACTGGGGGACGCCCAGGCGGCTGATGGTGCCGCCGTCCAGGACCGCGCCCAGCGCGGTGTCGAGGGCCTGGCGGGTGCCGACGGCCTCGATGACCTTGTCCACGCCGCCGGTCAGCTCGCGGATGCGGGCGACGCCCTCCTCGCCGCGCTCGGCGACCACGTCGGTGGCGCCGAACTCGCTGCCCAGGCCGGTGCGGGCTTCGTGGCGGCCGGCGAGCACGATCCGCTCGGCACCGAGCCGCTTCGCGGCGATCACCACGCACAGGCCGACCGCGCCGTCCCCGACGACGAGCACCGTGTCCCCGTGGGCGACGCCGGCGGTGACGGCGCCGTGGTGGCCGGTGGTCATCACGTCGGAGAGTGCCAGCAGCGACGGCAGCAGCGCGGAGTCGGCGGCCACCGGCAGCTTCACCAGGGTGCCGTCCGCGTACGGGACGCGGACGGCTTCGCCCTGGCCGCCGTCCACGTTGTCGAAGCCGTACCGGCCGCCGTTGCGGCACGAGATGTGCAGGCCCTTGGCGCAGTAGTCGCAGGTGTTGTCGCTGTAGGTGAACGGGGCGACGACCAGGTCACCGGACTTCAGGCCGGTCACGTCCGAACCGGTCTCCTCGATGACACCGAGGAACTCGTGGCCCATGGGGCGGCCGGTGTCGGTGGCGGGCATCGAGGCGTAGGGCCACAGGTCGCTGCCGCACACGCAGGAGGCGACGACGCGAACCACGGCGTCGGTGGGCTGGACGATCTTCGGGTCGGGCCGGTCCTCGACGCGGACGTCGCCGGCTCCGTACATCACTGCTGCACGCATGACAGGTGTTACTCCGAACAGGGGTCGCGCGGGGCGGGCGAATCAGCGTTCGAGCATCCGGGCTTGGGCCTCGGTGTGAGTGGCGCCGGCGGCGGGCGGCAGGCTGCTCAGCCTGTTCAGCTGCTCGGCGGTGAGCGTGACCGTGTCGGCGGCGGTGTTCTCCTCGACCCGGGCCACACGCTTGGTGCCGGGAATGGGGGCGATGTCATCGCCCTGGGCGAGCAGCCAAGCCAGTGCGACCTGCGCCGGGGTGGCACCGACCTCGGTGGCCAGGGCCTTGACCTCATCTGCGAGCGCCAGGTTGCGCTGGAAGTTCTCGCCCGTGAAGCGCGGGTTGTCGCGGCGGAAGTCGCCTTCGTCGAACTGATCGGTGGAGCGGATGGCACCGGTCAGGAAGCCGCGGCCCAGCGGGGAGAACGGCACCAGGCCGATGTTCAGCTCCCGCAGGACGGGCAGGACGCGCTCCTCGATACCGCAAGTGAACAGGGAGTACTCGGACTGGACCGCGGTGACCGGTTGCACGGCGTGGGCCCGGCGGATCGTTTCGGGCCCTGCCTCCGAGAGCCCGAAGGCGCGGACCTTGCCTTCGGCGATCAGCTCGCCCACGGCGCCGGCGGTCTCCTCGATCGGCGTCTTCGGGTCGACACGGTGCTGGTAGTACAGGTCGATGTGGTCGGTGCCCAGCCGCTTCAGCGAGCCCTCGACCGCGGTGCGGATGTTGGCCGGGCCGGAATCCAGGTTCCACGCGCCGTCGCCGCCGTGCGAGAGCAGGCCGAACTTGGTGGCCAGTACCACCTTGTCCCGGCAGCCCTTCAGCGCCCGCCCGAGCAGCTCCTCGTTGGTGTAGGGGCCGTAGATCTCGGCGGTATCGATGAGCGTGACGCCCAGCTCAAGGGCCCGGTGCACGGTCCTGATCGACTCCGTGTCGTCGGTGCCGGAGCCGGTGTAGCCGTGGGACATGCCCATCGCACCCAGCCCGATCCGGGAAACCTCCAGGTCACGCAGCTTGATGTACCGCATCTCGCCTTCTCGGGTCGGTGGCGTTACCCGCCCTCTCACTCTCACCCGGCCCGGCAGGTCGTGCCGGGCGGAGCTTGGGCGACATCAAGGGGGCGGCGTCTTCCTCATCAACCTTCGCCCGGATCGCTCCGGTGTGGCAGGGCGGACTCTTCAGGGGTAATGGCAGGGCCCCCCTTCCGTCTGCGGCGCGGCTGCCTGCCGGGTGAGACTGGAGTCATGGCATCCCAGAGCGCGCATGGCGAGGGCGCCGAGCTGGGCCGCTTCCTGCGCGCCCGCCGCACCCAGACCAGCCCCGAGCACGTCGGTCTCACCGTCGGCGCCGGTATCCGCCGCACCCCCGGCCTGCGCCGCGAGGAGCTGGCCACCCTCGCCGGCATCAGCATCGACTACTACGTGCGCCTGGAACGCGGCAAGGAGACCCGCCCCAGCCCCGCCGTCCTCGACTCCCTCGCCCGCGCCCTGCACATGGACGACCAGGAACACCAGCACCTGCGCGAGCTCGCCGCCCGCGCCGCCCGTTACGCCCCCGAACCGCCCCCGGCCCCGAGCCGCACCGTGCGCCCCCACCTGAAACTGCTGCTGGAGTCACTGCGCCCGAACCCCGCCTACGTCATCAGCCGCAGCATGGACATGTTGGCCTGGAACCCCGGCGGCCTCGCCCTGTACGCGGGCCTGGAGGACTGGCCCGCCAAGCACCGCAACCTGGCCCGCTACCTCTTCCTCCACCCGGCCGCGCGGAACCTGTTCACCGACTGGGACCGCCAGATCACCGCCTGCGTCGCCCGGCTGCGCGCCACCGCCGGCACTGCCCCCGACGCCCCCGACCTCACCAACCTCGTCGGTGAACTCCTCCTCAAGAGCCCCGACTTCGCGGGCCTGTGGGAACGCTACGAAGTGACCGGCCGCAAACCCGCCCACAAGACGTTCCAGCACCCACAGGTCGGCACGCTCACCCTCACCTCACAGTCACTCCACATCGAAGGCACCCCTGGCCAGCGCATCGGCGTCTACACCGCCGAACCCGGCACCCCCGACCACGACGCCATGCTCCTGCTCGACATGACCGCGCCCCGGCCTGTCGAACGTCCTGCCCCCGAACCGAAAGCCACCGGTCAGCAGCCGTAAGCAGCTCGCATCCCGACGTGCTTCCTCGTGCGGCTGGTTTCGTTGTCGAGCGCCTCAGTTGCGATGATTCCTCGATTCCTCCCACCCGGACCCGGTGTACCGGGTCACCCCTCGCCACCTGGCGGGCGACGACGAGGCCCTCGCCGACCAGGTGGGCGCGGCCCTCTCGCCCTCGATGCCCGCACGGAACCGGTGTTCTCCTTCGACGGTCCCGAGATCGTCGTTGCGGCGGTCTGTGCCCAGGGGTGGGCTCGCGACATCGACCGTCCGCATGCCGCCGCCCTTGCTCCCGGACTCTTGGCCGTCAGAGAAGAGCGCGTGGGCCGGAGTGAGGCGGGCAGTGAGTGGCCCGAAACTTCGGGCCGTTTTCGGGCCGAACGGCCGCCGGGGGCCGTCTCTGGCCGGTTCCAGCCGGACAGATCAAGCCATCCGGGGCCCTCTCGCCGGCCGCCCTGTCCATGGCTGAAAGCTGCCCCTGACCAGCAAAAAGACCCTCCCGAAGGAGGGTCCTCTGCTTGCGCCCCCGGCAGGACTCGAACCTGCGGCCAAGTGCTTAGAAGGCACCTGCTCTATCCACTGAGCTACGGGGGCCGGGTGGTGGCCGTGTGGCCAGGAGCCCCTGGTGGGTGGGGTGTGCCTGCCGGGACAAGGATAGGGCTCCGATCGCCTTGGCCCGGTTGCTTCACCTGCGTGGCACGATGTGGAGGTTCGGTGAAGCGAACCGATAATCGCAGGCAGGTGCGATTCGCGCAGCGCTTTTCGCGCCGCTCGGGGCGGGTGTTGTGCACTCGTTATGCCCGACCTTCCGGTCACCGCCCTTCTCTTCGGCGCGCAGGGTCGCAATACGCTTCAAAAACACTCATAAATTGGGCATTCTTCGCATGTGGTGACCTTGGACGAACGGCCTCAGCTGATCGACGCACTCTCCGCCCTGCGCGACCGAGTCGCCGCCGTGCGTCTCCCACTGCCCCTCCCCGACGCGCCCCGCGCCCGCCAGACCCGGGCCGAGTTGCTCGCCCAGCTCGACGACTACCTGGTGCCCCGTCTGAAAGATCCCGACGCCCCGCTCCTCGCCGTCGTCGGCGGGTCCACCGGCGCCGGGAAGTCCACCCTCGTCAACTCCCTTGTGGGGCGCCGCGTCAGCGAGGCGGGCGTGCTCAGGCCCACGACCCGGACGCCCGTGCTCGTCTGCCACCCCGAGGACCACCACTGGTTCGCCGGGATGCGGGTCCTCCCGCAGTTGACCCGCGTCTGGCTGCCCCAGGCCGACGAGGACCACCCCGTCGACGAACCCGCCCCCGAGGAGAACGCGCTGCGCGTCGAGACCGCCGCCTCGCTGCCCCGCGGGCTCGCCCTCCTCGACGCCCCCGACATCGACTCCCTCGTCGTCGAGAACCGGCTCCTGGCCGCCGAGTTGATCTGCGCCGCCGACATCTGGGTCATGGTCACCACCGCCTCGCGGTACGCCGACGCCGTGCCCTGGCACCTGCTCCGTACCGCGAAGGAGTACGACGCCACCCTCGTCACCGTCCTCGACCGCGTCCCCCACCAGGTCATCGGCGAGGTCTCCCGGCAGTACGGGGCCCTGCTCGACAAGGCCGGCCTCGGGCACGTACCCCGGTTCACCATCCCCGAGCTGCCCGAGTCCGCCGGCGGCGGCAGCGGTCTGCTTCCCGACAGCGCCGTCGCCGCGCTCCGCGCCTGGCTCGCCCACCACGCCCAGGACCCGGCCGCCCGCCAGCAGGCCGCCGACCGCACCGCCTCCGGGGTCATCGACTCCCTCGACACCCGGCTGCCCGAGCTGGCCGGCGCGGTCGCCGCCCAGTACGCCGCCGCCGTCCGCCTCGGCGGCGTCGTCGAGGCCGCGTACGGCGAGCAGGGCCGCCGCGTGCGCAAGGAGCTCGGCCGCGGCACCGTCCTCGCCGGCGACGCCCGCACCCGCTGGCGCGGCTACCCCCGCGACAGCACCGCCGAGGAGCTCCTCGACGCCCTCGCCGAGTCCCTCGCCGCCCTCCTCCACTGCGCGGTCTCCGCCGCCGAGGAGCGCGTCCGGGACACCTGGCGCCGCGAACCCGCCTCCGAGGTACTCGGCCCGCCGCGGACCGGCGGCGACCGGGAGACGGCCGAGCGGACCGGCGTGGAGGTACGCCGCTGGCGCCGCGTCCTCGAGGAGCTGGCCGAGGAGGAGGTACGGGGTGTCGACCGCCCCTCCGGATCCCGAGCCACCGGGTCCCGTGGCGCCGTCCCCGAGCCCGACACCGTCGCCGCGCTCCTCGCCGCCTCCCTCCTCGGCGGCCGCCGCGCCCGCGCCGCCGGCGAACGCCTCGCCGAACTCCTCGGCGCCCAGTCCGCCCTGCGGCTGCGCGACAAGGGCGGCGAACTCGTCCTCTCGTACGTCGACCGCGTCCTGCACGCCGAGCGCGACCGCCGCCTCGCCCCCCTCGACGCGCTCGCCGTGACCCCCGAGCCGCAGGCGGAGCTGATCGCCGCGCTCTCCGTACTGCAGAAGGAGAAGTGACGTGGTGGACGACGAGCGGGAGCGCGGCCGCGAGCGCTGGGACGACGGGCTGATCGCGCGACGCGCCGCTGACAAAGCGGCTGACCGGCCAGTGGAGGAGGCGGCGGCCGAGACCCCCGACGAGGACTTCTCCCCGCCCGCCCTCGGCGGCAGCTACGGCGGGCCCCTCCGTACCCGCCTCGACGCCCTCCACGAGCTCGTCGGGCTCTCCCGCACCCGGGTCGAGAGCGAGGCCCTCGCCGAGGCCGGGCGGGTCCTCGACGAGGCCGCCGCCCGTCAGCGGCTCTCCTCCCGGCACACCGTGATCGCCCTCGCCGGAGCCACCGGAAGCGGGAAGTCCACGCTCTTCAACGCCCTCGCCGGCGTCCCCGTCTCCGAGACCGGGCTGCGCCGCCCCACCACCTCCGCGCCCATCGCGCTCAGCTGGTCCGAGGGCGCCGCCGGACTCCTCGACCGGCTCGCCGTCCCGAGCAGGCTGCGCCGCCGCCCCCTCGCGGGCGGCGCCGCCGACACCGAACTCCAGGGCCTCGTCCTCGTCGACCTGCCCGACCACGACTCGGCCGTCACCGCCCACCGCGACCAGGTCGACCGGGTCCTCGGCCTCGTCGACGCCGTGATCTGGGTCGTCGACCCCGAGAAGTACGCCGACGCCGCCCTCCACGAGCGCTACCTGCGGCCCCTCGCCGGGCACGCCGAGGTCACCTTCGTCGTCCTCAACCAGATCGACCGGCTCGGCACCGAGGCCGCCGACCTCGTCCTCGACGACCTGCGCCGCCTCCTCGACGAGGACGGCGTCGCCCTCGGCGAGCACGGCGAGCCGGGGGCCACCGTCCTCGCGCTCTCCGCGCTGACCGGCGAGGGCGTCCCCGAACTGCGCGAGCTCGTCGCCCGGTTCGTCCAGGAACGCACCGCCCCCGAACGCCGCCTCGCCGCCGACGTCGACTCCGCGGCCGCCCGGCTGCGCCAGGCGTACGTCGCCGACGGGCGGCCCGGCCTCGACGAACGGGCCCGCGACGCCTTCACGGACCGGCTCGCCGTCGCCGTCGGCGCCCAGGCCGCGGGCGAGGCCGCCGAGCGGGTCTGGCGCCGCGGCGCCATCCGCGCCTGCGGCACCCCCTGGCTGCGGCTCTACCGCTGGTACGAGCGGATGCGCGCGCACGGCTCCACCGACCCGCACCTCGCCGCCCCCGTCGAGGACGAGCTGACGGCCCGCCAGCGCGTCGAGCAGGCCGTACGGATCGTCGCCGACGACGCCTCGCGCGGGCTCCCGGCCCCCTGGGCGCAGGCGGTGCGCGAGGCCGCCGCGCGCGGGGCCGACGGGCTGCCGGAGGCCCTCGACGAGCTGACGGTCTCCCTCGGGGACCCGGCGGCCCGGCCGCCCCGGCCCGCCTGGTGGCCCGCGGCCGTCCTCGCCCAGGCGGCGATGACGCTCCTGCAGATCTTCGGCGCGCTCTGGCTGGTGGCGCAGATCGTCGGCGTCGTCCAGCCGGGCCTGCTGCCGCCGGTCCTCGTGATGCTCGGCGGGATCATCGGCGGCCCGCTCGTCGAATGGGCCTGCGAGAGCGCCGTGAAGGGCCCGGCCCGGCGGTACGGGCAGGAGGCCGAGCGCCGCCTGCGGGAGGCGGCCGCCGCCTGCGGCCGGGCCCGCGTCCTCGACCCGGTGGCGGCGGAGCTGATGCGCTACCGGGAGGTCCGCGAGCAGTACGCGACGGTGGTGGGCTCGCGCCCGTCGGCGACCGCCGCCCGGGTCGTGGGCGGCCGCCGCGCCGGTACGAGCCGGCTGGGCGCGACGCGGGCGGGGGCTCGGGGAAGGTAGAGCGGAGAGGGCGCCATCCCCCTTCCGCGTGGGGGAGTTGTCCACAGGTACGTGGCGGTCCACAGGCCCGAGCGGGAGGCGGCCGGCCGCCCCAGCATGGTTCCCACGGGGTGTCCACGCAGCAGGACACCGGGAGAGTGGGGGCGGAACCATGAACGACACGACCGTGACGCTCGTCGGGAACGTGGCGACGGCGGTGGAGTACCGGGACACGGTGACGGGCGGGGTGGCCCGCTTCCGGTTCGCGGTGACCGCACGCCGCTGGGACCGGGAGCGGGGACTCTGGACCGACGGGAACACCGGCTTCTACACGGTGTCGGCCTGGCGCTCGCTCGGCGCCAACCTCGCGGCCTCGGTCTCCGTCGGCGAACCGCTCGTGGTGCACGGTCGCCTGAAGGTCCGCGAGGAGGAGCGCGACGGACAGCGCAAGACCTTCGTGGACGTGGACGCGGTGGCCGTGGGGCACGACCTGAGCCGGGGGACGGCGGCCTTCCGGCGCGCCCCGCGGGCGGAGCCCAGGCTCCGGCCCGAGCCGCAGGCCGAGCCCGGGTCCGAGCCCGGGACGCGGCCGGAGCAGGACCCGTGGGCGGTGGCGGCGGAGGAGGCGACGGAGGTGAAACCCCAGCTGGTAACCGCGTCCTGACCTTGCGTGGTGGAGATTTGTCGACCAACTCGCCTGGGTGGTAACGATTCCGAGTCGGAATGGTTATCTGACCGTACGGCAGGGCACAGGGAGCTTTCGCGTCCCTAGGATTCCCGAATACTCGTGCGGCACGTGAGCCCATCGAGTCTGTGAGTTCTGCTGGCGTGCGCTCCCCCCACGCGAATCGACCAAGTTCGCGGAGCGACGCGCCCGGAGGGGAATCCAATGTTTTCAGTTCGTGGGCGTGGCATTGCCCGCCTGGCAGCCACGGTCCTGGTGTCCGGCCTCGTCGCGACCGGTGCGATAGCGACCGCCGGTCCGGCCCTGGCCGATGAAGGTGCCCCGGGTGCCGGCGGTGTCACGGCGAAGTTCGGCGGTTTCACGGAGGACAAGGGCTCCATCGAGATCACCGAGAAGGACGGCACCAACGAGCAGGACGGCACCAAGTGGTCCGTCTACGGCGGTCTGTTCAAGATGGAGGTCGACGGCGGGGGCACTCTCTTCACCTACTGCATCGACCTCCGCACCGAGGCGAAGCACGACTTCGACTACAAGGAAGTCGGCTGGGACGAGTCCTCCCTGCACAACAACGCCAACGCGGGCAAGATCCTCTGGATCCTGGAGCACTCCTACCCGAAGCTGTCCGCCGAGACCCTCGGCGGCACCCTGGGCGTCGACCTCTCCAAGCAGGAGGCCGCGGCCGGCACCCAGGCCGCGATCTGGACCCTCTCCGACGACGTCGTCGCGACGCCGAAGGACGAGGACGCCGAGAAGCTGAAGAAGTACCTGCTGGAGAAGGCGGTCGAGCTCGACGAGCCGACGGCCTCCCTCAGCCTCTCCCCGGCCACCGTGGCGGGCAAGGCCGGCGAGAAGCTCGGCCCGATCACCGTCACCACCAACGCCACCGCCAAGCTCACGGCCGCCCCGGGCGCCCCCGCCGGCGTCCAGGTCGTCGACAAGGCCGGCAAGCCGGTCACCGAGGCCAAGAACGGCGACCAGGTCTACTTCGACGTCCCGGCCGGCACCGCCGACGGCACCGCCGAGCTGACCGCCGAGGCCACCACCAAGGTCTCCCTCGGCCGCGCCTTCGTCTCCATCGACGGCCCCTCGCAGACCCTGATCCTGGCCGGCTCCAGCGACTCCACCGTCACCGCCAAGGCCTCCGCCACGTGGGCCAAGAAGGGTGCCGTCCCGTCCGTCTCGGTCGCCAAGGACTGCGCCAAGGGCGGCCTGGAGGTCATCGCCTCCAACAAGGGCGACGAGGCCTGGACCTTCGACCTGAAGGGCACCTCGTACACGGTCGCCGCCGGTGAGACGAAGAACATCGCCGTCCCGCTCGCCGAGGACGAGGCGTACAAGTTCACGATCACCGGCCCGAACGGCTTCGAGGAGACCTTCGAGGGCGTCCTGGACTGCAAGACGGCCACCCCCGGCCCGAAGCCGTCGGAGACCCCCTCCACCACCCCCTCGGCCACGCCTTCCACCCCGTCGACCACCGCCGGCACCACGGGCGGCACCACGACCGGTGGCGGCGACCTCGCCGAGACCGGCGGCTCCAGCGCCACCCCGATGATCGCCGGCATCGCCGCCGCGCTCGTCGTGGTCGGTGGCGGCGCGGTCTTCTTCCTCCGCAAGAAGAAGACGGCCGGCCAGTGATCCCGGGGGCCGGTGACCCAGGTCCCTCGCCCGACCCGGCGTGACCCCGCACGACCCCGGCCGCACCCGCGCCCGGGGTCGTCGCACGTCCGCGGCGGGGAGACGACGAGGAGACGGCGGACCACGTCGTGCCCGCGCCGCTGCGCGAGACCGCCTGCGAGGTCCCCGGCGGCCGAGGAAGGCGAGAGGGGGGCCGATGCCGGCACCGGGCCGACCGCCAGGACGAACCGCTGGAGCGCTGCCCTTTCCCTGACCTGTTCCGCTGACCCTCACGGGGGCGAGCGCCGTCGGGCGCGCCCGCTCGCCGCCCTGCCCTGATCCGGGAGGCAGGTCCCCGAAATCACGTGGCCCTCCCCGGAAGCGGGGCGCAGAATCCGTCGGTATGGGAACCGACATACGTGGCTTCGTGGAGTGCCGTTCCACGTACCGCACGCTCGACGTCGAGGACGTGAGCGGCTGGCACGGCGCCATCGATCTGGACCTGCTGTACGGCGGGCGTGACTACGACGCCTTCGGTTGCCTGTTCGGTGTGCGGAACCACGCGGGCTTCCGCCCCCTCGCCGCGGAGCGGGGGCTGCCCGGGGATGTCTCGGACGAGGCCCGGCGGGGGTACGAGGCCTGGGGGCGGGACGCGCACCACGCGACGTGGATCGGGTGGGAAGAGCTGTCCCGGGTGGACTGGGACGAGCGGGCGGAGCGGGTGGACGATCGCGTCCACAAGTTCACGCGCGAGCCTTCCGGGGACTGGGTGCTGACCGGGAAGGGTTTCTGGGACCCCGCCGACAGGCGGGAGGGGGACGAGTGGATCCAGGACGGCCGGCTCTTCCGGCGCGTGCGCATGAGCCGGCGGGATGCCGTGCCGGAGGGCGGCGAATGGGCTCCCGTGTGGGTGACGATGCGTGCCCTGGCCGACGTCCACGGCGACGAGCACGTCCGGCTCGTCGTCTGGTTCGACGGCTAGACGACGCCGCGCTTCAGGGCTCGCACGAGGGGCTCGCCGGTGCGGCGCGAACGCTGAACCGGCGTGGAGCATCACCCGCGCACAGCGCGGACAGCGCCGTTCACGACCGCAACCTCGGCAGGTCCTCGGGTGGGCTGCTCTCCGAGGGTCGGCTTCAGGGCCGCGCGGGCGTCCCCGGGCCGTCCGTGGGCCGTGCGAGGGGGCTCAGGGGTGACCGGCGGCGACCGAAGGTGACAGGTCGGCTACGAGGGTGAGACGGGAACCCGCAGGTCAGGGGGTCCCTCACCTACTGGTTCGCACCCGGGGGTGGCGGTCAGGCAAGATGGGGTGTATCTGCCCACTCACTCTTTGCCGGACGGTTTCTCTTGGCTGAGTACATCTACACGATGCGCAAGGCGCGCAAGGCGCACGGCGACAAGGTCATCCTGGATGACGTGACGCTGAGCTTCCTGCCGGGCGCGAAGATCGGTGTGGTCGGCCCGAACGGTGCCGGTAAGTCCACCGTTCTGAAGATCATGGCGGGCCTGGAGCAGCCGTCCAACGGCGACGCGTTCCTGTCGCCCGGCTTCACCGTCGGCATGCTCCTGCAGGAGCCGCCGCTCGACGAGTCGAAGACCGTCCTGGAGAACGTCCAGATGGGCGCCGCCGAGGTCATGGGGAAGCTGAAGCGCTTCAACGAGGTCGCGGAGCTCATGGCGACCGACTACTCGGACGCGCTGATGGACGAGATGGGCAAGCTCCAGGAGGACCTGGACCACGCCAACGCCTGGGACCTCGACACGCAGCTGGAGCAGGCCATGGACGCCCTGGGCTGCCCGCCCGGCGACTGGCCCGTCACCAACCTCTCCGGTGGTGAGAAGCGCCGCGTCGCGCTCTGCAAGCTGCTCCTCGAGGCGCCCGACCTGCTGCTCCTCGACGAGCCCACCAACCACCTCGACGCCGAGTCGGTGAACTGGCTGGAGCAGCACCTCGCCAAGTACTCCGGCACCGTCGTCGCCGTCACCCACGACCGGTACTTCCTCGACAACGTCGCCGAGTGGATCCTCGAGCTCGACCGCGGTCGCGCCCACCCGTACGAGGGCAACTACTCCACCTACCTCGACACCAAGGCCACCCGCCTCAAGGTCGAGGGCCAGAAGGACGCCAAGCGCGCCAAGCGGCTCAAGGAAGAGCTCGAGTGGGTGCGGTCGAACGCCAAGGGCCGTCAGGCCAAGTCCAAGGCCCGTCTCGCGCGTTACGAGGAGATGGCGGCCGAGGCCGACAAGATGCGGAAGCTGGACTTCGAGGAGATCCAGATCCCGCCGGGCCCGCGTCTGGGCTCCATCGTCGTCGAGGTCGAGAACCTCTCGAAGGCCTTCGGCGACAAGGTCCTCATCGACGACCTGTCCTTCACCCTGCCCCGTAACGGCATCGTCGGCGTCATCGGCCCGAACGGCGCCGGCAAGACCACGCTCTTCAAGATGCTCCAGGGTCTGGAGACCCCGGACTCCGGCTCCGTCAAGGTCGGCGAGACCGTCAAGATCTCGTACGTCGACCAGAGCCGCGCCAACATCGACCCGAAGAAGACGCTGTGGGCCGTCGTCTCCGACGAGCTGGACTACATCAACGTCGGCCACGTCGAGATGCCCTCCCGGGCGTACGTCTCCGCGTTCGGCTTCAAGGGCCCGGACCAGCAGAAGCCGGCCGGTGTGCTCTCCGGTGGTGAGCGCAACCGCCTGAACCTGGCGCTCACCCTCAAGCAGGGCGGCAACCTGCTGCTCCTCGACGAGCCGACCAACGACCTCGACGTCGAGACCCTGTCCTCCCTGGAGAACGCGCTCCTCGAGTTCCCCGGTGCGGCCGTGGTCATCTCCCACGACCGCTGGTTCCTCGACCGAGTCGCGACGCACATCCTCGCGTACGAGGGCGACTCGAAGTGGTTCTGGTTCGAGGGCAACTTCGAGTCGTACGAGAAGAACAAGATCGAGCGCCTCGGCCCGGACGCGGCCCGTCCGCACCGCGCCACGTACAAGAAGCTGACCCGAGGCTGATCACCCCATGGCTCGGCACATCTACAGCTGTCCCCTGCGCTGGTCGGACATGGACGCCTTCGGGCACGTCAACAACGTCGTCTTCCTGCGGTACCTGGAAGAGGCGCGGATCGACTTCATGTTCCGGCTGGCGCCGGGGGACGGTTCCCCCTCGTTCTCCGGCGGGTCCGTCGTGGCCCGGCACGAGATCGACTACGTGCGGCCGCTGGTCCACCGGCACGAGCCGGTGACCATCGAGTCGTGGGTCACGAAGATAGGCGCCGCGTCCCTGACGATCGCCTACGAGATCAAGGACCCGGACGTCACGTACGTACGGGCCTCGACGGTCGTCGTGCCCTTCGACCTGGAGGCGCAGCGCCCCCGGCGGATCTCCGCCGAGGAACGCAGCTTCCTGGAGGAGTACGTCGACGACGGGATGTCGTCCGCCGCATGACCGTGCTCGCTCCGCTGCACTTCGCCGACGCCAGGGAGGCGGCGGCCCTCGCCGCCTTCCTCACCCGGCTCGTCCACTACGACCGGGCCGCCGCCGTCCGCCTCCAGGCGGGCGGCGGGGCGCTGGCCGTCTTCGGGCGGCCGCCGTCGTTCGATGTGCTCGCGATCCGCACCGCCCGGCTCGTCGACGCCGTGGACCTCGACGTCACCGTCTCCGCCGGTGAACTCCTCGACGGCATCGAGGAGTCGGCCGGCAAGGCGGTCGTCCCGGACTCGGTGACCGGCCCGCCGTGGACCGGGGTGCTCCCGCCGCGCGGCGGCTGGGAGCCGGTCCCAGGCCTGCCCGACGTCGCCGGGATGCGGGGCGCCGTCGCGGCCGCCGTCCGCGAGTTCCGCACGCGGGACGAGGCGCTGCCGGAGGAGCGGCGCACCCGCGCCGAGCGCGACGCCCTGGGCCGTGAGATCTGGTCCCGCACCCTCGGCACCACCGGTCTTCCGCTGCGCGCCGTGCACGCGGCCCAGTCGCTGGGCTTCCTGCCGACGGGGGAGGCGCCCGTGGCCCTCTTCGCCTCCGGGCCGTGGCTGCGGCTGCGTACGCCGTACGGCTCGATCGCGCTGCGCACCGTGCCGATCGCGATGGGCCTCACCCCGCGGTGACCACCGTCGAGGTCGACGGGCCGCTCACCGGGGACGAACTCAACGCACTCTTCCGCGCCGCCTGGCCCGGGCATCAGGACACCGACTTCGGTCCCGTCCTCGCCCGCAGCCTGCTGCGGGTCACCGCCCGCCGTGCCGGACGGCTCGTCGGATACGTGAACGTCGTCGGCGACGGCGGCGTCCACGCCTTCCTCCTCGACACCACCGTCCACCCCGACGCCCGCCGCGGGGGCCTCGGCGTCACCCTCGTACGCACCGCGGCCGACGCCGCCCGCGAGCGCGGCGCACACTGGCTGCACGTGGACTACGAGCCGCACCTCGCCGGCTTCCACGAGCGGTGCGGCTTCCGCCCCACGGCGGCCGGGCTCATCGACCTGACCGGCTGAGCTCCCGCGCCGCCGGGCTCGTCGACCCGACAGGCTGAGCCCCCGGCACCCGTCCTCAGCCCTCCACGTCGTCCGGCCACACCCCGATGTGGTCCTGCTCCAGCTCCAGGGCCACCCGGTGCTCCATGCCGAGGGCCTGGGTGTACTCCGCCGGCAGCTGGAGGCGGCCCGCGCGGTCGAGCATCGCGTACTCCCTGGCCACCAGCGACTCCTGGCCCTGCTCGTCGACCTCCGTGCGGCGCAGCACCTCCGAGGAGGTGCGGCCGTCGCGGATGGCGACCGTGCGGCGGACCTCGGAGGCGACCGCCTGGTCGTGGGTGACGATCACGATCGTCGTGCCGAGCTCCTCGTTGGCGCGGCGGAAGGCCGCGAAGACCTGCTCGCCGGTGGCCGAGTCCAGCTCGCCCGTCGGCTCGTCGGCGAGGAGCACGGCCGGGTTGTTGGCGAGCGCGACCGCGATGGCGACCCGCTGCTGCTGGCCGCCGGAGAGCTGGTGCGGCCGCCGGTCGCGGATCTCCGCGATGCCCAGCATCGAGAGCAGCTCCTCGGCCCGCTCCGCCTTCTGCTTCGACCGCCCGCGCAACTGCATGGGCAGCGCCACGTTCTGAGCAGCTGTCAGGTAGGGGAGGAGGTTGCGGGCGGTCTGCTGCCAGACGAAGCCGACGACCTCGCGGCGGTAGCGCAGCCGCGCCCTGCCGTCCATCCCGAGCAGGTCGCAGCCCGCGACCCGGGCCGCGCCCGCGGTCGGCACGTCCAGGCCCGCGAGGATGTTCATCAGCGTCGACTTGCCGGAACCGGAGGCGCCGACCAGGGCCATCAACTCGCCCTCCTTCACCAGGAGATCGAGCCCCTGGAGCGCCTGCACCTCCACCCCGTCGGTGGTGAAGATGCGGACCAGGCGGTCGCAGGCGATGAGCGCGTCATGACCGTACGAGGGCCGGTCGCGGTGGGCGGTGGCGCGCCGCTCCAGCTCTTCCAGGGTCGTGTCGGAAAGGGCCGTGTCGGTCTTCGTCATCGTGCGTCTCCTGCCCTGAGTTCCTTGATCGAGCTCCTGCGTCCCGCCCACCACGCCTGCCCGAGCGCCGCGAGCCCCGTCAGGACGACGACGGCGAGCGCGGGCAGGACGAGCGACCAGGGGTCCGCCCGCAGCGGGGCGCTGTCCAGCGGGGCGAAGCCGGGTGCCGTGGCGAGCGCGAGGCGGATCAGGTCGATGCCCGGGGCGAGCAGCGGCACCGTCGCCCAGCCGACGAGGATGCCGCCGAGGGCCGCGAGGACGGCCTGCGGCAGCGCCTCCAGGCCGAGCAGCCGCCGCGCCTGCTTGCGGGTGAGGCCCATCGTCCGCAGCCGTGCGAGGAGAGTGTTCCGCTCCGGCGCGCTCTGCAGCAGCGAGAGCAGCACGGCGACCACGGCGAAGGCGGCGCCCGCGCCGATCGCGCCCAGGTAGATCCGCTCGGCGCCGGACTGGAGCGGGGAGTCCACGTACGTGGCCCGTGCCTCGCTGCGCATCGCGACGCCGAGGGAGCCCGCCTTCGCCTTCACGGCGGCGCGCAGCGCGGCCCCGTCCACCGGCCCGGTGACGAGGAGTTCGGTGTCCGCCCGGTAGGTGAGGTCGGCGCCGTTGACGAGGAGGAAGTCGGCGTCGTCCAGGGCCGGGGTGGTGGACCGGACGGCGACCACCTTCACCCGGAAGACGCCGGCGGCCGTGACGATCCCCATCGGTTCCCTGCCGAGCCGCTCGGCGACCGTCGGCGAGGCGATCGCGGGCAGCACCCGCTCGGTGTCCGCGGCGACGCCCTTGCCGCCCTTGCCCGTCGTGGCGAGCAGCTCGGCGGGGAAGGGTCCGAAACCGGTCCGGTTCGCGAGCCGGGTGTACGAGGCGGGCTCGACGCCCACGATCGGCGCGCTCATCGGCGGCGCGGCGGTGCCCTGGTAGGACGGCACCTCGACCCCGTACTCGATCTGCACGGGCGTCACGTCCCGTACCCCCTTCAGACCGCGCACCGTCTCGGTGAGCCCGGCGGGCAGCGGGGTCCACTGGACCGAGCTGCCGATCCGGGCGTCCGCGCCGGTCGCCAGGAGCGCCGCCCGGTCGCGGGCGTCGGCGACGCCCGCGAGGACGGAGCCGCCGAAGGCAGCCGTGGACAGCGCGAGGACGAGGGCGAGCAGCGGGAGGGTGCCCGAGGACGAGGCGCGTCCGGCCCTGGCCAGGGCCAGCGGTCCGACGGCCCCGCGCAGCCGGCGGGCCGGGCGGGCCAGCCACCGCAGCGGCAGCGGATAGATCCGTACGAGGACGATGGCGGCGATCAGGCCGACGAGCACCGGGGCGGCGCTCACCAGGTGGTCGCCGGAGTCGGCGGTGCCGCGCAGCCGCAGCGAGGCGACGGCGCCGACGGTGAGGACGAGCAGGGTGAGTTCGAGGACGGTGCGGCGCCGGGAGGGGCGGGCGGTGAGCAGGTCGTCGCGGCCGCCGTGCAGGCGCGGGCGCCGGTGCAGGACGACCGCCCGCACGGGCAGGACGAGCATCGCGATCAGGGCGACGAGCGCGGCGCCGAGGACGGACGGGCCGAGGGGGATGCCGGTGGACCCGTCGCCGGGCGGCCGGACGGTCAGGACCGCGAGCCCGAGGGCGAGCGCGGCGGCCGGTACGGCAACGGCCGAGGTCTCGCCGAGCAGCCGCAGGCCGATGCCGGTGAGGGAGGCGCCGCGGGAGCGGAGCAGCGAGAGCTCGCTGTCGCGCCGGGCGACGAAGAGGCCGCCGGTCATCGCGAGGACGACCGCGGCGACCGTGCCGATCCCGAAGACGGCGACGGCCACGACCGGGTTGATGGCCTCGCGCATCGAGCGGTTCGAGTCGACGATCACGTCGAGCTGGGTGGTGAGGGTGGCGTTGCCCTTGACGGCCTTGCGCATCTTGACCAGGTCGGGGCCGCCGGCCGCCGAGTCGAGCGCGGCCCGGAGCCGGTCGGTGTCCCGCCCGGTGAGGTGTCCGGCCTTCGGCATGAACCGGAAGAAGACCTCCACGTCGTTCGTGGCGGAGAGCGCGGCGGGCGCGGAGGTGGGGGAGAGGAGCAGTGCCCCCTGCCAGTAGTACTTCACCTCTCTGCCGACGATCGGGGCGAGCGCGGGGGTGCGCAGCAGCGGCTCGACCGACCAGTACGGGGACCGGGGGGCGCGGGGTTCGACGATCCCGGTGATCGTGACGGCGACGTTCTCCGGGCCGAGCCTGCTCGGCATGTGCACGATGGAGCCGGGCTTCAGGTGCAGGGACTCGGCGGTCTTCGCGGTGACGACGGCCTCGGGGGCGTCGGCGGTGCCCGCGGGCAGCCGGCCCTTCCGCAACGTCGCGTGATCGGTGAGGCCGGAGGGGGAGGAGAGCACGAACTTGGGGGGAAGCCCGTCGGGCTTCGGCAGCCACGGGTCGACGCCCGTGACCCGCTCGACCGTGCGGACGCCGTGGACGGCCTGCTCCGGGTCGGTGAGGATCGGCGCCGGGAACAGGTCCCGCACCTCGTCGCTCTGCCCCTGGAGGAGGCCGGGGGCGAGGCCGGGGCCGCCGCCCACGGGGACCGGGGAGGTCAGTTCGAGGACGGAGTTACGGGGAGCGGCGGTTTCCACGTCATGCCGGAGGCCCTCCGTCTCGTACCGGTCGACGGCACGCGGCAGCGCGGCGGCGAGGTACGCGGTGACCAGGACGAGCAGGGCGAGGGCGGCGGCGGCCCAGGGCGCGGTCCGCAGCCGGGTCCGCACCCAGGGCGCCACCGCGCGGGCGGGCTTGTCGGACCGTGACCGGGGCATGTCGGGGGCCTTCCTGCGTACGGCGGGCACGTCGGAGCTGTTGTCGGGGGCCTGGCCCGTGCCGGGCATGCCGGTGCGGTCGTTGTCCCCCTCGGGGGCCGTGGGCGCCATCAGTTCTCCCCCTGGTGGCGCAGGGTCACGACCGGGTCCGTGCGGCGCAGGGCGATCGCGGCGACGATGGCGAGCGGCAGCGTGGCGACGCCGGCGAGCAGCAGCGCCACCTGGCCGAGGGGCAGTTCGACGAGTACCGGCGGGACGGGCCGGGCCGCCTGGCCGGTGAGGACGACGAGCGGGACGACGGCCCGGGCCAGGACGGTGCCGAGCCCGATGCCGACGAGCAGTCCGATGCCGATGAGCAGCCCCTGTTCGGCGGCGATCAGCCGGGCCAGCTTGCGCTGCGGCGCGCCGAGCGCCCGCAGCACGCCGAACTCGGCGGACCGTTCCCGCATCGCGCCGGCCGAGCCGACGCCGAAGCCGACGGCGGCGAGCGCGGCGGCGGCCGCGGCGACCGCCATCAGGGCGGCGTTGGGGCCCGCGCCGAGCGGGTCGCCGAGGAGTTCGGCGGCGACCTCGTCGCGTACGAGGACCTGGCCGGGGTCCGCCTCGGACCGGGCGCGCAGGGTCTTCGCGACCTCGTCCAGGTGGCCGGGGGCGACGGTCAGCCACCACTCGCCGGGCGGCAGGGTCGAGAGTCCGTCGGAGGCGGACGCGAGGTACTGGTTGACCGCGGCCAGGTCGAGGAGGATCGCGCCGCCGTCCTCGGGGGCGGTGACGGCACCGGCGGCGGAGGCGGTGCGGGCGCCGGGCCCGGTGGTCGGCAGCTGCTCGACCACCCGGTCGACGGTGACGTCGATCTGCTCGCCGCCGAGGTCGACCTCGATCAGGTCGCCGCGCTTGGCTCCGGCCGCCGCCATGAAGGTCTCGGTGGCCACGGCCGACAGCCGTGTCGGGGCCTTCGGGGCGGGGGCGTTCATCTGCAGGGTGAAGTCCGAGGGCCCCCGGTAGGACTTGCCGACGGGCGAGCCGGTGACGGCGAACGAGACGGAGTACGGGGCCGGGCGGCCGCCGGGTCCCGCGCTGTCGGCACGTCCGATCGCGTGGCCGCTGGTCGTTCCGTCGTTGCCGCTGGCCAGCTCGAAGGCGGAGGCCCAGGGGGTGAGGACCTGCGCGGGGTCGTGCGTCTTCGTGGCGCCGTCGGCCCCGGTCGTGGTGAAGCGCTCGATGCGGAGGGTCTGGGTGTGGTCCGCGCCGTCGGCGACCGCGCCGGTGAACTCCAGACCGACGAGGGCGAGGAGGCCGCCGGAGCCCCGGGCCCCGTCGGAGCCGGGCACGGCGGTCATGGCGCCGAGGTCGAGGCTCAGCCGGTGCGTGCGGTTGTCGGAGGGCAGCGTTCCCACGACGTGCCGGTACGGGATGCCGGTCGGGTCCTGGAGGACGGCACCGACCTGCGTCTCGGGCGTGCCGGCGGGCGCGGTGGTCCGCAGGTCGACGGTGAGGGTGCGGGTCCCGGCGGGCAGCGGGAGACCGGTCCCGGTGCCGGACTTGGGGGTCAGCGGGGCGAGCAGCGACGGGGCGGGGACGCCCGAGAGGTCGGGGCGCAGCAGCAGTCCGCCGGCGTTGCGGGTGTCGACGGCGAGGACGGCGGCGTTCTTCCCGGACACGTCCATGGAGGCCCGGTGCACCGGCGCCACGGCCCGGACGCCCGGGATGGCGGCGAGCCGCTCGGTCTGCGTCGGCTCGCCGGGCCCGGCGCTCAGCACCCGGATGTCCGTACCGACGCGGAAGTCGGCCTGGTCGCGCTGCGAGCGCTCCCAGGAACCGCTCTGCCCGATGGCCAGCATGCCCATCGCCACGGCGAGGACGAGGAGGAGGACGGGGCCCGCGCCGCGCAGGGGACGGCGGCTGAACTGCCAGCCCGCGAGGGCGGCGGAGAGTCCGCGCCCGCCGGCCGCGCGCCGCTCGGCCAGCTTGGCGGCGGGCGGCAGCAGACGCAGCGTCAGGACGGTGCCGGCGAGCAGCGCGAGGGCGGGCGCGGCGACGAGCACCGGGTCGACGGAGCCGCCGCCGGCCTCGTCCGCGCCGAGGGTGCCGCCCGTGGAGGAGGGGCGCTGGAGCTGCCAGTACGCGACGGCGGCGATGGCCAGGAGGCCGAGGTCGGCGCCGGCGCGCACCGGGCCGGGCAGCGATGCCGAGCGGCCCTTGCGCAGCGAGACGACGGAGCCGTCTCCGGCGGCGAGCGCGGGGGCGACGACGGCCGCCGCGCAGCACAGGGCGACCACGGCGGCGACCAGCCACACCGTGAGCGAGGGCGAGGTGTCGAGGTGCACGCCGAGCGAGGAGAGCGCCGACCGGTCGGCGAAGAGCCGGGTCAGCGGGCCGGAGAGGAGCGGGGCGACGACCGCGGCGGGCAGCGCGAGCAGCAGTGCCTCGGCGGCGGCGAGCCCGGCGATCCGGCGCCGCGAACCGCCGCGGGCCCGCAGCAGGGCCGTCTCGCCGGAGCGCTCGGTGCTGAGCAGCCGGGCGACGAGCAGCAACGCGTACGCGGCGAGCAGCACCAGCTGCACGGCGACGATCAGGAGGGTGGAGCGGGAGACGAGCAGCGCCCGCCGGGTCTGGTCCAGGACGGTCGGCAGCGCGGTCGCCACGGAGATCGTCGTCCCGAACGCGTCGGTCGCGCCGGCCAGCGCCTTCGGGGCCTCGGTCGCCGCGGTCCGCAGGGCGTCCATCCGGTCCGTGGTGAAGCCGGTGAAGTCGGCGGAGCCGAGCCAGTAGGTGTCGCCGCGGCTCAGTGCCCCGGAGCCGAGGACGGCCGGGTCGACGAACAGCGGCCCGTACGTCGTGAACGCGATGGTCCGCACGCCCCGGCCGCCCGCCGGATCCAGCTGCCAGTACAGGTCGGCGGTGTCGACGGGCCGGTAGACGCCGGTGATCCGGGCCTTCACCTTCCGGTCGGTGAGCCGGTCGGTGAGGTCGAGCACGGTTCCGGGGGAGACCTTGAGGCGCCGGGCGGCCTCCTCGGGCAGCGCCGTCTCGACCACGCCCCCGGCCCGGGCGGGCGAGGGCCAGGCGCCCTTGACGAGCGAGAGCCGCGAGCGGTCGAGGGCGGCGAAGTGCGTCAGGTCGGGGTCGCCCTTGCGGGCGGCGGCCGGCTGGAGCGAGCGGGGCAGCGCGTACGGCCCGGAGCGTTCGAGCCGGCTGACGGTCACCGGAAGCCCGTCGAAGGTCTTCCGCACCCCTTCCTGGACGGCGGCCTCGGCACTGGCCCGCTTCGCGGCCGGCACCTGCCCGCTGACGAGCAGCGAGGCGGCGGCCGCGGACCGGCCGCGCAGCCCGGCCTGGAGCGCGGCGTCCCCGATCGCGCCGGAGAAGGCGGCGAGGGTGGCGAGCACCGAGGTCGTCAGGAGCACGGCGAGCAGCGCCGCCGCGAGCAGCAGCCGGTGTGCCCTGACGCGCAGAAATACGAACCCCGTCACCCGTCCCCCTGGACCCGCTGAAGTTTCCTCGGATGCTTTCAGAGGGCACACGTCGCTGGTAACCGCTTGCACGCGGACCTTGATGGGATCGTGACCGTTAATCGGCGTTCCGTGTCCGGAACGTTTCAGTCCGTGCAACCGGCCCGTGGCCTGCCGGTTCGCGCCGTTCTAGTGCGCGGTGTTCACCATCGAGGCCGCCGCGTACGTCAGGTACCGCCACAGCTCGCTCTCGTGCTCCGGCGCGAGGCCGAGGGAGTCGAGGGCGTCGCGCATGTGGCGCAGCCAGGCGTCGTGCGCGGCCTGGTCCACGGTGAACGGCGCGTGGCGCATGCGGAGGCGGGGATGGCCCCGGTGGTCGCTGTAGGTGCGGGGGCCGCCCCAGTACTGCATCAGGAAGAGGGCGAGGCGCTCCTCGGCCGGGCCGAGGTCCTCCTCGGGGTACATCGGGCGCAGCAGCGGGTCGGCCGCGACGCCCTCGTAGAAGCGGTGGACCAGGCGGCGGAACGTCTCCTCGCCGCCGACCTGCTCGTAGAAGGTCTGCTCCTGCACTGTTTCCCCGGGAATCTCGTTCACCGTTCCATCGTCTCAGATGCCCCGGCCGAGGACCGGAGGCTTAGGACCGCCCGTACGGCCGCTCGCCCGGGACCCCGGAGGGCGGGAGAGTGGAGGCATGGACGAGTTCGCCGAGGCCGGCGCGCGGGAGCGGCGCGCGCTCGTGCGGGAGATCGAAGCGGACGGCCTGCTCGCCGACCCCGCCTGGCGGGCGGCCTTCGCCGAGGTGCCGCGCCATCTCTTCGTCCCGTACTACTACGTCTCCGCGGCCGGCGGCTACGAGCGGCTCTGGTCCGGCGCCCCCGAGCCGGAGCGGCGGGACCGCTGGCTGCGCGGGGCGTACGCGGACACGGCGATCGCCACCCGGATACGGGACGGGGCACTGGTCTCCTCCGCCAGCCAGCCCTCCCTGATGGCCCTGATGCTCGACGCCCTGGACGTGCGCGACGGGCACGACGTCCTGGAGATCGGCGCGGGCAGCGGCTACCACGCGGCCCTGCTCTGCCACCGCCTCGGCGAGGAGCACGTCACCACCGTCGACCTGGACGAGGAGATCGCCGAGTCCGCCCGGACCCATCTCGCCGCCGCCGGGTACCGGCCCGCGGTGCTCGCCGCCGACGGTGCCCGCGGCTGCCCCGAGCACGCCCCGTACGACCGGATCGTCGCGACCTGCGCGGTGCCCTCCGTGCCGTACTCCTGGCTCGCCCAGTGCCGGCCCGGCGCGCTCGTGCTCGCCCCGCTCTCCACCGGGCTGATCCTGCTGCGGGTGCGCGACGCCGAGCACGCGGAGGGACGCTTCCTCGCGACCTCCGCGTACTTCGTGGCGCTCCGCGGCGTCGCCGCCCAGACCCCGGAGCGGGACAACCCGTACCCGGGCCCTTCCGGGCACGAGCGTTTCCTCTTCCTGTGGGGCCTGGTCGGCGGGGCCCTCGACCGACGCGAAGCGCTCTCGCTCTGGCTGCGCGAGCGGCGGCCGGGGCGGGAGCGCTTCGGGGTGACGGTCAGCGGCGGGCGGCAGTGGGCCTGGCTGGACGACCCGGGAGGGCCGTACGCCTGGCCCCTGGGCTGAGGCCGGCGCCCGGCTGTCGCCTAGCCGAGCCGGATCGTGATCGTGGTCCAGGCGCCGACGTGCACCCGGTCGCCGTCCTGGAGCTGGACGGGGACGTAGGGCTGGATCGGCTCCTCGCCGCCGTTGACCGTGGTGCCGTTGGTGGAGTTCTGGTCCACCACCGCCCACGAGCCGTCCGGCTGCTGCACCAGCACGGCGTGCTGGTGCGAGACGCCCGGGTCCTCCGGCGGCACCGACAGGTCGATGTCGGGGGACTCGCCGGTGGAGTGCCGACGGCGCCCGATGGAGACCTGGTTGCCCTGGAGCGGCACGTGCTTGTCCGGCGAGTACGCGGGCAGGTTCAGGCCCGTCGCCTCCGGGCCGCTGCGCTGCATCATCGCCATGAAGTACTCACGGTCGGGACCGATGACCGCGGTCCAGGTCAGCGGCTGCTGCGGCCTCGGCGGCTGGAACTGCTGAGGAGGCTGCTGCCCCTGGTGCGGCGGGGGCCCCTGGTGCGGCTGCTGCCCCTGGTACGGCGGAGGCTGCGGGGGCTGGTGCTGCTGCGGAGGCGGCGGTGCCTGGTGCGGCGGCGCCTGGTGCGGCGGTGCCTGCGGGGCATGGTGCTGCGGCGGGGCGGGCGGAGCCTGGGGCGGCTGGTGCTGCGACGGCGGCGACAGGACCCAGTCGTCGTCCGCGCGCGGCTGCGGCGGCGCGGGCGGAGCGGGGGCCTGGGCCGGGGCCTGGACGTACGCGGGCGGGGCCGGCTGCTGCTGCTGCGCCGCCGGGCGCTGCGGCGGGGCCTGGTGGTGCGTGGGCTCGGCGCCCAGCGGCTCGGCCGGCCGGTTCACCTGCGAGGGCCGCGAGCCCTGATAGCCGAACGGGTCCGGCTGCTGCGGGGGCTGCTGCTGCGGCGGCCCGGGCGGCGGGGACTGGAAGCCCGGCGGCAGGTTCAGGCCGGGCGGCGGCCCGGGCTGCTGCGGCGGGGCGTTGTGCGGGGCCAGCGGCGTGTACGAGGTGGCCGTGTTCGTGAGGAAGTTCCAGCGGCACTCCTCGCAGAACGGCGCCATGGGCTCGCGCGGCGTACGGCACTGCGGGCACAGCTCCGCCTGGGCGGTGGCGTTCGGGTCGCCACCGGGGCCGAAACCACCGGGAGCGGCGGGGGCGCCGGGAGCACCCGGGCCTCCGGGGCCGAAGCCGCCCGGAGCGCCCGGCGGCGGGCCCATCGGGGGCTGGCCGGGGCCGGGCTGGCCGGGACCGGGCTGGCCGGGACCGGCGGGGCCCGGGTATCCGTACGCGGGGGGCGGCGGCGGGGGAGGCGGCGGTACGGCACCCGTCGGCGCACCCGCCCCGGCCATGCGATGGCCGCAGACCTCGCACCAGTCGTCGGAGACCGACTGGTGTCCGTTCGGGCAGGTCGGCATGTCGGTGCTTCCCCCTCTCGTCGTCCGGCCCGGTGGCCGGGCTACCTCTTGACGCGAACGGTCTTGGTGGAGCGGGTCTCGAGTGTCATCTCGTCCGCTTCCGCGACCTTCGCCTTCAAACGCACAGTACCGGTCGCCGCATCGACGACGTCGACCACCTTCGAAAGCAGTTTCGCGGTATCCGCGTTGCCGGAGGCCGCCGCGAGCTGCACGGCACGGCCCAGTTTGGCCGTCGCGCCGTCGCGATCGCCCGATTTGCGGGCATCCAGACCCTGCTGGATGACGTCCGCCAGCTCGGCCTGGCCCGTGTAGTGCGCGACCTGCGGGTTGATCGACGTCGACATCGCGAGGTCGTCCGTCCACACCGCCCGTACCAGTCCTTGGGACAGCGGGCGGGGATCGCCGCCCGCCGGGTCCGGGGCGAGCAGGGAGACCCGGGCGGCCAGCATCTCCTGGCCGACCGCGGCCTGCGGGACCCGCACGCTCACGTGGTAGTCGCGGGACTCGTCGCCCCACGAGCCCGTCGGGTAGTCCCCGGCGCGCGGCCCGGCCTCGGTGCGCCGCCCGGTCAGGTCCTCGACGGCCGGCGCCACCTGCTTCACGAACATGATCTCGACGCCCACCGGGGTCCACAGGCGCAGCGAGACGTCCGCCACGCCCTTGCCCATCGCGTGCTCCATCATCGCCGTGAAGTCGGCGGCGAGCCCGGCCGGGTCGGCGACGATGTCGGCGGTGCCGAGGAGCGCCGAGGCGATCCCGGTGACCTCCTTGACCTCCCAGTCGGTGCCGACCCCGCGCGCGTCGCAGGTGAACCGGCCCGCGCAGGCGTCGAGCGCGGCCCGCAGCTCCTCCGGCGACTCGTGCTCGTTGCGGCCGTCGGTGAGCAGGATGCCGTGCCGGATGGTGAGCGCGGCGGTGGAGAGCAGCCGGTCCGCGAGGCGCAGCCAGGTGCCGATCGCCGTGCCGCCGCCCGCGGAGAGCCGGCGCAGCGCCTCCTTGGCCTCGGCGCGGGTCCGGGCGTCGGCGACGGCGAGGCCGCCGTTCCCCGGGTAGACCTCCTTCGCGACGTGCGTCCCGGCGACGACGGCGAAGTACGTGCCGTCGCGCAGGGTGTCGACGGCGGCGGCGGTCGCCTCCCGGGCGCCGCGCATCTTGGTCGCGGGGTAGTCCATCGAGCCGGAGCAGTCGACCATGATCACGACACCGGCCGGCCCGCCGCCCGCGAACCCGCCGGTGGTGCCGCCCCCGGTCGAGGTGACCGTGACGATCGCGCTGACGTCCCGGCCGCCCTCCGGCAGGAACTCGTTCTGGTAGACGTCCACCGAGAACTGGGGCACGGTCGACTTGGAGAAGTTCGCCATCTGTTTTCGGCTCCTACGCGACAGACGCAACAACGGTGAAGGGGACGGGGATCGGCGACCGTTCTCAGGCGGATCCTGCCCCAAGGGGCTGTCCGGTGAACGGGACGAGCGCGACCGTGATGTTGTCGTGGCCTCCGCCGTCCAGGGCGTGGCCGACCAGGACCTGGGCGCCGTGCAGCAGCCGGTCCGCCGCGTCCGCCGGGACGACCCGGGCCATGTCCTCCGCGGCCTCCGCGTAGTTCCACAGGCCGTCCGTGCAGACCACCACCACACCGGAACGGTCCGGCTTGAACGCGGCCGTGTGCGGGTCCAGTTCGTACGAGTCGGCGCCGAGCCAGCCGGTGATCGCGTGGGCGCGCTCGTCCGCGTACGCCTCGGCCTCGTTCATCAGGCCCGCCGCGACCATCTGCGCCGCCCACGAGTCGTCCTCGGTGAGCCGGGCCGGCGGGGCGCTGCGGTCGTCCGGCACCCAGTAGGCGCGGCTGTCGCCGACCCAGCCCACGACGAGCAGGCCCGAGGTGACGACGGAGCCGACGATGGTGCAGGCCGGAGCGTTGCGGTGGCGGTGCGGGTCGTGCTCCGCGCCGTCCTGACCGGGCTCCTCCGCAAGGGAGTTGACGGCCTCGGCGGCGGCCACGATCGCCTCGTGCATCGCCTGCTGCGGGTGCGTGCCCCGGGGCAGCGCGGCGAGCAGCGAGGCGCCGGCGGCCTCGGCGGCGGCGGCGGAGGCCTCGTCGGGGCGGGTCGCCGAGGAGACGCCGTCGCAGACGATCGCGAGGGTGGCGGGAGAGCCGTCGGGCAGGGTGGTCGACGCGACGGCGAACGCGTCCTCGTTGCGGTGGTGGCGCAGCCCGCGGTCGCTGACGGCGGCGACGCCGGAGAGCTCCCGCTCCGTGTGGTCGCGCTCGCGCGGCTGGGCGTGCCCGCAGTTCTCGCAGTACCCGTCGGTGTCCACCCGCCCGGCCCGGCAGGCCACGCAGAGCGCGGCGGCGGGAGCGGTGGCGGGGGCCGTGGGCGTCGCGGCGGCCGGTGCCGGTGCCGGGTCGGCCCGTACGGCCGTACGGGGATCGGGCGCGGCCAGCTCGAAGTCGCCGTCGGGCGTGGGGGATCCGACGGGCGCGGCGGTACCGGGTGCGGGGGTGCCGGGTGCGGGGGAGCCCGGCACCGGGCCGTCCGTGCGGACCTCCATCGTCGGCAGGTCGCGGCCGCCGGAGTCGGTGCCCGGAAGGTCGCCCGGGTGCTGGGTCATGGTCGAGAGCGAACCGGGATCGCGGGGCGGGGCGTCCGGCCAGGCCACGGGGGTCACGATCGCCACGGTCGGTCGGTCGGCACCGCCCTCGGCGGCGGGCACGGCCGACAGGTCGTAGCCGCACGCCCCGCAGAACCGGTCACCCGACTCCAGAGGCTCCGCGCAGCCCGGGCAGGCGGCGAGTCCGTGCGACGGCTTCGGCTTCTGGGACATCCTCACACCCACGTCCGGGGGCGGAAGCGGTTGGCCCGCTCCACCAGTTCGATCCTCTCCTCGCCCCGCTGGGCGAGCCGGGCCAGCACCCGGTACGAGCGTTCGAGGCCGAAGCGCAGTCCGCGCTCGTCCAGTTCACTGCCGAGCAGCAGCGCGCCGCCGCCCGGTGCCGCACCGGGACTCCCGGAGAGTACCCAGTCGAGGGCCGTCCCGAGCACCTCCGTCGACAACCGCTCCCGGCGCACCGCGTCGAGACCGAAGCCCTGGAGCGCGGAGACCTGCGCCGCGGCTGCCGTCAGATCGGCGCCGAGCTGCTCGTGCGCCGGACGCCGCCGCAGCCGCGCCCGCACGGCCGCGACCCGCGCCGCCGTGTAGTGGATCGACGCCTCCGGTACGGACTCCAGGGCCTGTACGGCTCCACCGCGGTCGCCCGCCGCGAGCCGCACCCGGGCGAGTCCGAAGGCCGCGCTGACGAAGCTGGGGTCCGTGGCCCACACCAGGCGGTAGTACTCGGCGGCGTTGTCCAGCTGGCCTAGGACCTCGGCGCAGATCCCGAGGGCCAGCTTCGGCGCCGGCTCGCCGGGGAAGGCGTCGTAGACCGCGTCGAAGGCGAGGGCCGCGTGCTCGTGGTCCCCGGTCACCAGGGAGGCGACGCCCCGGTACCAGACGATCCGCCAGTCGTCCGGGTCCCGCTCCTCCAGGCCGGCGAGGGTCCGCGCGGCGGCGGGCAGGTCGCCCAGCTCCAGCTGGGCCCGCAGGGTGCGCAGCCGCAGCTCGGCGGAGGGGGCGGGCGCGCCCTGGAGCGCCCCGAGCAGTTCTCCGGGGGCGGCGGCCGCGAGACCGGCGAGGAAACCGGCGTTGGGGTCGCTCGTGTCGACGCGCGGCACGGGCAGCGCGAGCGCGGTGGCGGGCGCGTCGAGCGGCGCGAGCAGCGAGCCGAGCCCGGGCCCGGCGAGCGAGGACACCCCGGCGGGCAGCGCCTGACCCGGAACCGCCCCCGGCGGCAGCGCCCCGGTGGCAGCCGCCTCCCGCCGCTTCCTGCCGCCCCGGCGGGCGCCGAGCAGCGACACGTCCTCCGTGAGCTCGGCGAACAGTGCCGTGTCCGTGACCCGGACCTCCGTGCCGAACAGCGTCGACAGCGCCGGCCGGGGCCGCCCCGACTGGAGCGCCACGACCTCGCGCAGCACGCCCGTCAGCTGCTCCGCCATCTCCTGCGCGGAGGCGAACCGGCGGGCCGGGTCCGGGTCGGTGGCGCGGACGAGGAAGCGGTAGTACGACTCGTACGTCCGGAAGACCTCGATGTGCTCCGGGTCGGGCAGCGAGTCCACGAAGACGTTCGTGTAGCCCTGGAAGTCGAAGGTCATCACGGCGAGCGTGCGGGCCACCGTGTACAGGTCGCTCGCCACCGACGGGCCGACCTCGGCCACCTCCGGCGCCTGGTAGCCGACCGTGCCGTAGATCGCGGACTCGTCGTCGTCCATCCTGCGGACCGCGCCCATGTCGATGAGCTTCAGCTGGTCCTCGGTCTGTATGGCGTTGTCGACCTTGAAGTCGCAGTACAGCAGATTCCTGCTGTGCAGGTGACCGAGCGCCTCCAGGGCCTCGATCCCGTACGCGCAGGCCTGTTCGACCGGCAGCGGGTCGCGGCGGCCGTCGGGCGTGCGCCGGTCGTTGGCGATCTCCTTGAGCGACTTGCCGCCGACGTACTCCATGACGATGTAGCCGTCCATGGAGCCGGTGCGCTGGTCGAGGTGCTCGACGAAGTTGTAGATGCGGACGATGTTGGAGTGCTCGATCTCGGCGAGGAAGCGGCGCTCGGAGATCGCCGCGGCCATGGCGTCCTGGTCGCCGGTGTCGAGCAGGCCCTTGAGGACCACCCACCGGTCGGAGACGGCCCGGTCGACGGCGAGGTAGATCCAGCCGAGCCCGCCGTGCGCGAGGCAGCCCGCGACCTCGTACTGGCCGTGGACGATGTCCCCGGCGCGCAGCTTCGGCACGAAGGAGTACGGGTGCCCGCACGTGGTGCAGAAGCCCTCCGTGCGGCCCGGCCGGTCGCCCCGCGAGCGGCCCACCGGGGCCCCGCAGTCCGAGCGGGAGCAGAAACGCTTCCGCTCGGGAACCTCGGCGTTCTCCATCACCGCGGCCCGCGGGTCCGGGCGCGGCACCTCGGGGATCGTCACCAGCCCTGCGCCCAGCCGGTTCCGGGCGGACTGCCCGCTCGACGAGCCCGAGCTGCGCACCGACACCGAGCGGCCCGTGGAGGCGCCGGAGAGCGAGCGCGAGAGCCGGCCGGAGACCGAACGGCGCGAGGTCGAGGAGCGCGACGAGGCCCGCGAGGAGGCGCGGGAGCTGCTCCGCGAGGAGCCGGAGTCCGACCCGCCGACGCCGCTCGTCCCCTTGCCGGGCACGGCCATCCCGGTCGGCGTCGAGCTCAGCATCCCCCCGGGCGCGACGACCGGGGCGAGCCCGCAGGTGTCGCAGTACAGCTCGCCGCCTCCCATGTCCTCGTACGAGCCCTCGCACGAAGGACGCTGACAGCTCACCACGCCCGTCTCCCCGCTCACCACTGTCCTCCCGTGTCTCCCGCGTCCCTCGTGTCCCGCGGCCCGGACAGCACGTCCGCGACCGCCTGCTGGTAGCGCAGCACCGCCTGCTCGGCGACCCGCAGATCGCAGGGCGCGCTCCACAGCATCCGGCGCGCCGCGTCGTACCGCTCGACGAGCAGCGGGTCCTCCGCCGCGCCGAGCCGCGCCGCCTTCGCCTTGTACGCGTCGAGCCGGCCGCGCAGCTCGGCCCGGACCGCGAGCGGCGCGGTCACCGCCGTCAACGACTCGCGGGCCCGGAGGAGTTCGTCCTCCGCCTCCCGCTCCAGGGACTCCAGGAGCGGGGAGAGCCGGTGCCACTGGGCGTGCCTGCGGTACTCGGCGGCGGCCGCGAGCCGCTCCTGGAGCACGATCGGCGGCCCGCTGACGGCCGGCACCTCGGAGGCGGCGATCTTCGCGAGGACCTCGCCGCGCGCCGACCGCGCCTCGGCGAGCGTCCGGTCCGCCCGCGAGAGCACGTCCCGCAGCCGCAGCAGCCGGTCCTCGGAGTCCTGCCGGACCGCGAGGACCGCCTCGATCTCCCGCCGGACGTCCTCCAGGGCCAGGGCGGCCCGGTCGTACCGCTCGGTGTCGGGGCGGCCGCCGCCGGGCGCCGAACTCCCCGCCGCAGGGCGCCAGAACGCCAGCGGGTCCGTCACGACCTGGGAACGCAGCGCGGTCAGCTCGGCCGTGATCGCCTCCAGCTCGTCCCCGGCCGGGTGCTCCCCGGGCCGCACGCCGACCGAGTGCGCAAGGGAACGCGTCCGGCCGAGCTCGGCCGCGAGCAGGTCTATCCGGGCGGGCAGTGCCGACCAGACGGCGTCGGCGGTGACGACCAGGTCGAGCGAGGAGGCGTACAGCTCGTTCATCCGCCGGACGAGACCCTCCAGGCTGAACCGCTCGGTGAGCAGCGCGCCCTCGGCGGCCCCGCCCGGGACGAGCACGGTGTCGCCGCGCAGCCGGTCGGTCAGCTCCACGAGCTCCTCCCGGCCGGGCCAACGGCGTCGCGCCCGCAGCTCACGGGCGTCCCGCAGGGCGCCGGTGTACACGTCGAAGCAGGTCCAGAGCAGGGTGATGGTCCGCTCGGCGGCCGCCCACCGGTCCCGGGTCGTGCCGGTCAGCTCGGCCCCTTCGAGCAGCCTGCGGCCCGCGTGGTCCTGGAGCGCGAGGAGCGAGTCCTCGACCGCCTTGTGCTCGGCGCCGAGGCGCGCCAGCGCACGGTCCACCTCGTCCCGGTCCATCACCGGCCCGGGGGGTCCCGTGACGCCCATCGGTCACCTCTTCCGCTTCGTGTACTGGGTTGCCCGTGGGGGCGGGTACGGGGCTGCTACTTGTACAGCGGGGCCGGCGGCCCGGTTATCCCGGGCAGGTCCTTCTCCAGCCACTCCTTGTACGCCTTCTGCCAGGGGCCCTGCCGGTAGCCCACCAGGACCTGGTTGACCCGGCGCACCAGGTCGTCGTTGCCCAGCTTGGCCGCCACCCCGTAGTACTCCTGGGTGAACGGCTTGCCCTTCAGCTCGACCGCCGGGTCCTGTGCGGCCTGGCCGGCCGCGAGGGCGTTGTCGGTGACGACGGCGTCGACCTCGCCCATCTGGAGCCGGACCAGGCAGTCCAGCTGGTTGGGCACGGTCAGCACGTCCGGGTCGCCCTTGGTGCCGTCGCCCTCGTCCTTGATGATCGCGCCGAAGGAGTTCTCCGCCAGCGCGTCGTAGGCCGTGGAACCCTCGGCGGTGCAGACCCGCTTGCCCCGCAGCGAGGAGTCGTAGCCGGTGATGCCCTTGTCGAGCTTGGGCGCCAGGACCTGCTGCCCGGCCTGGAAGTAGGCGGTGGAGAAGGCGACCTGCTCGATCCGCTTGCAGTTGATCGTCATGGTGCGCACGACGAGGTCGACCTTGCCGCTGTTCAGCGCGGTGATCCGCTGGTTGGTCGGGATCGTGCGGAAGATGATCGCCGCCGGGTCGCCGAGTATGTCCTTGGCGATGGCCCGGGCCAGGTCGATGTCGAAGCCCTCCAGGACGCCCTTCTCCGGGTTCCGGTAGCCCCAGCGGTAGCTGGACTGGTCGACGCCGACGATCAGCTTCCCGCGGTTCTTGATCGCCTGGATCGAGGGGCCGTCCGCCGAGGAGGGCGTGAGGGAGGCCTCGGGGTGCTCGCAGGTGTCGGCCTTGATCTGGACGCCCGTGCCCACGCCGGGGCCGGCCGTCCGGGGCACGGCCGCCGCGCCGTCCCCTCCGTGCGACGCGAGGGGCAGCAGGGTGACGAGGGACGCGGTGAGCGCGCAGGCCACGGCCATCGCGGCCACCCCGCCCCACCCCCGCAACCGCCGCGCGGCCCGCCGCACGCGCGTGCCCGCGCCGCCGTCCGGCACACGCCGCACCAGGGGGCCAGCGCCGTCCGGCGTGCGCCGGGCCAGGGGGCCCGTGCCGCTCGCCGCCGTCCGCACCAGCGGGTCCGTGCCGTTCGGCATCCCGCCCCCTCTCACCGGTACTCCGACAGTCTGCGGTTGATGCCGAGCACGGCTCCCGCCGCGCCCAGGATCCCGAGGGCCGCCGCGCCGAGCGGAAGCGCGGTCAGCGCGTCCCTGGCCTTCCCGGCGGAGCGGGTGAACTCGTTCTGCTCGTGCGCCAGGGCCCGCTCCAGGGCCGCGTCGACCTGGTCGAAGGACTGCCCGGTGGAGTCCTCGGCGCCCACGACCCGGAGCAGGGCGCCCTCGTAGTCGCCGGCCTCGTCCTTCGCGCGGGCGTCCTTGTGGCGCTCGCGCCAGTCCGCCGCGCGCGCCGCGGAGTCGTCGACGGGACCGCGCCCGGCGTCGTCGTCGGCGAGCTCGCGGGCCTGGCCGAGCGCCGTCGTCAGGGCGCTCATGCTCGCCGTGTAGTCCGCCTCGTACTTGTCGCTCTTGCCGTCCTCGGTGAGGACGGCGCCCCGGGCGACGAGGGTCAGGTTCTCGTTGGCGCGGGCGGTGAGCGAGCTGATCCGGGCCGTGTTGAGGACCTGGAGGGACTCCTGCCCGTGCGCCCGCGCGGTGTTCAGCTCGGTCCGCGTCACGGTGTGCGCGGCGGCGAGCCAGAGCAGGACGACCGCGGTGGCGGCGGTGGCGGCGAGCAGCCCCTGGTTGAAGACCCGGTTGGTCCTGGCGTAGTTGCGGCGCTGGGCCCAGACGAGGGCGCCGAGCGCGACCAGACCGAGCGCCAGCGACAGGTAGGGCCAGGCGCGGGCCGAGTCGTCGTCGCGGTGCAGCCGCGCCGCCTCCGCCGCGTACAGCCGTTCGGCGGCCGGAAGCAGCGCGCTGGTCATCTGCTGGTTGGCGTACCGCAGATAGGCGCCGCCGAGCGGCAGGCCCTGCCGGTTGGCGGCCCGGGCACGCTCTATGAGGCCCGTGTAGCGGGGGAGCTGTTCGTTGAGGGTGGCGATCTCGCGGGCCGACGCCGACGAACCGTCCGTGTTCGCCGCGGCCTTGACGAGGAGCCGGGAGGCGGTGGTGATGTCCCGGGTGTAGCGCGTGCGGGACTCGGCGGGCTCCAGGGTGCCCGCCAGGAAGCCGGCGGCGGCGGTGGTGTCGGCGTCGGCGAGGGAGCGGTAGATCGCGGCCGCGTCGGCGCTCAGCGGCTGGCTGCGGCTGACGACGTCGTCGGCGGCGGAGGACCTGTCGGTGACCTCCAGGGCGGTGACCGCGCCGAACGCGACGACGAGCAGCGCCAGTACAGCCCCGAGGATCTGCAGCCGGCCGGGCTCGGTCGTCGCGGCCTCCCGCAGCCGCTCGCGCCCCACGGCCCAGGCGCCGCGCCCGGCGGGCGGGGGCCCGGGGACGGCGCCCGTCGACTGCTGTGCCGGCACCCCGCCCGGGCGTACGGGCGCGGGCGCAGTTCCCGGCGCGGCCGAGGCGGACGGCGCGCTCGGCGGATGCGGATGTGTCACGTGACCTCCCCCTCGGTCTCGACGTCGATCGCTCGCCTGGCGAGCAGTATGGCCGCAGGGCCCCACCTGCACACCGGAAATGGCGCGATCTTGTTCTTATCCTGCCGCATGCCCACGGGACTTCCGCGGGCGAACCCCCTACGAAAGGAATACGTCGCCCGGCCGCGATCGGTTCCGTATCGGCCATCGCTCGAACAGGTGAACATGCGTGCGGGGCGCCCCGCCGCGAACGACGAGACGCCCCGTACCGACCGTCCTCGGGAGCCCACGGCCCCCGGGGCGTCACCGCTCTCAGCCCTCGTACCGCTCCCGCAGCCGAGCCTTGGCCTCCGGGCCCGCCGCCACCGCGTCCAGGGCGAGCAGCCCGGCGCCGAGGACCGGCGGCGCCGTCACGAAACCGATCACGGCCTTCGGCGCCCGCTCCGCGAGGAGTTCACGGATCCGCTCCTCCAGCTGCGGATGGCGGGCGGCGAGCACGCTGCCGCCCAGCATCACCGGCGCCTGCTCGCGGTGCAGCCCGAGCCGGCGCAGCGCGACCGCCGACATGGCGACGACCTCCTCGGCCAGCCGGTGCACCAGCGAGAGCGCCACCGGATCGCCCCCGGCCGCGACCGCGAACAGCACCGGCGTCAGCTCGTGCCGCTGCGCCGTCGTGACCCGGCCCAGGTGCAGCGCCTCGATCAGCGCGTACATCGACTCCAGGCCGAAGTGCGCGGGCAGCGCGTCGGCGAGGGCGGTGGGCAGGCCCCGCCCGTCCTCGGCGCGCGCCGCGAACCACAGGGCCTCGTCGGCGAGTCCGCCGCCCCCGCCCCAGTCCCCGGAGATCTTCCCGATCGCCGGGAAGCGCGCGGTCCGCCCGTCCGGCGTCATCCCGACGCAGTTGATCCCCGCCCCGCACACCACGGCCACGCCCCGCGGCTCGTCGAGCCCGGCCCGCAGGATCGCGAAGGTGTCGTTGTGCACCCGCACGTCACGGCTCAACGCCCGGCCGAGCAGCTCGGTCTGGAGCGCGACCTCCTCGACGGGCAGGTCGGCATTGGCGAGACAGGCCGTGACATGCGCGAACGTCGGGGGGAGTCCGGCACCGCCGGCCTCTTCCCACGCCCTCCCGACGATCTCCACGAGCCCGTCGACCGCCGTCCCCACCCCCACCACGGGCGGCTGGAAACCGCCGCCGCGCGCCGCCCCCAGGACCGTCCCGCCCCGCGAGACCACCGCGACGTCCGTCTTGCTGTTCCCCGCGTCGATCGCGAGGAGCACCCCGTTCAACCCCCCGTTCACACCCACGCGAGGTGCTCCCGGTTGTGCGCGATCAGCCGGTCGGTGAGCCCGTCGGCGTACGCGTACTGCCCGACCAGCGGGTGCGCGAGCAGTGCCTTGAAGACCCGGTCCCGGCCGCCGCGCAGCGCCGCCTCCAGGGCCAGCTCCTCGTACGCGGTGACGTTCGCGACCAGACCGGCGTACAGCGGGTCCACCGGCGCGACCGGCAGCGGCGTGGCGCCGTGCGCGCCGACCACCGCCTGCGTCTCGATGACGGCGTCGTCCGGCAGGAACGGCAGCGTGCCGTTGTTGTACGTGTTCACCACCTGGTACGGCGATCCACCCCCGCCGAGCAGGGAAGCCGCCAGGTCAACGGCCGCCTCCGAGTAGAAGGCGCCGCCGCGCTTGGCGAGCAGGGCCGGCTTCTCGTCGAGCGCCGGGTCCCCGTACATCTCCAGGAGCTCCCGCTCCATCGCGGCGACCTCGGCGGCCCGCGAGGGCTTCGTGCCGAGCTCCCGCACCACCTCGTCGTGCGCGTAGAAGTACCGCAGGTAGTACGAGGGGACGACGCCGAGCCGGTCCAGGACCGGGCGCGGCAGTCGGAGGTCGTCGGCGATCGCGTCGCCGTGCTCGGCGAGCAGCCGGGGCAGCACGTTCTCGCCCTCGGGCCCCCCGAGGCGTACCGAGCGCTCCCAGGTCAGGTGGTTGAGCCCGACGTGGTCGAGGTGGACCTCGGACGGGGCCACGCCGAGGAGCTTGGCGAACTTCCGCTGGAAGCCGATGGCCACGTTGCACAGGCCGACGGCCTTGTGCCCGGCCTGGAGCAGCGCGCGCGTCACGATGCCGACGGGGTTGGTGAAGTCGATGATCCAGGCGTCCGGGTTGGTGCGGCGGACCCGCTCGGCGATGTCGAGCACCACCGGTACCGTGCGCAGCGCCTTCGCGAGACCGCCGGCACCCGTCGTCTCCTGGCCGACGCAGCCGCACTCCAGAGGCCAGGTCTCGTCCTGCTCGCGGGCGGCCTGTCCGCCGACCCGCAGCTGGAGCAGGACGGCGTCGGCGCCCTCGACCCCGGCGTCGAGGTCGCTCGTGGTGACGACCTTCCCGTCGTGGCCCTGCTTGGCGAAGATCCGCCGGGCCAGGCCGCCGACGAGCTCCAGGCGCTCGGCGGCCGGGTCGACGAGGACGAGTTCGGTGATGGGCAGGGTGTCGCGCAGCCGCGCGAATCCGTCGATCAGTTCGGGGGTGTAGGTGGACCCGCCCCCCACGACAGCGAGCTTCATGTGATGACTCAGCCCTTCACTCCGGTCAGTGTGACTCCCTCGACGAACGCCTTCTGCGCGAAGAAGAACACGAGGATCACGGGGGCCATGACCAGGACGGTCGCGGCCATGGTCAGATTCCAGTCGGTGTGGTGCGCGCCCTTGAAGGACTCCAGGCCGTAACTGAGCGTCCAGGCGGCCGCGTTCTCGGAGGCGTAGATCTGCGGCCCGAAGTAGTCGTTCCAGCAGTAGAAGAACTGGAAGAGGGCGACGGCGGCGATGCCGGGCTTCGCCATCGGGAGCACGACCCGTACCAGGGTGCGGAATTCGCCGCACCCGTCGATCCGCGCCGCCTCGACGTACTCGTTCGGGATCGTCAGGAGGAACTGGCGCAGCAGGAAGATGGCGAAGGCGTCGCCGAAGGCCATCGGGATGATCAGCGGCCACAGCGTGCCGGAGAGGTCCATCTGCTTCGCCCAGAACAGGTACATGGGGATGATCACGACCTGCGGCGGAAGCATCATCATCGCGATGACCAGCAGCAGCGACAGATGGCGGCCGCGGAAGCGGAACTTCGCGAGCGCGTACGCCACGGGGATCGAGGACACCACCACGAGGACGGTGCCGAGCCCCGCGTACAGCAGGGAGTTCTTCCACCAGGTCAGGAAGCCCTCCGTCTGGAAGACCCGGACGTAGTTGTCCCAGTGCCAGGAGTTCGGCGTCAGGTCCCGGGTGAGCGCCTGATCGTCGCTCATCAGGGAGGTCAGGAAGACGAAGACGAACGGGAGGACGAAGAACAGGGCGGCGGCGATGCCGAGCGCGTGCACGGCGATCCAGTGCAGCAGGGCCTTGCGGCGGGCCTGCTTCTCGGCGGGGCTCGCCTCGGCCCTCACGGGGGAGGCGGCGGCGGTTGCGGTCGTCATGGTTCAGTCACCCGAGCCGATCAGGCCGCCGCGCCGTCGCATGAGGAGCGCGGTGAAGGCCATGGAGAAGGCGAAGAGCACGAGCGCCACCACGCAGGCCGCGCCGTAGTTGAACTGGTTGAAGCCGAGGCTGTAGATCAGCTGCGGGAGCGTCAGCGTGGAGTCGTCCGGATAGCCGGGCTGGAAGGGGGCGCCGGAGCCGCCCATCACCCCCGAGGCGACCTTGGAGGCCACGATCGGCTGGGTGTAGTACTGCATCGCGCCGATGATCCCGGTCACGACCGCGAAGAGCACGATCGGCGAGATGTTCGGCAGGGTGATGTACCGGAAGCGCTGCCAGCGGGACGCGCCGTCCAGCTCGGCGGCCTCGTACTGCTCCTTCGGTACGTCGAGCAGCGCGGCCATGAAGATGACCATGAGGTCGCCGACGCCCCACACGGCGAGGACCGTGAGGGCCGGCTTGGCCCAGTCCGCGTCGTTGAACCAGGAGGGGGCGGGGATGCCGAGCCCCTCCAGGAACGAGTTGACCGGTCCGGTGCCGGGGTTGAGCAGGAAGACGAAGGCGAGCGTGGCGGCCACCGGCGGGGCCAGGTACGGCAGGTAGAACAGGGTGCGGTAGATCCCGGCACCCCTCTTGATCTTGGTGATCAGCATGCCGACGCCGAGGCCGAAGACGACCCGGCAGGTCACCATGACGACCGCCAGCCAGAGCGTGTTCTGCATCGCCGGCCAGAACTTCGGCATGTCGGAGAAGACGTACGTCCAGTTCTCCAGGCCCCGCCACGTCGGCGCGTTGAGGCCGTCGTAGCGCATGAACGAGAAGTACAGCGTGGAGACCAGCGGATAGGCGAAGAAGAAGCCGAAGCCGATCAGCCAGGGCGACATGAACAGCGCGGTGCGCAGCGCGTTGCGCCGGTGCTTCGAACGGAGCGTGTACGTGGTCATGGCGGACTACTTCGCCGCGGCGATGTCGCGGTCGATCTGGGCCGCGGCGTCGGCGAGGCCCTTCTTGAGGTCGGTGACCTTGCCGCTCTCGTACTTGTGGGCGAGGTCGGACAGGGTCTCCTGGTAGGCGGGGCCGTTCACGGCGCCGTCCATGGTGGTGGACTGCGGGTGCCGGGCGATGTCCAGGAAGGTCTTGAAGCGGGCGTCGAACTTCAGGTTCGGGGACTTCAGCGCCTCGAAGGTGGAGGGCACGTTCCCGATGGCGTTGGCGAAGCCCACCACGGCGTCCGTGTCCGTGGTCATGTACTTGACCAGCTCCCAGGCGGCGTTCTGCTTCCTGCTCTGCGGCGCGATGCCCATGATCGTGCCGGAGAGGTAGCCCTTGCCGTACTCGGCGATCTCGTCGTCCGCGACCGGCAGCGGCGCGACGCCGACGTCGAAGCGGACCCCGGCCTGCTTGATGAAGTTCAGCCGCCACTCGCCGTCCAGCTGCATGGCGACCTGTCCGGTCTGGAAGGGGTGCTTGGTGCCCCACTCGTCACCGAAGGTCGTGCGGTACTTGTCGAGCTTCTGGAAGCCGCCGAGGGAGTCCACGAGGGACTTCTGGTACGTCATCATCTCGGCGAAGGCCGGGTCCTTGGCGACGTTCGACTTGCCGTCCTTGTCGAAGTAGGTGTGGTCCCACTGCGACATGTAGTGCTCGACGACGGTCTCGTAGCCGAGGTAGTTCGGCATGAAGCCGAGCTGCTCGTACGAGTCGCCCTTGGGCTTCGTCAGCGCCTTGGCGACCATGGCGAACTCGGACCAGGTCTTCGGCGGGGCCTCGGGGTCGAGGCCGGCCTTCCTGAAGGCGTCCTTGTTGTAGTAGAGCCCGTACGCGTCGGAGAGCAGCGGCAGGGAGCAGCGCCTGCCCTCGAACCGGGTGTACTCCTGGAGGACCTTCGGGAAGGTCTTGTCCAGGTCGAGCTTCGACTTCTCTATGAAGGGCTGGAGGTCGGCGAGCGCGCCCGAGGAGCAGAACTTGCCGACGTTCGAGGTGGTGAACGAGGAGACGACGTCCGGCCCGTTCGAGCCGCCCGCGCGCAGTGCCTGGCCGAGCTTCTCGTCGTTGATGTCGCCGACGACCTTCACCTTGATGTTCGGGTGGGCCTTCTCGAAGCGGGCGACGTTGTCCTCGATCGCCTTGACCTCGGCGGGCGCCGACCAGCCGTGCCAGAAGGTGATGGTGGTCTCGGCCTTCGGGTCGTCGGTGGCCGCGTTGTTCGCGGAGCCGGTACAGGCGGAGGCGAAGAGGGCGATCGAGGCGGTTGCGGCGAGCGCGGCGGCGGTGCGGCGGGGACGTACGGGCATGACGGAGTCTCCCTGTGGGGGCGGGTTTTCGGGCCTGACGGGGCTTGGACGGTCAGCGCGAGGTGTCGAAGACCTCGTCGCGGGTGGTGGCGAGGGCGCTTTCGAGGGCCCCGCGCAGCACGGGGCTCCGGCGCACGGCGGACAGGACGAGCCGGGGCCGGGACGGGGCGAGGTCGGCGAGTTCGGACTGCACGCGCGCGCGGAGGGGCTCGCCGCCGGTGACGAGGGCGTCTCCGGACAGCACGATCAGCTCGGGGTCGAGGACGGTGACGAGGGCGGCGAGGCCGGTGGCGAGGCGCTCGGCGTAGCGGTCGAGCAGCTCCGCGTACCGGGGGTCGTCCTCATGGGTCTCGGCGGCGCGGGAGAGGAGACCGCTCACCACCGGCACGTAGGGGTGGTCGGGGGTGTCGATCCCGGCCTCGCGGGCGATCCGGGGCACGGCCTGGATGCCCGCGAGCTCCTGGAAGCCGCCGGAGTTGGCCTTGGTGACCTGTCGGACGAGGGGGGTGCCGGGCACGGGCAGGAAGCCGAGCTCGCCGGCGCCGCCGGTGAAGCCGCGGTGCAGCCGGCCGCCGAGGACGAGGGCGCCGCCGAGGCCGCCCTCGTTCCACAGCAGGACGAAGTCGTCGTGGCCCCGGGCCGCGCCCAGGCGCCGCTCGGCGAGGGCGACGAGGTTGACGTCGTTCTCGTACTCGAACGGCATGGGCAGGGCGGCGGCCAGCTCCTCCAGGAGGGTGGGGGAGTGCCAGCCGGGCAGGTGGGAGGCGTACCGCAGCCGCCCGGTGGCCGGGTCGAAGGCGCCGGGGGTGCCGATGACGAGGCGCCGCACGTCCTCGCGGGTGATCCCGGCCGCCGCGACGGCCCCGTCGAGGGCCTCGGTGACCTGGCGGACGACACCGGAGGCGGAGCGGCCGGGGGTGCGGAGCTCGTACTCGCCGGCGATCTCGCCCGTGATGTCGGCGACGGCGGCGTGGATGCGGTGCTGGTCGACGTCGAGCCCGGCGGCGTACGCGGCCCGCGCGTTCACCGCGTACAGCTGCGCGTTCGGCCCGGGCCGGCCCTCGGTGGTCCCGGTGGCGACGACGAGCCCGGCCGCTTCGAGCCGGGCGAGCAGCTGCGAGGCGGTCGGCTTGGACAGCCCGGTGAGCTTCCCGATCCGGGTCCGCGAGAGGGGCCCGTGCTCAAGCAGCAGGTCGAGCGCGGCACGATCGTTCATGGCCCGCAGAACACGCGGCGTGCCGGGGGTTCCCGGGGTTGCACCGGCCATGGAACTCGCACCTGCCCTCGTACGATGGAACACACTGTTAGGAAAGTTTCCTATCTGGTTGGGAGGAAGGTAAGGCGGCCGTCACGGAGGCGTCAATACCCGGGAACGCGACACGCCCCCGAAGGCGACGAAAGCGTTACCTGCGGGGGCGTGCGGCCCCGGAAGGGGCTGGAGGGCTACTTCGAGAGGTCCGGCTTGGGGAGCGGGGTCGCCGCTGCCGACTGGGGGGAGGTCGACGAGGCGAAGACCGACGGGGCCGCCATGCCGGCCGTCGGGTCGGCCGGCTTCTCCTCGGCCTGGGGCGGGATCCCGCCCACGATCCGGATGCCGGCCTCGTCCAGGCCCCGCTTGATGCGCCAGCGCAGCTCGCGCTCCACGCCCAGCTTCTTGCCCGGCATCGTCTTCGCCGAGACCCGGATCGTCATCGAGTCGAGCAGCACCTCGCTCAGACCCAGCACCTCCACCGGACCCCACAGGCGCTCGTCCCAGGGCTCCTCCTTCGCCATGGAGTCCGCCGCCGCGGTGATCACGGCCTTCACCTCGTCCAGGTCCTCCGTCGGCCGGACGGTCACGTCCACGCCCGCCGTCGCCCAGCCCTGGCTGAGGTTCCCTATCCGCTTGATCTCGCCGTTGCGCACGTACCAGATCTCGCCGTCCACCCCGCGCAGCTTCGTCACCCGCAGGCCCACCTCGACGACCTCGCCGGAGGCCACGCCCGCGTCGATCGAGTCCCCGACGCCGTACTGGTCCTCCAGGATCATGAAGACACCGGACAGGAAGTCCGTCACCAGGTTCCGCGCGCCGAAACCGATCGCGACACCCGCCACACCGGCCGAGGCGAGCAGCGGCGCCAGGTCGATCTTGAACGCGCCGAGGATCATCAGCGCGGCCGTGCCCAGGATCAGGAACGACGCCACCGAGCGGAGCACCGACCCGATCGCCTCCGAGCGCTGCCGCCGCCGCTCGGTGTTGACGAGGAGACCGCCGAGCGTCGTCCCCTCCACCGCCTGCGCCGAGCGGTTCATCCGCTCGATCAGCTTCGTCAGCGCTCGCCGCACGGCCATCCGGAGCAGCAGCGCGACCACCAGGATCAGCACGATCCGCAGGCCCGTGTTCAGCCAGGTGGACCAGTTCTCCTCCACCCAGCTCGCCGCGCTCGTGGCCCTCTCCGCGGCCTCGTCCAGGGTCACCGGCATGGGTTCGGGTTCGGTGGCAGCCGCCAGGGCGGACCAGGACACGGGACAACCTCCAGGCATCGCGTACGCAGGCCATCCACAGTAACGGGGCGTCGGATGTGCTCCCGTAGCCCTGTTCGAGGGAGAGACGGACCTCACCTGGGCACATACCGGGGAGAGATGCCGATGTGGTCGAGAACACCCCGGTGCCGCCACCCCGATCCCGGTACGTGGTGGCGCCGCGACCAGGCATGAGGAGAGACTGAGAGCAGTTCGTCCCGGCGCGAGCCACGCGCCGCCGGCGTCATAGGAGGCATCCGTGCCGCATGTCCTGGTCCTCAACGCGTCGTACGAGCCGCTCGGCGTCGTACCGCTCCGCCGCGCACTCGTCCTCGTACTGGAGAACAAGGCCCTCTGTCTCGAGGAGTCCGGCGCCTTCCTGCACAGCGAGACCCAAGTCCTCCCCGCCCCCAGTGTGGTGCGACTGAAGCGCTTCGTGCGGGTCCCCTACCGGGGGCCCGTTCCCTTGACCCGCAGAGCGCTCTTCGCGCGCGACGGCGGGCGCTGCGCGTACTGCGGGGCCGTCGCGACCAGCGTCGACCACGTCATCCCGCGCAGCCGCGGGGGCACGCACGCCTGGGAGAACGTGGTGGCGGCCTGCCGCCGCTGCAACCACGTCAAGGCCGACAAGCACCTGCGGGAGATCGGCTGGCGGCTGCGCCACCAACCCGCCCCGCCGACCGGCCTGGCCTGGCGGATCATCGGGACCGGACACCGGGACCCCCGCTGGCTGCCGTACCTGGAACCGTACGGCGCCGTGGACGTGATGGCCCGGATCGACTCCGTCGCAGAGACCCCCGTGAGGGCACTGACGACGGGTTGAGCCGGGCCTTTCGCGTACGCGGGGGCCGCGGCGGGGAGCGGGACGCCTCTCAGGGGGCGTCCCGCTCCTCCGGCATGTCCTCCTGCTTCCCTTCCGGAGGGGCCACCGCGTACGTCTCCACCGACCAGAGCGAGTAACCGAAGCGCGTCGCCCGCGTCTCCCCCTGGACCCGCAGGAAGCGGGTGTCCGCCGCGTCCATCCGGACCGACTCCCGGCCGCCCCTGCCGTCCGCGACCGTCGCCGCCGTCCGCCACACCCTTCCGTCGGCCGAGACCTGGACCCGGTAGCGCGAGGCGTACGCGTCCTGCCAGTGCAGCACCACCTGCCCTATCCGGGCCGGCTCGGGCAGCTCGAGCTGCCACCAGGCGCCGTCCTCCGCGGGCGAGGACCAGCGGGTCGCCGGGTCGCCGTCCACCGCCGACGAGGCCGGGAAGTCCGGGGTCTCGTCGCCCGAGGAGGAGGCCGTCGCCGCCCGCGCGAGGTCCGGGCCCGCCGTCCGGGGGAAGGCCCGGACCGTCAGGACCCGTTCCTCGCCCGCGAACGACACCGGCACCCGGTACGAGCCCGCCGGCACGCCCGCGGCCACCGACACCTCCAGGGGGACGGTCGTCCGCGCGCCGCGCTCCACCGCCGCCTGCTCCGGCAGCCGCACCGCGATCCCCTTCGGGGCCTTCGCCGTCAGCGCCCCGCGCACCTCGCCCGCGCGCCGGCCCGTCAGCTCCACGTCCACCCGCTGCGCCGGGCCGCCGATCTCCGCGTCCGTCTCGGTGCGGGCGAGCGCGAGACCGGCCCGCGGCCCGTCCGCGAACCACGGGACCAGCGAACGCACCTCGGGCGCGGGCCCGTCGCCGCTCCACACGACCCGCAGCGCGTCCGCCCGCAGCCCCTTCAGCTCCGTCTGCGTCCACCCGGACGCCGACAGCGGGCCGAGCGGCCGCCAGCCCTCACCGGGGACGTAGGCCTCCACGCGCGCGTCGCCGGCCCCGTCCGGCTCGGTCATCACCGTCAGCGCCTCCACGGGCCGCGCCCGGTCGAGCCGCACGGTGTACGAACCGGGGGCGCGGTCGGCCCGCGCCGGCGGGGTGCGGTCGGCGCCGGTCCAGGCCGCCGACTCGGCCACCGCGCGCGTGAGGAACGGATCGAGGACCCCCGAGCCGACCGTCACACGGGCCGCCTTCAGTTCCTTCCGCTGCCCCTCCAGGTCCAGCTGCGCCCGCCAGGCCGCCGCGCCGTCGCGCCGCGCCTGGGCGAGGAGCATGTCGACGGCCGTCTCGCCCGCCCGGCCGTACCGGGAGAGCTGCTCCAGCCAGGGTCCCGTCTCGTCGTCGAGGGTGCCGCCGGCCGTGGCCGTGAGCCGCTCGGGTGCCCGGCGCATCACCGTGAACGCCGCCCGCAGTTCGCGCGCCGCCTCGTCCCGAGCGGCCGTGCCGGCCGGTCCGGTGCCCGTGCGGGACGCCCAGAACGCCGCCAGGAGCGGCTTCAGATAGGCCGATTCGCCCGCCGGGTCGAGGATCGACGAGGAGCCGTTCCCGGCGAGTGCGCGCAGCGCCTCGCGGGCGGCCGGGTCCGGGCCGGCGAGGTCGTCGACGGCCGCCCGCCAGGACTCCCGGGGCTGGTAGCCCCTGGGGTTCCAGGCGTAGTCGGCGGTGGTGAAGAGCGGGACGCGGGAGGCGGCGGGCTGCTCCATGGCGTGCGCGAGGAAGGCGGCGGAACCGGCGGCCACGGCCGGCTCCCGGCCCGTGGCGGGGCCGAGGAACAGCCGGTCCTGCGCGTAGTCGTTGACGGGGTAGTTGTCCATGGTGACCAACGGATGGCCGCCCAGGGCCCGGCGTGCGCCCGAGAGTTCGCCGCCGGTGATCGTGCGCGGGACGACGCCGACACCCGTCCACGCCACCCGCACCTCCGGGTCGAGCTCCGCGGCGAGCTTCGAGCGGTACGCGGTCGCGCCGTCCTGGTAGTACTCCGTCGGCATCACCGTCAGCGGCTCGGCGTCCGGATGCTCCTCGGCCAGTCGGCGGGCGACGGCGTTCGCCACGCGCGCGTGGGCGCCGGCAGCGGCCTCGGGACCGCTCCCGAACGTGTCCGCGTCCTTGTCGCAGTGCCACTCGTCGTAGGAGGCGTCCTGGAACTGGAGCTGGAAGGAGCGCACCCCGAGCTCCCACATCGCGTCCAGCTTCCGCGTCAGCGCCGCCACGTCGCCGGACGAGGCCAGGCACATGGACTGGGCGGGCGCCACGGCCCAGCCGAGCGTCACGTGGTTCGCGCGGGCCCGCTCGGCGAGCGCCCGGAACTCCTGCTGCTGCGCGGCCGGGTAGGGCTCGCGCCACTGCGCCTGGCGGTACGGGTCGTCCCCGGGCGCGTACAGATAGCGGTTCTGCTTGGTCCGGCCCAGGAAGTCCAGCTGGGCGAGCCGCTGTTCCGGGGTCCAGGGGCGGCCGTAGAAGCCCTCGGTGATGCCGCGCTCGGCAGTGCCGGGCCAGTCGCGGACGACGACGCCGGGGACCTCCCCGCCCGCGCCGAGGAGCTGACGCAGCGTCTGGACCGCGTGGAACAGACCGTCCTCGCCGACCCCGTCCAGGACGACGGTGTCCCGCCCCTGGAAGCGGCCCGTCGCGAGCCGGTAGCCGCCGCGCGGCAGATCGAGCCGCTCGGGGACGCGCAGGGCGGCGAGGGCCTGCTCGGCGGCCTCGCCGGAGGGACCGGCGGCCCGCAGGACCGGGCCCCGGCCCGGCAGGGCGGTGTGGACGGTCCGTACCCCGGCGGCCCGGAGGAGCTCGCGCAGGGCGGCGAGGGCGTACGGATCGGCGTCGGCGTCCGCGAGCAGCGTCACCTCGCCCCCGAGGCGTACGGAGGACCCGGCGGCCGTCAGGGACTGCGGCCGGGGCCAGACGGCGGGCACGCGCGCGGTGGAGGCGTCCGCACGGGAGGCGGCCGGGGTCGCGGGAGTCGCCGGAGCAGTGGGGCCGGCCGGGGTCGCGGGGCCGGCCGGGGTCGCGGGGCCGGCCGGGGTCGCGGGGCCGGCCGGGGTCGCGGGGCCGGCGGGAGCGCTCGGTGCCGCGGGTGTTCTCGGGGCCACGGGCGCCTTCGGGAACGCCTGTGCCGAGCCCGGGGCCGCGCCGCCGAGGAGGCCGCCGATGACGGCGGCGGCGACGGCCGTCGCGGTGCGCTTCCTGCGCCCGAGGTGCACGGGGCGTCTCCCTTCGGCAGGTCCCGGCGGCTCTGCCGGATGGTCACGACTGGGTCACGAGCCCACCACCCGTCGCACGGAGGTGTCAACGTGCGTGGCCGATGTGTCGCCTTTGCCCGGCGAGCCGTCGGCGAGGTGACGTCACTTCGCCGCGTTCCGCCGGTAAAACGAGGTGCGCTGGGTAGGGCTCTGTCGTTACTCAGACCGAACCAGTCGAGTCGAACCGGTCGAATCAGACCTGTCGAGTCGAACCAGTCGAGACGAATCGGGAGACCCCCGTGACCACGACCGCCCATCACCTCGGACGGATACGCGTTCCCCAGCAGTCGGCGCCGGCCGGCGAGCCGCTGACCAGCGAGCCGCCCCTGCCCGACGCGTCACCCCTCACCAGCGAGCCGCCGCTGGCCGTGGCGGCCCCCCTGACCAGCGAACCCACCGCCCCCGGCAGCGCGGGCGGCCCGGAGTCCCCCGGAGTGTGAAGTGACCCTGGCCCGTCTCGCCGCCCGTCACGGCGTCGCCACCGTCCACAGCCCGTCAGAAGGCGTCACGGTGCCCGTGCCGGACGCCACCGTGGTGGCCGTCCTCGCCGCCCTGGGCGTCGACGCGGCCACCCCCGAGGCGGTCGCCGCCGCCCTCGACGCGGCCGAACGGGCCGACCGGGAGCGCCTGCTGCCGCCGACCCTGGTCCTGCGGCACGGCGAGGAGCTCCGCCCGCCGGAGGACCTGCCGCCCGGCACCCGGCTGCGGGTCACCACCGAGGACGGCGGCGTCGTCACCGGCCCGGACTGGTCCGGGCTGCCGCTCGGCGTCCACGCGGTCGAGGCGCAGGCCCCCGACGGGCGCACGGCCACCGGCACCCTGATCGTGAGCCCCGCGCGCGTGCCCGGCCCAGGGCGGCGTTCGTACGGACTCCTCGTCCAGCTGTACTCGCTGCTCTCCACCCGCTCCTGGGGCATGGGCGACCTCGGCGACCTGCGGGAACTCGTCGGCTGGGCGGGCCGGACGCACGGCGCCGGGTTCGTCCAGGTCAACCCGCTCCACGCGGGCGTGCCCGGGGCGCCGAGCGACCCCTCCCCCTACCGGCCGTCCTCCCGTCGCTTCCCGGACCCCGTCCACCTGCGGATCGAGGAGATCCCCGAGTACGCCCTGGTGGGGCCCGAGCGCCGCGAGGAGCTCGACCGGATCCTCGCCGAGGCGGCCGAACTGCGCGAACGGGTCCTCGGCAAGGGCGCCCTGATCGACCGGGACGCCGTCTGGGAGCTCAAGCGGCGGGCCCTGGAGCTCGTGCTCGCCGCCGTGGAGCCCGGTCCCGGCCGCCGCGCCGACTTCCACGACTTCCTCGCCGAACGCGGCCGCGCCCTGGAGGACCACGCCACCTACCAGGCCCTCGCCGAGCGGCACGGCCCGCACTGGCGGACCTGGCCGGAGGAGCTCCGCACGCCGCGCGCCGCCGAGACCGCCGTGCGTGCCGACCCCGCCCTGGCCGCCCGGGTCGACTTCCACTGCCGGCTCGCCTGGCTGACGGACCGGCAGCTCGCCGACGCCGCCGCGGCCGCCCGCGAGGCCGGCATGGAGGTCGGGATCGTCCACGACCTGGCGGTGGGCGTCCACCCCGAGGGCTCGGACGCCTGGGCCCAGCAGGAGGCCTTCGCGGCCGGCATGTCGGTCGGCGCCCCGCCCGACGCCTTCAACGCCCGGGGTCAGGACTGGGGCCTGCCGCCCTGGCGGCCCGACGCCCTCGCCGCCGCCGGGTACGCCCCGTACCGCGGACTCCTGCGCGAACTCCTGCGCCACGCGGGCGCGCTGCGCATCGACCACGTGATGGGCCTGTTCCGGCTGTGGTGGGTGCCCGAGGGGCGCGAGCCCACCGAGGGCACGTACGTCCGGTACGACGCCGAGGCGATGCTCGCGGTCCTCGTCCTGGAGGCGCACCGCGCCGGCGCCCTCGTCATCGGCGAGGACCTCGGGACGGTCGAGCCGGGCGTACGGGAGGAGCTGGCCCGGCGCGGGGTGTTCGGGACCTCCGTGCTCTGGTTCGAACGGGACTGGGAGGGCACCGGCCGGCCGCTGCCGGCGGGGGAGTGGCGCGCGGAGTGCGTCGCCACCGCCACCACCCACGACCTGCCGTCCACCGCCGCCCGGCTCTCCGGCGAGCACGTCACCCTGCGGCACCGGCTCGGGCTGCTCGGCGGCGACCTGGAGCGCGAGCGGGCGGCGGACGCGGCGGAGACCGCCGAGTGGCTGGACGTGTTCGAGCGGAAGGGGCTGCTCCCGGAGGGTCCGGGGAACGAGGAGGCCGAGATCAGGGCCGTCCACCGGTTCCTGCTCGCGACCCCGGCCCGGATGGTCGGCGCCTGGCTGCCGGACACGGTGGGGGACCGCAGACCGCAGAACCTGCCGGGCACCTGGGACCAGTACCCCAACTGGCGGCTGCCGCTCGCGGGTCCGGACGGCCAGCCGCTCACCCTGGAGGACCTCGCCGCCTCGCCCCGGGCACACGCCCTGCTGACCGGGCTGAAGGCGGTTGCGGAAGCCTCCGACGCCCATACGGCACCCCCGGGCGCGCGGCCCGTTTAGGTGTTCGCTACTTTTGGCCCGTGGACAAGAAGAACGCTCTGCGCGCCGGCTCGCTCGCGGCCGGTACGACGCTGATGATGCTGCTCATGTCGTCCCCCGCGCTCGCGCTCACCCGCGACGACGGCGACGACCCGGCCCCCAAGCTGAGTGTCGTCGAGACCCTCGGCCTGTACGTGGCGCTGCCCATCGTGCTGTTCCTGGTGATCGCCGGTCTGGTGATGGTGCTCGACAAGTCCAAGAAGAAGGCGTAACCGCCTCACAGGCGTCACCGCCGCACAGGCGTCACAGCCTCATGGGCTCGACCGCCTCATAGGTCTCCGCCGAGGGCGCCGCACGGTACGAGGTACCGCGCGGCGCCCTCGCATGCGTCGAGGCACTTCACACGGTCGTCGCGAGCAGCTTGCGCAGCAGCCCCGTCAGCTGGTCCGCCTCCTCCGGGGTGAGCGCGGACTCCAGGGCCGCCCGCTGCTCCCCGAGGCCGGCGCCGACGGCCTGGTCCACCAGTTCCCTGCCGCGCTCGCTGAGGGTGACCCGCAGCCCGCGCCGGTCGTTCGGGTCGGGGCTGCGGGTGAGCAGCCCGGCCTTCTCCAGCTTGTCCAGACGGCCCGTCATGCCACCGGTGGTGATCATCAGGGTGGCGGTCAGCTCGCGCGGCGAGAGCGTGTACGGCTCCCCGGACCTGCGCAGCGTCGCGAGCACGTCGAACTCCCCGAGCGCCATGCCGTAGGGCGCGTACGCCTTGTCCACCTTGCCGCGCATGGCGTTGGCCAGGCGGTAGATCCGTCCGAAGACCGCCATGGGGACGGTGTCCAGGTCGGGGCGGACGGCCGCCCACTGGTCGGTGATGGCGTCGACGGCGTCGTGGCCGGGGGTCTGCGTCTTCATGTCCTCAGTGTTCCCTTCTCCGCTCCTCGATCGCAAGAAAGTCACTTACGAGAAAGCCTCTTGCGAGAAAGTAGCTTAGTGGTAAGTTACTCACCACGAAGCCAGTCCGGTGCTCGCCGGTCCGGCACTCCACAGCAGGGGGAACCGTCATGTCCCGCAAGGCCGCAACCGTCGCACTCACCGCGATCGCCCCGATCTCCTGGGGCTCCACCTACTACGTCACCACCGAGTTCCTGCCGCCCGACCGGCCGCTGCTCACCGGCCTCCTGCGCGCCCTGCCCGCCGGCCTCGCGCTCCTCGCCCTCACCCGCAAGCTCCCGCAGGGCGCCTGGTGGTGGAAGTCCGCGGTCCTCGGGGCACTCAACATCGGCGCCTTCTTCCCGCTGCTCTTCCTCGCCGCCTACCGGCTGCCCGGCGGAGTCGCCGCGGTCGTCGGCTCCGTCGGCCCGCTCTTCGTCGTCGGCCTCGCGGCCCTCTTTCTCGGCGAGAAGCCCACGGTGAAGTCCCTGCTCACCGCCGTCACCGCCGCCTTCGGCGTCAGCCTCGTGGTCCTCAAGGCCGGAGCCGCCTTCGACCTGGTCGGCGTGGGCGCCGGACTGCTCTCCTCGCTCTCGATGTCCGCCGGCATCGTCTTCACCAAGCGCTGGGGCCGCCCCGAGGGCGTCGGCGCCCTCGCGCTCACCGGCTGGCAGCTCACCGCGGGCGGCCTGGTCATCCTGCCCATCGCCTTCCTGATCGAGGGCGCCCCGCCGGCCCTGACCGGCACCAACCTGGCCGGCTACGCCTACCTCGCCTTCGGCAACACCGCGATCTCGTACTTCCTCTGGTTCCGCGGCATCGAGCGGCTCAGCGCTTCCTCGGCCACCCTGCTCGGCCCGCTCTCCCCGATCACCGCGGCCGTCATCGGCTGGGCGGCCCTCGGCCAGGCCCTCGGCCCGGTGCAGGTCCTCGGCATGCTGATCGCCTTCGGCGCCACCCTGGCCGGCCAGCTGAGCCCCCGTACCCCCGCCAAGCCCTCCGAGGTCGAATCGTTCAGCCCTGCTGAAAAGAACGGTCAGGAAGTTTCGATGGACCTGGAGGTTTCGGCGGTGCGACGGTAAGGGGCATGAGCCTGGACACCGCACGCAACCCGACCGCCACCGCCACCGACAGCACCGCCACCGCAGTCACCGAGAGGCCGGCACCCGCCAAGGGCGCCGGCCTCGGCGTGCTCCTCGCCCTCCTCGCCACCGTCGTCTGGTCCGGCAGCTTCGTCGTCGCCCGCGCCCTCCACGACACCGTCCCCCCGGTCCAGGCCGCCTTCTGGCGCTGGATCGTCGCCCTCGCCGCCGTCGCCCCGCTCGCCGCCCGCGAGACCTGGCGGCAGCGGCACCTGATCCGCCGCCACCTCCGCTTCCTCACCCTCGCCTCGCTGCTCGGCATCACCGTCTACAACACCCTGGTCAACCAGGCCGGGACCGCCACCTCCGCCGGCAACATGGGCATGATCATGGCCGCCTCCCCGGTCCTCATGGCCCTCTTCGCGCGCCTCGGCGGCAACCGCCTCGGCCCGCGCCGCACCACCGGCATGCTCATCGCCTGCGCCGGCGTCCTGCTCCTCGTCAGCAAGGGCTCGCTCGCCCCCGACTTCGCCACCGGCGACCTCTGGGTCATGGCCGCGGCCGTCTGCTTCGCCTCCTACAGCGCCCTCCTCAAGCGCCGCCCCGCCGAACTCGGCGGCCTCGCCTTCCTCTTCACCACCTTCGCGCTCGGCGCGCTCATGCTCCTCCCGGCGTACGGGATCAGCCTCGCCGTCCAGGGCGGCTTCGAGCCCACCACCGGCACCGTCGGACCCCTCGTCTACGTCGGCGTGCTCTCCTCCGCCGTCGCCTTCTTCGCCTGGAACAAGGCCGTCACCCTGATCGGCGCCGCCCGCGCCGGGATCGTCTACTACCTCCAGCCCGTCTGCGTCGCCCTCCTCTCGTACGCCCTCCTCGGCGAACGACTCGGCCTCCTCGGCGGCGCCAGCATGGTCCTCATCCTCGGCGGGGTCGCCATGAGCTCCGCCCCCTAGCTCTCGGCTTCGCTCGGGCAGGGGGGGACCCCCGGCCAGGCGAGGCCCGGTGGAACGAGGCCCGATATGTTGCGCCCCATGACCGAGTGGGACATCAAGAAGCTCCAGATCCTCCGCACCCTCCGCGACCGCGGCACCGTCACCGCGACCGCGGAGGCGCTGCTCATGACCCCCTCGGCCGTCTCCCAGCAGCTCACCAACCTCGCCAGACAGCTCGGGGTGCGGCTCCTGGAGGCCCAGGGCCGCCGGGTCCGCCTCACCGACGCCGCCCATCTGGTGCTGCGCCACGCCGAATTCGTCTTCGCCCAGCTGGAGCGCGCCGACGCCGAACTCGACGGCTACCTGCGGGGCGAGGCCGGCCAGGTGCGGGTCGCGGCCTTCTCGACGTCCGTGCCCGCGCTCCTCGTCCCCGCCGTACGCCAGCTCCGCACCGCCCACCCCGGGCTCGACGTCCGCATCCGGGAGGCCGAGGCGGCGGAGGCGTACGAGCTGCTCACCGCCGGCGAGGTCGACCTCGCGCTCTCGCTCGCCGCGCACGCGCCGTCCGCGCGCGACCCCAAGTACAGCCGGCTGCCGCTGCTCGCCGACCCCCTCGACGTCGCCCTGCCCGCCGGGCACCCGCTCGCCGACGCGCCCGGCCTGCGGCTCGCCGACCTCGCCGCCGAGCCGTGGATCTTCGGCGGCTCGGGACCCTGGTCCGAGATCACCACCGCCGCCTGCGAGGCCGCCGGCTTCGTGCCCGAGCAGGCCCACAGCGCCTCCGGCTGGACTGCGATCCTCGCCATGGTCGAGGCCGGTCTCGGGATCGCGCTCGTGCCCCGGATGGCCTCCGCGGACCGCCGGGGCGGGACCGGGGTCGTCATGCGCGTCCTCTCCGCCGACCAGCCGCGCCGCCATGTCGTCGCGGCGGTACGCAGCGGGGCGGAGGAGGGCCCGGCGGTGGCGCGGGTCCTCACCGCGCTCCGGCAGGCGGCGGCGGCCCGCGAGACCGTCCAGCAGAACTGACCCCGCGATCGTCCAGCAGGGCCGCCCCTGCAATCTTTCAGCAGAACTGAACAGCATCGTCGAAAACATTCGATGGACCGGTCGGGTCCCCGAGGCGCACAGTCGAGGCATGACCTTCGAGACGAGCCAGGACCAGGACCCGCACGCCAACGACGCCGCCCCCTACTCCGGCGGGGACCCGTACGCCGACTACCGCGCCGGTGACTTCCCCTTCACCGAGCTCGTCGACCTCGCCGACCGCCGCCTCGGCGCCGGCGTCGTGGCCGCCAACGACGAGTTCTTCGCCGAGCGGGAGAACCTCCTCGTCCGCGAGCGCGCCGTCTTCGACCCGGAGCACTTCGGTCACAAGGGCAAGATCATGGACGGCTGGGAGACCCGCCGCCGCCGCGGCGCCGACGCCGAGAACGTCTTCCCCGCCCCCGAGGACCACGACTGGGCGATCGTCCGCCTCGGCGCCCCCGGCGTGATCCGCGGCATCGTCGTCGACACCGCCCACTTCCGCGGCAACTACCCGCAGAAGGTCAGCATCCAGGCCACCGCCGTCGAGGGTTCGCCCAGCCCCGCCGAGCTGCTCGACGCGAAGTGGGAGGAGCTCGTCCCGCCGACCCCCGTCCGCGGCCACGCCGCCAACGGCTTCGAGATCACCGCCGAGCGCCGCTTCACCCACGTACGCCTCTGCCAGCACCCCGACGGCGGCGTCGCCCGGCTCCGCGTCCACGGCGAGGTCGTGCCCGACCCCGAGTGGCTGGAGCTCCTCGGCACCCTCGACCTGATCGCCGTGCTCAACGGCGGCTCGTACGAGGACGCCTCGGACAAGTTCTACTCCTCGCCGACGCAGATCATCCTGCCCGGCACCTCCCGCAAGATGGACGACGGCTGGGAGAACCGCCGCCGCCGGGTCCGTGACACCAACGACTGGGTGCGCTTCAAGCTCGTCGCCCAGGGCGTCGTCCGCGCCGTCGAGATCGACACCGCCTACCTCAAGGGCAACTCCGCCGGCTGGATCGCGCTCCAGGGTCGCAACGGCGGGCCCGAAGAAAGCGCAGAGTGGTTCGAGATCATCCCGCGCACCCGCCTCCAGCCCGACACCCTGCACCGCTTCAAGCTGCCCGCGCAGGCCGTCGTCACCCACGTCCGGCTCGACGCCTTCCCCGACGGCGGCGTCGCCCGCATGCGGCTCCACGGCGCGCTGACGGAGCAGGGCGCGGCCGACCTCCGCGCCCGGTACGCGGCGCTCGGCGGATAGGGGAAACGCTTCCGCCCGGCGGCGCGGCCGCGCGCCGACGCCCGCCCGCCGGGCGGACTCCAAGCACCGCCTCCGGGCGGACTCCAAGCACGGCGAAGGGGCGCCCCCGTGGGGGAGGGCGCCCCTTCTCCGTTCAACCGGTCACCACCGGGTACTACTTGGCGGCGGCCGCGTCCGCCGCCTGCGCCTTCAGGGCGCGCTCGACGCCCGCGCGGGACTCCGTCACCAGACGCCGCAGCGCCGGGACCGGGTCGTTCTCGGCGATCCACGCGTCCGTCGCGTCCAGCGTCTCCTGCGAGACCTGGAGCGTCGGGTAGAGGCCGACCACGATCTGCTGGATCATCTCGTGGCTGCGGGTCTCCGAGACCTGCTTGATCGACGCGAAGTACTTCGCGGTGTACGGGGCGAGCAGCTCGCGCTGGTCGGCCTGGACGAAGCCGCCGATCACGGCCTCCTGCACGGCGTTCGCCAGCTTGTCGTCCTCGACGACCGAGGCCCAGGCCTCCGCCTTCGCCGCCTCCGTCGGACGGGCCGCGCGCGCGGTCGCCGCGTGCCGCTCGCCCGCCGCCGTACGGTCGCGCTCCAGCTCGGCGGCGATCTCCGCCTCGTCGAAGCGGCCGGTGGCCGCGAGGCGCTGCACGAACGCCCAGCGCAGCTCGGTGTCGACGGCGAGGCCCTCGACGACCACGGAGCCGTCGAGCAGCCCCGCGAGCACGTCGAGCTCCGCGTCCTCGCGGGCGGTCGCCGCGAAGGCCCGCGCCCACGCCAGCTGGTGGTCGCTGCCGCCCTCGGCGGCGCGCAGCTGCTCCTGGGCGAAGGCGCCCCAGCGCGCGAGGCCCGTCGCGCGCCACTCCGGCGCCGCGTACAGGTCGAGCGCGGCCTTCACCTGACCCTGGAGGGACTGCACCACGCCGATGTCGGACTCCTTGGCGATGCCCGAGAGCACCAGGTCCAGGTAGTCGCGGGTGGCCAGCTCGCCGTCGCGGGTCATGTCCCAGGCCGAGGCCCAGCACAGGGCGCGCGGCAGGGACTCGGCGAAGTCGCCGAGGTGCGCGGTGACGTTCGCCAGGGACACCGCGTCGAGGCGGACCTTGGCGTACGACAGGTCGTCGTCGTTGAGGAGGACGACCGCCGGGCGGGCCTTGCCGACGAGCTGCGGGACGGCCGTCAGCTCGGCGGCCTCGATGTCCAGCTCCAGGCGGTCGGTGCGGACCAGCTTGCCGGCCTCGTCGAGGTCGTAGAAGCCGATCGCGATGCGGTGCGGGCGCAGCACGGCCTCGCCCTTGGCGCCGGCGGGCAGCGCCGGGGCCTCCTGGCGGACGGCGAAGGCGGTGATGGAGCCGTTCTCGTCGGTCTCGATCTCCGGGCGGAGGATGTTGATGCCGGCCGTCTCCAGCCACGCCTTCGACCAGGTCTTCAGGTCACGCCCGGAGGTCTCCTCCAGCGCGCCGAGGAGGTCGGACAGGCGGGTGTTCCCGAAGGCGTGCGCCTGGAAGTAGGCCTGGACGCCCTTGAAGAACTCGTCCTCGCCGACGTACGCCACGAGCTGCTTCAGGACCGAGGCGCCCTTGGCGTACGTGATGCCGTCGAAGTTGACGAGCACGTCCTCCAGGTCGTTGATGTCGGCCATGATCGGGTGCGTCGACGGCAGCTGGTCCTGGCGGTAGGCCCAGGTCTTCTCCGCGTTCGCGAAGGTGGTCCAGGCGTTCGGCCAGCGGGTGCCCGGCACCGAGGCCTGGCAGGCGACCGACGTGAACGTGGCGAACGACTCGTTCAGCCACAGGTCGTTCCACCACTCCATGGTGACGAGGTCGCCGAACCACATGTGGGCGAGCTCGTGCAGGATGGTCTCGGCGCGCCGCTCGTACGCCGCGTCCGTCACCTTCGAGCGGAAGACGTACTGGTCGCGGATGGTGACCGCGCCCGCGTTCTCCATCGCGCCCGCGTTGAACTCTGGTACGAACAGCTGGTCGTACTTGGCGAACGGGTAGTCGTACGCGAACTTCTCCTGGAACCAGTCGAAGCCCTGGCGGGTCACGTCGAAGATGTGGTCCGCGTCGAGGAACTCGGCGAGCGACGGACGGCAGTAGATGCCCAGCGGGACGACCTGCCCGTCCTTCTCGTACGTCGAGTGCACCGAGTGGTACGGGCCGACGATGAGGGCCGTGATGTACGTGGAGATGCGCGGGGTCGGCTCGAAGACCCACACGTCGTTCTCGGGCTTCGGCGTCGGCGAGTTCGAGATCACGGACCAGCCGCTCGGCGCCTTCACCGTGAACTGGAAGGTCGCCTTGAGGTCGGGCTGCTCGAAGGAGGCGAACACGCGGCGCGCGTCCGGCACCTCGAACTGGGTGTAGAGGTAGGCCTGGTCGTCGACCGGGTCGACGAAGCGGTGCAGGCCCTCACCGGTGTTGGTGTACGCGCAGTCGGCGACGACCTTCAGATCGTTGCGGCCAAGGGCGAGGCCGTCGAGCGCGATCCGCGAGTCGCGGAAGGCGGCGGCGACGTCGAGCGCGCGGCCGTTGAGCACGACCTCGTGGACGGCGGGGGCGACGAGGTCGATGAAGGTCTCGGCGCCGTCCTCGGCGGAATCGAAGCGGACGGTGGTGACGGACCGGTAGGTGCCGCCCTCCTGCGCACCGGTGAGGTCGAGTTCGACCTCGTACGCGTCCACGGTCAGCAGCGCCGCCCGCTGCTGAGCCTCTTCACGGGTCAGGTTTGTGCCAGGCACCCGGTCAACTCCTCGGTTTCGTGACGTTTGGGCCATCCTTCCACGGCCCGCCTCAGCGGCGCACGGAACATCTCCACGGCCCGTCACCACTGATCCGCAGCAGCCCGGGACCCGGCACCGGGGCGCTCGCCCGGACCTCGCCGATCTCGTTGACCAGCAGGTCCTGCTCCTCGTCGTCGTAGAGCGGGTCGACCGGCGGGGTGTGCTGGTGGACGGTGAAGTTGGACTCGCCGTGGTGCGCGAAGTCGAGCACCCCGGCCGGCCCCTCGTAGATCACCAGATCGTGGGCGAGGCCCTCGACGTGGTTGTCGAAACGGCGCGCGTGGGACAGCGGCAGCACCCGCAGCGTCCAGGGCGTGTCGGCCTCCACCCGCAGGGACAGCGGGCGGGCGCGCGGGACGAGCGCGACGGTACGCGCGCGTACGTCGTCCTCGTACGCCGTGAGCAGGAAGTCCTCGGCCCGCCCGTACGCGTCGCAGGACTCGATCGTGGTGGACAGCGAGTGGTACGACTCGATCTCCAGGAGCACCCAGTGCCCCGCCGGAAGCCCCGGGTCGCAGTGCACGGTCTCCTTGCCGCGCCCCTGGTACACGCGGGGCCGGAACTCCCCGCCGTACGGATCGGCCACCGGCACGGGCGGGGCGGCGGGAGCCGGGGGCGGGGGCGGCGGGACGTAGCCGGGGCCCGGGATCGGCGGCGGCGGGTACTCCACCACGATGCCGAAGTCCGTCGCGAGCCCGGCGAGCCCCGAGGCGTATCCCCGGCCGACCGCGAGGAACCGCCAGCCGCCGCCCTGCCGGTAGAACTCGCCGAAGACGAAGGCGGTCTCCGTCGTCGCGTCCCCGATCGCGCAGTACGCCACGGGGGCGCCGTCCCCGTCCGTGACCCGCACGTCGAGCCCCGGCACCTGCCCGAAGGCGCCCCCGTCGGCGGAGGCGGCGATCACGAGGCGCCTCACATCGGGCTCCACGCGCGCGAGGTCCAGCCACAGCCAGTCCGCGGCCGGGCTGCCGGGCGCGCCCGGGGCCGACCTCCCCAGGTGCCGGACGGCCCCCGAGGGATGCTCGGCGTGGTTGTAGAAGACCAGATCGGCGTCGCCCCGCACCCGGTCCCCGGTCCCGAGGAGCAGCGCGGAGACGTCCACGTCGGGCACCCCGGGGCCGGTGCGCCAGCTGACCGCGAGATGGAGAGCCTGCGGGGGCACCGGGACGTCGGCCCCTCTGGATATCTGGGTCATGGGGGAACTCTGGCACGCGCGGACACGCCGGAGGGGCGGCTCCCCGCAAAGGGAAGCCGCCCCTCCGAGGGGTCGTGCGGGTCAGCCCTTGAGCTCGGCCGCGACGAGCTCCGCGATCTGCACGGCGTTCAGCGCCGCGCCCTTGCGCAGGTTGTCGTTGGAGAGGAACAGCGCGAGGCCGTTCTCGACGGTCTCGTCCACGCGGATGCGGCCCACGTACGAGGCGTCCTTGCCGGCCGCCTGGAGCGGGGTCGGGATCTCGGAGAGCTCGACGCCCTCGGCGTCCTTGAGCAGCTCGTAGGCGCGCTCGACGCTGATCGGACGCTCGAAGCGGGCGTTGACCTGGAGCGAGTGGCCGGAGAAGACCGGGACGCGCACACAGGTGCCGGAGACCTTGAGCTCCGGGATCTCCAGGATCTTGCGGGACTCGTTGCGGAGCTTCTGCTCCTCGTCGGTCTCGTGCGTGCCGTCGTCGACGAGGTTGCCGGCCAGCGGGATCACGTTGAAGGCGATGTTGCGGCGGTAGACGCCGGGCTCCGGGAAGGCCACGGCCTCGCCGTCGTGGGCCAGCTCGGTGGCGCGGTCGGCGACGGCCTTGACCTGGCCGTCCAGCTCCGCGACACCGGCCACGCCCGAGCCGGAGACGGCCTGGTAGGTGGTGGCGATCAGCGCGGTGAGGCCGGCCTCCTGGTGGAGCGGCTTGAGGACCGGCATGGCGGCCATCGTGGTGCAGTTCGGGTTGGCGATGATGCCCTTGGGGCGGTCCTTGACCGCGTGCGGGTTGACCTCGGAGACCACCAGCGGGACCTCGGGGTCGCGGCGCCAGGCGGAGGAGTTGTCGATCACGACGGCGCCCTGCGAGGCGACCTTCTCGGCGAGGGCCTTGGAGGTGGCGCCACCGGCGGAGAAGAGCACGATGTCGAGGCCGGTGTAGTCGGCGGTGGAGGCGTCCTCGATGGTCACGCCGTCGACGACCTTGCCGGCGGAGCGGGCGGACGCGAAGAGCCGCAGCTCGTCGACCGGGAAGTTCCGCTCGGCGAGGATCTTCCGCATGACTGTGCCGACCTGACCGGTGGCTCCGACGATTCCGACCTTCACGGGGACTCCTCCGTACGCGTGTGCAGGGTGCTGCCGGTCCATGATGCGTATGTCCCCGCCCGCCTTGTCCAATCCATTGTCCAAGGGGCGGACGAGTCGCGGACGGCGATCTTCCAGACTTCCGGACGCGAAAGGGGCGGGCACCGGTTTCGGCGCCCGCCCCTCACTGCCTGCGGTTACGGGGTGACCGCGCCGATCAGGACGCTGCCGGTGCCCGCGACGGTGCCGCGCGCGTTGAGCAGCTGGACCTCGCCGAAGAACTGGCGTCCCTCGGGGGCCGCGCCGGCGACCAGGACCTCGGCCGTCACCGGGGCGGTGGCGCCGTTGGCCAGGGTGACCGGCTTCGACTCGTCGACCTTCACGGTGCCGAGCGCGGACGAGTAGTACACGTCCTTGTAGTCGTACGTCGTGCCGCCCGCGGCCTGGACCGAGTAGCCGTCGATGACGACGGTGTACGTGCCCGCGGCCGGCTTCACCAGGGAGACGGACTCCTCCGAGTCGCCGTCGGCGGACTGGGCGACCTGCTCACCGTTCAGCAGGACCGTGAGGTCGAGGTCGGCGGCCTTGTCGGACGTGTTGCCGATGCCGATGTCGAGCCGCTCGACGCCCTCGCCGATGGTGACGGTCTTCGTCTGCTGCTCGTGGTGCTGGATGGTCGGCGTCTCGCTCTTCTGCGAGCCGAGCGAGCCGCCCTTGAGGGTGCCCGCGATGCCCGCGAAGCGGTTGGTGACCTGCCACTGGACGGCGGCCGGGGTGCCGATCTTCGCCTCCGCGACCGTCTGCACGGCCGGGTCGAAGTCGGCGCCGAGGGCGGTGACGCCCAGGGTGTACGGGTTGTCCAGGTCCGGCGACGTGCGGCGGGACTCGACCTCGATCTCCCAGACGCCGGGCGTCGGGTTCGCGTAGGACCGCAGGTCCGGGCGGCAGGTGTTGGCCGGGTTGTAGTGCGGGTAGCACTGCGTGGTGGCGCTGTCCTCGATACCCACGCCGTACGGGTGGATCGAGATGAAGCGGGTCTGGCTCTTCTCCTTCAGACCGCCGAGCGCGACCTCCAGCGTCTTGGTGCCCTGCGGCACGGTGACGAAGTAGGACTTGCTGCTGTTGCGCTGCACCGAGCCGGAGGCGGAGAAGCCGTAGCCCGGGGCGACCAGGTCGTCCGCGACGACCGAGGTGGCGAGGATCTGCTTGTCGACGCCCTCGGTGCGCTCGTCGTCGGCCTCCAGGATGACGCTGTGCACACCGGAGGTGGCGGCGCGGGCCTGGAGCTTGACGGTGACCGGCTTGTTCAGCGGCAGGTCGATCTCGTCGTCGCCGAGGATGCGGAAGGTGCCGTCGTTGTACTTGAGGTCCAGCTCGTGCTCGATCGGCCGGTTCGGGCCGCTCGTGCGCGTGATGGTGACGTCGTAGACCTTCTTCTGGCCGACCTTGAGGCCGCCCTCGCGGTCGTACACACCGGTGCCGGTGTGCGGGGCCGGGAAGATCACGGTGTCGACGGGGGCCTCGACCTTGTAGTCGTGGGCGGTGGCACCGTCCTTGATCGACTCCCAGGCCTCCTCGATGTCCATGAGGCCCGAGCCCTGCTCGTGCGCGGCGACACCGGGGATGCGCTTCGCGGTCGAGGTCAGCGCGGTCCGCAGGGTGAGCGGGGAGAGCGCGATGCCCTTCTGCTTCGCGGCCGAGATCAGCAGCGCGCTCGCGCCCGTCGCCTGCGGCGAGGACATCGAGGTGCCGTTGAGCATGCCGTAGCCGGCGGGCAGGGCGTAGCCGGCCTCGGCGACGCCGGCGCCCGGCAGCCAGGTCGGGATGGAGTTCACGGCCGAGCCGGGGGCGGTGATGGTCGGGGTGAAGCCGCCGTCCTCACGCGGGCCGCGCGAGGAGAAGGGGAACATGGCGTACTTCTTCTCGACGGCCGAGCCGTAGTTGGCGGCCCAGGTCTCCTTGGAGACGGCGGCGCCGACCGAGATGACCTTGTCGGCCAGGCCGGGGTCGCCGATCGTGTTGATGCCGGGGCCCTCGTTGCCGGCCGAGATGACCAGCTGGACGCCGTAGGTGTCGATCAGGCGGGTGTAGAGGCGCGAGCGGACGTTGTCGCCGTCGTTCTGTTGCGGCAGGCCGCCGATCGACATGTTGACGATGTCGACGCCGCGGTTGACGACGAGGTCCGTCATGCCCTCGGTGAGGGCGGTGTTGGTGCAGCCGCCGGACCAGGTGCACGCGCGCGCGGAGACGATCTTCGCGCCGGGGGCGGCGCCGCTCATCCTCCCGCCGAACAGGCCGTTGGCGGCGGTGATGCCGGCGACGTGCGTGCCGTGCGCGGACTCGACGAGACCGATGCTGACGAAGTCGGCCTTCTTGCCGACGTAGTCGTCGCCCCACGGGTCGAGCTTGACGTCCTTGCGGATCTCGACGACGAACGGGGTGCGCTCGACGACGTCGGTGGCCGGGTTGTCGGTACCGAAGTAGCCGACCTGGTAGCCGTCCTTGTACGGCTTCATCGGCGCGTCGTCCGTGAAGTCGTTGTTCTGGTTCGTGTCCACACGGACGGTTCCGGCGGCCGGGTCGTACAGCATGCCGAAGATGTCGGTGGTGTCGCCGTCCCGGTTGATGTCGCCCTTCGGGTCGCCACCGGCGGTGAAGCGCTCCTGGAAGCGGCTGAACTGGTACGAGCCGGCCGGGGCCTTCCAGCTCTGCGAGGAGGCGGTGAAGACCGGGCCCGAGACCGGGGTGATCTGGGCGCGCCAGGTGTTGTCGCCCTCGGTCACCGGGTCGGTGGCGGTGACCCAGTCGACGATCTTGCGCTCGCCGGTGGTGGTCTTCTGCAGGGCCGGGTGGCCGAGGTCGACACCCGAGTCCAGGATGCCGATGGTCACGCCGCGGCCGTCGGCCTTCGGGTGCTCCTTGACGAAGTCGACCGCGCCCGTCTCGTACGAGGGGTTGTACGGGTTCTTCGCCGGGGTGTCCTTGCCCGGGGCCGGGTACGTCGTCGTGACGGTGGTGCCGGAGACGGCACCCGTCGTGGCGCCCGCGTCCGGCGTCGGGTCGTCCAGCGCGATCTCCGCCTGGAGGTCGACGGACTGGACGGAGGAGAGCCGGGTGGCGGCCTTGATGGCGGCCGCGGCCTTGGCGGTCGGCAGGGTGGCCCGGACGTAGCCGAGCGCGTCCTGCTGCTTGCCGACCGAGGCGCCGGCGACGGCGTCGAGCTGGGCGGCGACCTGCTCGGTGGCACCGGGGGCGGTGGCGACGAGGACGGTGACGTTCTTCTCGCCGCTCGCCTGGGCCTCGGTGAGCCGCTGGGCGTCGATGGCGCCGAGCTTGTCGGCGGGGTCCGAGGACTTGACCGGGGGAGTGGTGGCCGGGGCCTCGGTGGCGAGCACGGGCGCGGCGCCGGCCGCGACGAGCGCGGCGACGAGTCCGGCCGCGGCCGCGATGCGGGCCGCGCGTCTGGGCCCGTGCGTCGAGCTTCCGGGTATGGAGCTCTGGGTTTCGGGGGTGGTCATCTACATCCCTGCTTGTGAAAGGAGGACGTCCGGATTCCGATACCGGATGACCGCTCAGCCTTTCGCAAGAGACAGGGTTTTGTGGAGAGTCGCCCGAGGCCGTATTGCCGCCGCGGCACAAACCCGCCAGTGCGGCGAACGCGCCACGGGGAACGAACTCGCCCCTACCGGGGCGAGTTGCCCTTGCGTGCGGCTCAACTCTCCTTCGTGCGGGCGTAATGGCGGGAGGCCTTGGCGCGGTTGCCGCAGACCGCCATCGAGCACCAGCGGCGGGTGCCGTTCCGCGAGGTGTCGAAGAAGTGCAGGATGCAGGCCTCGTGGGCGCAGGCCCGGATCCGGTCGGGCGCGGCGCGCAGCAGGTCGAGGTAGTCGCGGGCGGCGGTCCAGCCGGGACCCCAGGTCTGATCCGCGAACTCGGCCTCCTCGCCGGGGCCCTCGGCGGTGAGCGTGGCCCGGATGCGGCCGTGACCGAGGACGGCGTCGACGCGCGCGGTGGCGGCGGGGTCGCCGGGGTGGTCGACGAGCGCGGCGAGCGCGTCCCGGGCGGCGAGGGTGTGCCGCAGGGTGGTCGCGTCGGCGCCGAACCGCTCGGCGAGGCCGTTGGCGGCGAGCCAGACGGCGAGGCCCTCGACGCCCGTGAGCAGGTCCTGGCGGACGCCCTCCTCGTTCCAGCGGGTGTTGAGCAGGTCCAGGGAGACGGGCTCGCCGGTGAGCGGCCGGGGGTCGATGACGGTCATGGGCGGCACCCTCCTCGGTGAACTAACCCTTCAAGGTTACGTGACCGGTTGACTCCCTCGATATCTAACCCCTAAAGTCGAAGTAAGAGGTTAGCCCGAAGAGGGGCGGCCGCACCAGAGAGGGAACCCTCATGTCCGCGATCGGCACGCTCGCCACCCACCACGTCGGCCTCAACGTCACCGACCTGGACCGCTCACTCGCCTTCTACGGCGACGTCCTCGGCTTCGAGGTCCTCGGCGAGGGCGCGGAGAAGGACAGCCGCTACGCCTTCCTCGGCCAGGACGGCCGCCTGGTCCTCACCCTCTGGCAGCAGGCCGAGGGCACCTACGACTCCGCCCGGCCCGGCCTCCACCACCTCGCCTTCGAGGCCGAGTCCCTCGAACACGTCCGCGCCGCCGAACTCGCGCTCACCGCCCGCGGCACCTCCTTCGCGTACGAGGGCGTCGTGGCCCACCGCGAGGGCGCGGCCTCCGGCGGCATCTTCTTCCACGACCCGGACGGCACCCGCCTGGAAATCTCGATCCCGAAGGGCGCGGAGGGCGCTGAAGCCCCGAGCGAAACGGCCCCGACATGCGGCTTCTTCTAGTCGAGCCGCCCCGCGCACCACTGGAGGCCCTCATGAGCACCGCCTACAACCCCGGCTCCCTCGCCGTACAGGCCAGGGCCGGCGTAAGGGACCGGGCCGACCACATCGCCCCCTCCATCACCCACGGCATCCGCCCCGTCGCCGCCGCCTTCCTCGAAGCCCAGCCGATGCTGATGATCGGTGCGGCGGACCACGAGGGCCGCGTCTGGTCGAGCCTGCTGACCGGCGCGCCCGGCTTTGTCCGGGCCACGGGCCCGCACACCATCTCGGTGGCCGCCGCCCTCCCCGAGGGCACGCCGGACGACGCCCCCGTCGGCACCCTGGCCCTGGACCCCCGCACCCGCCGCCGCATGCGCCTCAACGGCACGGCCACGCGCAGCGGCCGTGGCTTCAGGGTCGAGGCCGAGCAGGTCTTCTCCAACTGCCCGAAGTACCTGCAGAAGAGGGAGTGGTACGGCTCCGAACCCGACCGCGCCGGGGCGGGCACCGCCCGGCACGGCGAGGCGCTGACCTCCGGACAGGCGAGCCGTATCCACACGGCGGACACCTTCTTCATCGCCACCACCGCGCCCGACGGCGTGGACACGAGCCACCGCGGGGGCAACCCCGGCTTCGTCCGGGTCGACGGACCGCAGGAGCTCAGCTGGCGCGACTACCCGGGCAACGCGATGTTCCTGACCCTGGGCAACCTGGAGTCGGACGGCCGCGCGGGCCTGCTCTTCCTGGACTGGGAGACGGGCCTGACCCTCCAGCTCAGCGGCCACGCCCACACGGAGTACACCCCCGAGGGCCGCGTCACCCGCTTCCACGTGGACCGCACGACCGAGACCCCGGCAGCCAGCCCCTTGCGCTGGTCACCCCCGGAGTACTCCCCGTCGAACCCGACGACACCCTGACACCCGCACCCCCTCGGAGGCCCAGTGACCACCGCCCCGCCCCGCCCCGCACCACCCGCGCGCCCCCACCCGAGAACCGCCCTCACCTCGGCCGGCGCCAGCGTCACCGCCCTCCTGCTCCTGGTAGCCATCGGCACCGCCCTCCACCAGCCCCTCCTCATCCCACCCCTCGCCGCCAGCATGGCCCTCGTCGCCGGCGCCCCCGACCTCCCCCTCTCCCAGCCCCGCTCCGTCGTCGGCGGGCAGCTGCTCTCCGCGTTCACCGGCTTCGCGGTGCTCGCCCTGGCCGGGCCGGGCCCGTGGAGCGCCGCCGTGGCGGGCGGACTCGCGCTCGGCGTGATGATGCTCGTCCGAACCCCGCACTCGCCCGCCGCGGCCACGGCCGTCATCGTCGCGCTCCAGGCCCCGCCCTTCTGGTCGTTTCTCGGCCTTCTCGCCCTCGCCTCCCTCCTCCTCGTCGCCGTCGGGCTCGGGGCGGGCCGGGTCATGGGGCGGACGTATCCCGCGTACTGGTTCTAACCTCTTCCCATGCAGCAGGAGTTGAGGGTGGCGGCCTACGCCGTGTGTGTCCGGGGCGACGAGATACTCCTGGCCCGCTGGGTCGCGAAGGACGGGGTGAAGCGGTGGACCCTGCCGGGCGGCGGCATGGACCACGGCGAGGAACCCGTCCACACCGTCGTCCGCGAGGTCGAGGAGGAGACCGGCTATCTGACCGAGCCGACCGTGCTCCTCGGCGTCGACTCCATCCGGCGCTCCTGGATCAGCCGGCTCGGCGGCCCGGGCGACTGGCAGGGGCTGCGGATCCTCTACGAGGCCCGGATCACGGGCGGATCCCTGCGGAACGAGGAGGGCGGCTCCACCGACCTCGCCGCCTGGCATCCGCTCGACTCCGTGCCCTCCCTCGCCCGTGTGGAACTCGTCGACATCGGCCTCCAGCTGTGGCGGGACCGGCCGCCGCTCGGGCGCTCGCACCTCACCCGGCACGACAATCGCTGACCTCTGCCGGAAGGCTGAAAACGGCTCAACCGTCACGTAGGCGATCAACCCCCGCCCACCCTCCCGCAGTCCCCTCCCCCGACCGCAGTACAACGATCAGGGGAGCCCCGCATGTCAGCCGCCCGCACCGTACGCACCGTCCTCGCCGCCACCCTCGTGGCAGGTCTCGCCGCCACCACCCTCGCCGCGCCCGCCCTCGCGGCGTCGGCTCCCGCGAAGCCGGACCACGCGGCCACCCAGCAGGCCCTCGACGCGGCCGTCGCCGACGGCGTGCCCGGCGCCGTCGCCCAGGCCCGTGACGGACGCGACCAGTGGACCGGCACCGCCGGCGAGCGCAAGGGCAACGACCGCTACCGGGTCGGCTCCATCACGAAGAGCTTCACCGCCACCGTCCTCCTCCAGCTCCAGGCGGAGGGCCGCATCGACCTCGACGACCCGGTCGAGAAGTGGCTGCCCGGAGTCGTCCGGGGCAACGGCCACGACGGCCGCGAGATCACCGTCCGCCAGCTGCTCAACCACACCAGCGGCATCTACAGCTACACCTCGGACCCCGGCTTCCAGGAGAAGGTCTTCGGCCCCGGCTTCCTGGAGCACCGCTACGACACCTGGACCCCGCAGCAGCTGGTCTCCGTCGCGATGGCCCACAAGCCGGACTTCGCCCCCGGTGCCGCCTGGAACTACTCCAACACCAACTTCGTCCTCGCCGGCATGGTGATCGAGAAGGTCACCGGCCGTCCGTACGGCCAGGCCGTCGAGAACCGGATCATCAAGCCGCTCAAGCTCCGCGCCACCTCCGTCCCGGGGACCCGCTCGGCCATGCCGCAGCCCAGCAGCCCGGCGTACTCCAAGCTCTCCCGGGACGTGAACGCTCCCGTGCACGACGTCTCCGCCCTCAACCCGAGCATCGCGGGCTCGGCGGGCGAGATGATCTCCGACTCCCGTGACCTGCAGACCTTCTACCGGGCCCTGCTCCAGGGCCGGCTCCTCACGAAGGAGGGCCTGAAGGAGATGACGACCACGGTCCGGATGTCCGCGGACGACCCGAACACGGGTTACGGCCTCGGGCTCATGTGGCAGAAGCTCAGCTGCGGGAAGGAGGTCTGGGGCCACGGCGGCGGCATCCACGGCTCCTCCTCCCTGGCCCTGGCGACCCGCGATGGCGGGCACTCCCTCGCCGGCAACTTCAACGCCGACTGGACGGGCGACACCGGGAAGGTCGTCGAGGCCGAGTTCTGCGGGACCCCGTCCGCGAAGTAGCGCTCACCGCGGCAGGACGACGACGTACGCGGCGGGCTGCCGGTCCGACGCGGCCATCAGGGCCGTACGGACCACGGTGGCCTGCTGGTCCATCGCCTCGCGCAGCTTGCGCGGGGTGAGGTGGACGACCGTGATGCCGAGCCGCTCCAGGTGCTCCCGCTTGCGGGTGTACTCGGTCCACAGCTCGTCGTCGTCCTGCCGCGGCGCCCGGGTGTCCAGCTCCACGGCGACCGCCTGGTCCGGCCAGTAGGCGTCCACCCCGCCCAGGTGCGGGCCGCCCGGCAGCCGCAGGTCCACGTTCCACAGCGGGTCCGGCAGCGCGAACTTCCGCACCATCTCGTACAGCCGCTGCTCGGAGCGCGCGCGCCCCTCGGCGAGCAGCGAGTCCACCGCGTCCACCACGTGCGGCCGGGAGAGCAGCCGGGCACGGCTCAACTCCCGTACGACCACGCCGGGTTCGCAGTGGCCGCCGCGCACGGCCTCGGCGAGCAGCCCGCGTACCGTCTCCGGGTCCGAGAGGCCCGACACCGCGTCGGCGACGGCGCGGGCCACGGGGGCGACGGGGAGGCCCGTGAGCTCCACCGGATCGGGCGACTCGGGGGCGCGGACCACCCGGACCCAGCCGGTCGAGCGCAGCCGGCGGGTGCGCGGCACGAGGACGTCGATCCGGTCCAGGGCGGTGAGCGGGGGAGCGGAGGAGAAGCGGTGCAGGGTGAGCGCGGCGAGCCCGGTGATCATCGCGTCGGGCCCCTGCGGGGGCACGGCGCCGGTCCTGCGGGCGTAGAGCAGCGCGGCCTTGAGCCGGTCCTCGCTGGTGGGCTGCCCGGGCTGGAGCAGGAAGACGCCGGGCAGCAGCTGCTGCCAGCCGCCGGGCCGGCAGCGCGCGGCGACCTCGGCGGCAGGGACGCCCTGGTCCCTCAACTGGTCGGCGGACGCGAGGCGTTGCACGCGACCGGTGCGGGAGGAGAGGGGGAGGGGGCGGGGGGTGATGGGGGTGTTGTGGTTCATGCCGGGGGTCTTCCGCTTCCGAAGGCTCCCCTAACCCCTGTTACACGCTCGTCGACATTCCGGGACAACCTCGCCCTAAAGTACGCACGTTCGACTGCCGATGGGGCCGCGGCCCGCGGCCCCATCGGCGGGACCTCACGAGGCCAGGGCGTCGCACTCCTGCGCCCGCAGCGCCCGTGCCAGGTCGTCACGGGCCTCCAGGACGAGGCGGCGCAGGGCCGGGGCCGCCCCGGCGTGCTCCGACAGCCAGGCGTCCGTCGCGGCCAGCGTCTCCGGACGGTCCTGGAGCCCCGGGAACAGGCCCCGGACCACGTGGATGCCGATCTGGATCGACCGCTCGTCCCACACCCGCTCGATCGCCGCGAAGTACTTCTCCGCGTACGGCGCGATCAGCTCGCGCTGCGAGGGCTGGACGAAGCCCTCGATGGTCGCCTCGACCAGCGCGTTCGACAGGGCGTCCGACTCGACGACCTGCGCCCAGGCCTGCGCCTTGACCGCCGCCGAGGGCCGCGAGGCGAGCAGACGGGTCTGGTGGCGCTTGCCGGTGGCCGTGTCGTCCCGGGCCAGCTCCTCGTCGATCCGGGCCTCGTCCGCGCGGCCGTGCGCGGCCAGCGGGGAGAGCAGCGCCCAGCGCAGCTCCTGGTCGACGTCGAGGCCGTCGATCTTCGCCGCGCCGTCGAGCAGCCCCTCCAGGAGCTGGAAGTCGGCGTCGGCGGAGGCGGTCGCCGCGAAGAACCGCGCCCAGGTCAGCTGGTGCTCGCTGCCCGGCTCGGCCACCCGCAGCTCGCGCAGCCCGCCCTCGGCGAGCAGTCGCCCGCCCTCCTCGCGCCACGCGGGCGCCGCGTAGAGGGTGACGGCCGACTTCGTCCAGCCGTGCACCATCTGGAGGACGCCGATGTCGGTCTCGCGGCCCGCGAAGGCGAGCGCGACGGAGACGAAGTCCCGGGCCGGCATGAGCCCGTCGCGGGTCAGGTTCCACAGCGCCGACCAGCACAGCGCGCGGGCCAGCGGGTCGGTGATGTCGCCGAGGTGCGCGCGGAGCGTCGCGAGCGAGCCCTCGTCGAAGCGGATCTTGCAGTAGGTCAGGTCGTCGTCGTTGACGAGCACCAGGTCGGGCTTCTCCTCGCCCGCGAGCCCGTCGACGACCGTCCGGGTGCCGGTGATGTCGGCCTCGGCCCGCGCGTACCGCACGAGCTCCCCGCCGGAGAGCCGGTAGAGGCCGACGGCGGCGCGGTGCGGACGCAGCTCGTCGCCCTCCTGGAGGACGGCGAGCTCGGTGATCCGGCCCTCCGCGTCGTAGGTGACGGCGGGGGTCAGGCTGTTGACGCCGGAGGTCTGCAGCCAGGACTTCGCCCAGGCCTTCATGTCGCGCCCGGAGGTCTCCTCAAGGATCGCGAGGAGGTCGGCCAGGCGCGTGTTCCCGTAGGCGTGGCGCTTGAAGTAGCGGCGCGCGCCCTCCAGGAACGCGTCCCGCCCGGCGTACGCGACGAGCTGCTTGAGGACCGAGGCGCCCTTGGCGTACGTGATGCCGTCGAAGTTGAGCTTGGCGTCCTCCAGGTCACGGATGTCGGCCGTGATCGGGTGCGTGGACGGCAGCTGGTCGGCGCGGTAGGCCCAGGCCTTGCGGTTGTTGGCGAAGGTCACCCAGCTGTTGGTGAAGCGGGTGGCCTCGGCGTTCGCGAAGGAGCCCATGAAGTCCGCGAAGGACTCCTTCAGCCACAGGTCGTCCCACCACACCATGGTGACCAGGTCGCCGAACCACATGTGCGCCATCTCGTGCAGGATGACGTTGGCCCGGCTCTCGTACGCGGCCTGGGTGACCTTGCCCCGGTAGATGTACTCCTCGCGGAAGGTCACCATGCCCGGGTTCTCCATCGCGCCGAGGTTGTACTCGGGGACGAAGGCCTGGTCGTACTTCCCGAAGGGGTACGGGTAGTCGAAGTTGTCGTGGAAGAAGTCGAAGCCCTGCTTGGTGATCAGGAAGACGTCGTCGGCGTCGAAGTGCTTCGCGAGCGACTTGCGGCACATCGCGCCGAGCGGGATCTCCAGGTCGCCGCGCGTGTAGCTGTCGGTGACGTAGTGGTACGGGCCGGCCACGACGCACGTGATGTACGTGGAGATCGGCGCCGTCTCGGCGAACCGCCACACGCCCTCGGCGTCCTGCTCGCCCGCTCCGTTCGACCACACCGTCCAGCCCTCGGGCGCGGTCACCGCGAAGCGGTACGGGGCCTTGAGATCGGGCTGCTCGAAGTTGGCGTACACCCGGCGGGCGTCGGCCGGCTCGTACTGCGTGTAGAGGTAGACCTCGCCGTCCTCCGGGTCGACGAAGCGGTGCATGCCCTCGCCGGTCCGGCTGTAGGCGCACTGCGCGTCCACCACGAGCGTGTTCTCGTCGGCCAGCTCGTCGAGCGCGATCCGCGCGCCGTCGAAGACCACCGCCGGGTCGAGCGAGCGGCCGTTGAGCGTGACCGCGTTCACCGAAGGGGCGATCAGGTCGACGAACGTGCTCGTGCCCTCGCCGGTCCGGCGGAACCGGATCGTCGTCACCGAGCGGAAGGTGCGCACCGGCTCGTCGGAGTCGCCGACCGCCGACCGCAGGTCGAGGACGACCTCGTACCCGTCGACGGACAGCAGCGCGGCCCGCTCGTGGGCCTCGTCGCGGGACAGATTCTCACCGGGCACGGTCACTCCTTCGTGGCGCGTTCGAAACAGCACCGATCCTCCCATGCGCTGCTGTCACGCGGCACACGGCGATGCCGACGCGCGGGAATGCGGCCGGCCCCCGGAACGTTCCCCCTTTTCGGCGCAACCCCTTCATTCACGGCCTTACCGAGGAGCGACATGTCCGAGAGCAGGACCACCGCCGACTTCTACTTCGACCCGCTGTGCCCGTGGGCCTGGATGACCTCCCGCTGGATGCTGGAGGTGGAGCAGGTGCGCCCGGTCGACGTGCGCTGGAAGGTCATGAGCCTGGCCGTGCTCAACGAGAACCGGCTCGACGAGGTCCCCGCCGAGTACCGCGAGATGCTGGAGACCCAGGCCTGGGGCCCGGTCCGCGTGGTGATCGCCGCCCAGCAGCTGCACGGCGACGAGGTCGTCGGCAAGCTCTACACGGCGCTCGGCACCCGCTTCCACAACAACGGCGAGGGCCCGACCCGCGAGGCGATCGCCGGCGCCCTGAAGGACGTCGGCCTGCCCGAGGACCTGGCGGACTTCGCCGACAAGGACACGTACGACGCCGAGCTGCGCGCCTCCCACACGGAGGGCATAGAGAAGGTCGGCCAGGACGTCGGCACCCCGGTCATCGCGGTCCCGGGCCCGACGGGCGACGAGGTCGCCTTCTTCGGCCCCGTCGTCACCCCGACCCCGCGCGGCGAGGCGGCGGCCCGCCTGTGGGACGGCACGCTGCTGGTGGCGTCGACGCCCGGCTTCTACGAGATCAAGCGCACCCGCACGGCGGCGCCGAGCTTCGAGTAGGCCGTCACGCAGACGGCCCCCGCGATTCACGTCATCGCGGGGGCCGTCCTCTTTTCCACCTGCCCGGTGAAGGCTGAGAAGACGATCACGAGCAGGAGCCGGGGGCCTTCGGGGTCAGAACGAGATCAGCGGCACCGAGGCCTTGGCCGCCAGGTAGCGCCGGTTCACGTCCTGCCAGTTGACGACCTGCCACATGGCCTCGATGAAGTCGACCTTCTGGTTCTTGTACTGGAGGTAGAAGGCGTGCTCCCAGGCGTCGAAGACCAGGACCGGGACCGAGCCCTGGCCGACGTTGCCCTGGTGGTCGTAGACCTGCTCGACGATGAGCCGGCCGCTGACCGGCTCGTACGCGAGGACGCCCCAGCCGGAGCCCTGGGTGGTCGCGGAGGCCTTGGTCAGCTGGGCCTTGAACTTGGCGAAGGAGCCGAAGGAGGCGGTGATCGCGTCCGCGAGCTCACCGACGCCGTCGGCGGCCAGCGGCTCGCCGCCGCCCTCGCCGGCCTTCGGGCTCGCCATGTTGTTCCAGTAGATGGAGTGCAGGATGTGGCCGGAGAGGTGGAACGCGAGGTTCTTCTCCAGGCCGTTGACCGCACCCCACTGGTCCTTGTCGCGCGCCTCTTCCAGCTGCTCCAGGGTGTCGTTCGCGCCCTTGACGTAAGCGGCGTGGTGCTTGTCGTGGTGCAGTTCGATGATCTCCGGATTGATCACCGGCTCCAGCGCCGCGTAGTCGTACGGCAGCTCGGGAAGTGTGTAGATCGCCATGGGCCGTCCCCTCCGAAGGCTTATTGCAACCAATGTGCAAGTGCAGGCTAGCAGTAGGTGCGGCAGAAGTTGATCAGCTCTTCGTCCTAGGTCCCGGACATGGCGAGACCCCCGGACCGAGCGGTGGTCCGGGGGTCTCGCCGTGCGGGGGAGCGGGGAGGGGTCAGGAGGTCCGGCCCGCCCCGGTCTTCTGGCGGACGAGGCCGATCGCGGCCAGCACCAGGGTCATCGCCCCCGTCGCGTACAGCTGCACGCGGGTGCCCTCGTCACGGGCCATCAGGAAGAAGATCGCCGCCATGCCGGCCAGCGCCACCCAGGTCAGGTACGGGAAGCCCCACATCCGCACCACCAGCTTCTCGGGCGCCTCGTGCTCCAGGCGACGGCGCAGCGCCAGCTGCGAGACCGCGATGAAGATCCAGACGACCAGGATCACGCCGCCGATCATGTTGAGCAGCCACGGGAAGATCGTGTCGGGGGACCAGTAGTTCAGGCCCACGCAGACGAAGCCGAAGAAGCAGGAGGCGAGCACGGCCAGGCGCGGCACACCGCCGGAGACCTTGCCGAGCGCCTTCGGGCCGAGGCCGCGGTGGACGAGCGAGAAGGCGATGCGCGAGGAGCCGTAGATGTTGGCGTTCATCGCGGACAGCAGGGCGATGAGCACGACCACGTTCATGATCTGGCCGGCGCCCGGGATGCCCAGGTGGTCGAGGGCGGCGACGTACGGGCCCTTCTCGGTGACGGCCTTGTCGTCCCACGGCAGGAGCGTGACGATGACGGCCATCGAGCCGATGTAGAAGAGCGCGATCCGCCACATCGCGGTGCGCACGGCGCTCGCGACGCCCTTGACGGGGTTCTCGGATTCGGCGGCGGCGATGGTGACGGTCTCCATGCCTCCGTACGAGAACACCGAGGCCAGCAGGCCGACGATCAGGCCCTCGCTGCCGTTGGGCAGGAAGCCGCCCTGGCCGAGGAGGTTGCCGGTGCCGGGCGAGTCGGTGCCGGGCAGGACGCCCAGGATCGCGAGCACGCCGAGGCCCAGGAAGAGCGTGATGGCGCCGACCTTGAGCGCGGCGAACCAGAACTCGAACTCGCCGAAGTTCTTCACGGCCGCCAGGTTGGTGCCGCAGAACACCAGCATGAACAGCGCGACCCAGGCCCATTCGGGGGTGCCGGGCAGCCAGCCGGTGACGATCTTCGCGGCGCCGATGCCCTCCAGGCCGACGGCGACGCTGAGCAGCACCCAGAACGCCCAGCCGGAGGTGAAGCCGGCCCAGGAGCCGAACGCCCGCTCGGCGTGCGAGGAGAACGAGCCGGAGGAGGGGTGCGCGGCCGACATCTCGCCCAGCATCCGCATCACGAGCATGACGAGCAGGCCCGAGATGGCGTACGCGAGGACGATGCCGGGTCCGGCGGCGGCGATGCCGGCGCCGGAGCCGACGAACAGGCCGGCGCCGATGACGCCGCCGAGGGCGATCATCGACAGATGGCGCTGCTTCAGGCCATGGGTCAGGCCCCCGGTGGGGGTCGTCGCGCCGTCCTTGCGGTCGGCCGGCGCGGGCGCGGTGGTCCGAGACATGGGCGAACTCTGTTCACTAGGTGAGACGGGGAGGGTGGCCCACAGTCTGTGGGGCACCCCCGCTCAGAGGGAACAGCTGTCCGCTATCCGGTCACAGGGTTCACACAAGGTGAAGATTCAGGTGCGCCCGGTGCGCAGCTCCCGCACCCACGCCACCACCAGGACGGCCCCGGTCGCCCCCGCCGACCACAGCACCTGCGGCCGCGCCCCCTCGTCGAACAGCATCAGGACGAGCACCGCTCCCATCGCGGCGAGCGCCACCCAGGTCAGCCACGGGAAGCCCCACATCCGCAGGCTCAGCGTCTCGGGCGCCTCCCGCTCGATCCGGCGCCGCAGCCGCAGCTGCGAGACCGCGATCAGCGCCCAGACGAAGAGCAGCACCGCGCCGACCGCGTTGAGCATGTAGAGGAAGACGGAATCCGGCCACTTCAGATTGAGCAGGACGGAGACGAAGCCGAAGGCCACCGAGGCGAGCACCGCCCGGCGCGGCACGCCTCCGCTCTTCGTGCCGTCTCCCGAGACCTTGAGCAGCCCCTTGGGCGCCTCCCCGCGCTCCGCCAGCGAGAACACCATCCGGGAGGACCCGTACAGGTTCGCGTTGAGCGCCGAGAGCAGCGCCACGAACACCACCACGTTCATGATCTGACCCGCCGCCGGCACCCCGATCGCGTCCAGGACCGCCACGTACGGCGACTCGCCCGGCTTCATCGAGGTCCACGGCAGCAGCGTCACGATGACCAGCATCGAGCCCACGTAGAAGAGGAGGATCCGCCAGACCGCGCTGCGCACCGCCCGCGCCACGTTCCGCGCGGGGTCGTCGGACTCGGCCGCCGCGATGGTGACGACCTCGAGACCGCCGAAGGCGAAGATGACCGCCAGGACCCCGGACACCACCCCCGACCAGCCGTTCGGCAGGAACCCGCCCTGCCCGGTCAGGTTCGTGAGCCCCACCGGATCGGTGTCGGGCAGCCGGCCCGCGATCGCGAGCAGGCCGAGGATCAGGAAGAGGACGATCGCGCCGACCTTGAGCGCGGCGAACCAGAACTCGAACTCGCCGAAGTTCTTCACCGCCGCCAGGTTGGCCAGGGTGAACACGATCATGAAGACCAGCACCCAGCCCCACTGCGGCACGTCCGGCACCCAGCCGTGCGCGATCTTCGCCGCGCCCGTCGCCTCCACGGCGAGGACCACGACCAGCAGGAACCAGTACAGCCAGCCCACCGAGAACCCCGCCCAGCGGCCGAGCGCGCGCTCCGCGTGCACCGAGAAGGCGCCCGAGGCGGGCATCGCCGCCGACATCTCGCCGAGCATCCGCATGACCAGCATCGCGAGCGCCCCGGCGAGCAGATACGAGACGACGATGCCGGGTCCGGCGACGGCGATGCCGGCACCCGAGCCGACGAAGAGCCCGGCACCGATCACGCCGCCGAGCCCCAGCATCGTCAGATGACGCTGCTTCAGGCCGTGGGCGAGGGGCTCCGGTTCGGGAGCGAGCGGCTCCGTCTCGGGGGCGAGGGGGTCGTGCATGTGGAGGCTCGTACTCTCTGCAGGTTTATGGAGACTCCACAGTCTCTCCAGCGAACGCCCCCTGGCGCAAAAAGGACCTCTGGGCGTGAGATCCCAGTGACAAGCGTCACGTGGCGCGAGGTGTGATCGACGGGCTTTGTTCGATCTCCACGAAACGCTCGACCGCCGCTTTGTCGGCGGCTGACGGTGATCGAGCGCTCACTCCTGGCATAGCGTCAACCTGTCCCTCCCACCCTCACCCCCGCGGAGTACCGATGAGCACCGCCACCGCCCCCGTCCGCACCCTCCGGGCGGGCACCGTCCTCGCCGACCTCATCCCCGCGAGCCGCGCCCGCGACATCGCCCTGGTCGTCGGCGGTGCCGCCCTCACCGGCCTCGCCGCACAGCTCTCGGTCCCGGTCCCCGGCTCCCCGGTCCCGGTCTCCGGCCAGACCTTCGCCGCCCTGCTCGTCGGCACCGCGCTCGGCGCCCGCCGCGGCTTCCTCGCCCTCGCCCTGTACGCCGTCGCGGGCATGGCGGGCGTCCCGTGGTTCGCGCAGGCCACCTCGGGCTACGGCATGCCGTCCTTCGGCTACATCCTCGGCATGCTCCTCGCCTCCACCGTCGTCGGCGCCCTCGCCCGCCGCGGCGCCGACCGCTCGGTGCTCCGCACGGCCGGCGCGATGGTGCTCGGCTCCGCGCTCATCTACGCGGTCGGCGTGCCGTACCTGGCCCTCGCCACCGGCATGACCCTCGGCCAGGCCGTCGCGGCCGGCCTCACCCCGTTCCTCATCGGCGACGCCCTCAAGGCCGCGCTCGCCATGGGCGCCCTGCCGGCCGCCTGGAAGCTCGTCGGCCGCAAGGGCTGAGCCCCGCCCCGTACACATGCGAGAGGGCCCGCCGTTCCCCGGGGAACGGCGGGCCCTCTCGCATGCGTGGTCAGCGGCTCTCGGTGAGCTCCGCGGGCCGGTCGGCCTTGCCGACGCGCTGGCGGACGACCGCGATCGCCATCACGAGCGCGGCCACGAGCAGGGACAGCACGACCTGCTCGCGGTTGCTGCCGCCGTCGACGACCATGTAGCCGAGGACGGCGACGATCATGGCGATGGTCGCCCAGGTCAGGTACGGGAAGAGCCACATCTTCACGACCAGCTTCTCCGGCGACTCGCGCAGGATGATGCCGCGCATCCGCAGCTGGGTCACGCAGATGACCAGCCAGACGAAGAGGGCGACGGCACCGGAGGAGTTCAGCAGGAAGGCGAAGACGGTGTCCGGCCACTTGTAGTTGAAGAAGACCGCGACGAAGCCGAAGACGACCGAGCCGAGGATCGCGGCCGTCGGCACGCCCCGCTTGTTGGTCTTCGCGAAGGCCTTGGGCGCGTCACCGCGCTGACCGAGCGAGAAGGCCATGCGGGAGGCCGTGTAGAGGCCCGAGTTCAGGCAGGACAGGACGGCCGTCAGGACGATCACGTTCATGATCTGGCCGGCGTGCGGGATGCCGATGGAGTCGAGGGCGGCGACGTACGAGCCCTTGTCGACGATCGACTTGTCGTTCCACGGCAGCAGGGTCAGGACGACGAAGATCGAGCCCAGGTAGAAGACGCCGATCCGCCAGATCACGCTGTTGGTGGCCTTGGTGACCGCCTTCTGCGGGTCCTCGGACTCGCCGGCGGCCAGGGTGACGATCTCGCTGCCCATGAAGGAGAACACGACCATCAGGACACCCGTGAGGACCGCGCCCGCGCCCATCGGGAAGAAGCCCCCGGAGTCGGTGAGGTGCGCGAATCCGGCGCCCGGGTTGTCCGAGCCGGGGAGCACGCCGAAGACGGCGAGCAGGCCGATGACGACGAAGGCGCCGATGGCGACGACCTTGATGCCGGCGAACCAGAACTCGAACTCGCCGTACGAGGCGACCGAGCCCAGGTTGGTCGCGGTCAGCACCACCATCACGATGAGCGCCCAGCCCCACTGCGGCACGGCCGGGACCCAGCTCTCCAGGATCTTGGCGCCCGCGGTCGCCTCGACGGCGAGGACGACGACCCAGAAGAACCAGTACAGCCAGCCGATGGTGAAACCGGCCCAGCGGCCGAGTGCCTGGTCGGCGTAGGCCGAGAAGGAACCCGAGGACGGCCGGGCGGCGGCCATCTCGCCGAGCATCCGCATCACGAAGACGACCATGGCGCCGACGAGTGCGTACGAGAGGAGGATCGCGGGACCGGCCGCGGCGATGCCGGAGCCGGAGCCGACGAAGAGACCGGCGCCGATGACGCCGCCGATCGCGATCATCGACAGGTGGCGGTTCTTGAGCCCGGCCTTGAGGCCGTCGGAGGACTGCGAGTCGCCGGTGGTGCCGGTCTCCTGGCCGTCCTTCGTCAGGGTCGGTTGCGTGTTCATCGACGCTTCCTCGTGTGTGGGGGGTGCTCGGGTCGCGAGCCCATGCATTGAACCCCGTGAACAGGGATGATCGGAAGACCTCATTCCGGATCGTTGTACGGGCGACCTCGCGAAGTCGAAGGTCCGTACCAGGTCGGGTGAAGCTCCCGACCCCGCTGCCTGCTACCCGGGCCCTGACGTGCCACACTCGGCATCATGCGCGTCTATATCGGTTCCGACCACGCCGGCTTTGAACTAAAGAACCACCTCGTCGAGTGGCTCAAGGCCCACGGCCACGAGCCCGTCGACTGCGGCCCCCACATCTACGACGCCCTCGACGACTACCCGCCGTTCTGCCTGCGCGCCGCCGAGAAGACGGCCGCGGACCCGGACGGCCTGGGCATCGTCATCGGCGGCTCCGGCAACGGCGAGCAGATCGCCGCGAACAAGGTGAAGGGGGTGCGCGCCGCCCTCGCCTGGAGCGAGCAGACCGCCGCCCTCGGCCGCGAGCACAACAACGCCAACGTGATCTCCGTCGGCGGCCGGATGCACACCCAGGAAGAGGCGACCAAGTTCGTCGAGATCTTCCTGAACACCCCGTACTCCGGTGACGAGCGCCACACCCGCCGGATCGACATGCTCACCGCGTACGAGACCACCGGCGAGCTCCCCCCGATCCCGGCGCACCACCCGCAGGAGCCGACCGCCTGATGCCCGAAGGGCACACCATCCACCGGCTGGCCGCCGACCACCGCGAGCGGTTCGGCGGCCGGCCCGTGCGCGTCTCCAGCCCCCAGGGCAAGTTCGCCGACTCGGCGGCCCTGCTCGACGGCACGACCCTGGAGACGACGGAAGCCCACGGGAAGCACCTCTTCCTGGGCTTCCCCGGCGACGAATGGATCCACATCCACCTGGGCCTCTTCGGCAAGGTGAACTTCGGCGACGCCCCGGCGCCGCCGCCCACGGACACGGTCCGGCTGCGGCTCGCGAACCCCGAGGGATACGTCGACCTGCGCGGCCCCACCACGTGCGCGCTGATCACGGACGCCGAGAAGCAGGCGATACACGACCGCCTCGGCCCGGACCCGCTCCGCGAGGCCGACGACCCGGCGAAGGCCTGGCGCCGCGTCTCCAGGTCCCGGACGACGATCGCGGCCCTCCTCATGGACCAGAAGATCATCGCGGGCGTCGGCAACGTCTACCGCGCCGAGGTCCTCTTCCGGCACGGCATCGACCCGTACCGCGCGGGCAAGGACCTCGTCGCGGGGGAGTGGACCGCGATCTGGGAGGACCTGGCGGCCCTCATGCGCGAGGGCGTCCGCCTGAACCGCATCGACACGGTCCGCCCCGAACACACCCCCGAGGCCATGGGCCGCCCACCCCGCGTGGACGACCACGGCGGCGAGGTCTACGTCTACCGCCGTGCGAACATGCCGTGCCACATCTGCGGCGCCGAGATCCGCACGGCGAACCTGGCCAACCGCAACCTCTTCTGGTGCCCCGGCTGCCAGCGGCGCTGACCCGTTGCCGCTCAGCCCCTAGAACCCGTGCGGGAGCCAGGGGGCCACCGGGGACCCGAAGGCCATGGACGCCTCCACCAGCGCGCCCTCCCGCAGCTCCCGCACCCGCCCGGCCGAGGCCAGCGACACCAACGAGGTCCCGCCCAGGTAGGCGGCGCCCAACTCCCGCACGGACAGCGCGAGATCGGGTGCGTCCCCGGTCCGCACGCAGGTCGCCCCCTTCGCGTCCCCCGTCAACCGCCACCGCCCCTCGTTCCAGGGACAGAACGCGTCCGCGACCTCGAACACCACGTCCACCGGCGCCTGATACGTCCGCGCCTCGAGCGCCGCACCCACCTCCACGAGCCGCACGAACAGCACCTCCCGCAGCGTCGGCTCGCAACGGCGGACGTCCGACACCAGGTGCTGCCACGCGTCGTCCACCGGCCGGCTGTGGACCTTCACCTTCGCGGTCAGGTCCACCGAGCACAGGAAGCGCCACAGCGCCGCCTCCGCCACCGCGTCGAGGCCGGCAAGCTGGTGCACCGAGACGGAACCGTCGGGCCCCGCGAAGGACCAGTCCGGCTTGATCGCGTAGTGCGCGTACCCGACGACCTCACCGCCCCGCTCGGCGAGCACGCACTTCCGGGGCGAGGCGCCCTCCCGGTCGCCCGGCGGGTCGAGCAGCGCCTGCCGCTCCCAGCCGGGCCGTCGCGCCAGCATCCCGGGCCGGCCGGGGACCAGCTTCGCGTACACCGCCTCGGCCGCATCGAGCCCCTCCTCCGGTGAGGTCACCCGCAGGTTCACCCCGTCCGTGCCCTCCGGCACGGTCAGCCGCACCCGGCTCCTGTCGATGGTCGCGTGCGTCGCGTACGTCGCCGCGCCGTAGCCGAAGCGGCCGTAGATCTCCGGCTCGGAGGCCGTCAGGACCGCCAGCGGCTCGCCCCAGCTCCGTACGTCGTCCAGCTGCCGCCGCATCATCGAGGTGAGGATCCCGCGCCGCCGGTGCGTTCCGGCCACGCTCACCATCGTCACCCCGGCCGCCGGGACCGACGCCCCGCCCGGCACCGTCAGCCGGAACGTGAACGCCCCCGCCGTACCGACGCACAGATCGCCGTCCCAGACGCCGATGAAACGGTCGAACTCGGTCAGACTCCGCCACAGGTCCAGCTCCTCGGGCGGCGTCGGCACACCCCCGAACGCGAGCTCCAGCACCCCGAACCAGCGATCCCACTCCGACGGGTCGAGAACCCGCAGTTCAGTCGTCATATGCCATCGATATCAGCGGCGCGCGTCCGGGGCGACCCGATTTCACGCACATTGTCACCGGGGTACCCCTGCACGATGTCCGACAGGATGGATAGGGTCCAGGCCAATGGGACAGCGAGCCGGAGTGAACACGTACGCGGCCCGGACACGCAGGCGCGTGCGCCGGGCCCGCGTCGCGCTGCGCAGGTCCGCCGTCGACTACTTCCGCGGCGACGGCGCCGACTGGCTCGCCTTCGCGGGACTCCTCGTGATGATCCCCGCCATCGCGTGCGGGACGCTCCTGAACCCCGTCTGGTGCGCGCCCGCCGCGCTCGTCCTGCCGATCGTGGCCGGCGGGCTGCTGCTGCGCCCCGCCAGCCTGCTCGCCCTGTACGCGGCGGCCGCGGGCGCCCTCATCGTCGAGTCCGTCGTCCTCGGCCCGTACACCCAGGGCCCGGCCAGGGTCACCCCCGGCACCGTCCTGGTCGTCGCCGCCTGCGGACTCTTCGGGCTGCTCATCGCCCAGTTCCGCGCCCGCGTCGGCGTGCCCTGGCGGCGCGGCGGCACCATGCTCTTCGACCTGCGCGAACGCATCCGCGTCCAGAGCGCCCTGCCCCGGCTCCCGCAGGGCTGGCACCGAGAGATGGCGCTGCGCCCGGCCGGCGGCCAGTCCTTCTCGGGCGACTTCGTCGTCGCCGCCCGCACCCACGGCGGGCGCACCCTGGAGGTCGTCCTCACCGACGTCTCCGGCAAGGGCATGGACGCGGCCTCCCGCTCCCTGCTGCTCTCCGGCGCCTTCGGCGGGCTCCTCGGGTCGCTGCCGCCGCACGGCTTCCTGCCCGCGGCCAACGGCTACCTCCTCCGCCAGAACTGGGACGAGGGCTTCGCCACCTCCATCCACCTCGTCCTCGACCTGGAGTCCGGAGACTACGAACTCTTCTCCGCCGGCCACCTGCCCGCCCTCCAGCTCCACGCGGGCAGCGGCCGCTGGGAGGAGAAGGCCGCCGACGGGCCCCTCCTCGGCGTCTACGACGGGGCCGAGTTCCACCCGGTCAAGGGCTCCCTGCGGCCCGGCGACGTCCTCATGCTCTTCACCGACGGCCTGGTCGAGGCCGCCGACCGGGACATCGCCGAGGGCATCGACCGCCTCACCGGCGAGGCCGACCGCTGCGTCGCCGAGGGCTTCGAGGGCGTCGCCTGGCACCTGATCGAGGCCGTCGCCAAGGACGTCAACGACGACCGCGCCCTGCTGCTCCTCTCGCGTCCGGCCTGAACCGCTTTCGCATGACGTGATCTTCTGCACGACGATTCGTCACCCGGCAGCCAGGGCAGGGGGGTTGATGGCACGATGGAGACAACGGGGGGTGTTCCGAGACAGGGGCTCCCTGGTGGGCAAGGCGGGACCGACCGAGGGTGTGATCAGTTGTGGCCATTTCACTGTCTGTGGTGTTGCTGTTGGCAATCATCCTGGTGGTGCTGATCCGAGGGGGAAACCTCAAGGGCGGCCCGGCCGTGGTCGCGGTCCTCTTCGGCTTCTTCCTCGCCTCCACCGGCATGGCCGACGACATCCAGCGCTTCCTGGACTCGATAACGCAGACGATAGCCTCCATCAAGTTCTGAACGGGCGTGCCGCGCGTACGACGAAGGGCCCCCGCCGAGACCGGCAGGGGCCCTTCGCATGAGACCGGTCGGCTCAGAACAGCCGCGTCCCGGCCGGCACCGCGCCCTGGACGGCCTGGGCGGCGCCCGGAGCCCCGTCCTCGCCCACCGGACGCAGCGCGAGCGCGCCCTGCCGGTCACCGGTGACCAGGTCGATCCGCTCGTCCGCGGTCAGGTCCCCGACCGCGACCAGCGAGGGCACCTGCCGGGCACTGAAGCCCGAGGCGGCGACCGTCACCGGTGCGACCAACTGCTGCGGAGCGTCCGTGCCGTAGTCGACGCCGAAGTACTCCAGCGCGCCGCTGCGGGTGTCACGCGCCCAGAACGCACCCAGGAGGGCGTTCGGGGTGGTGTCCGAGGCGACGAGCTCCTTCGTTCCCCAGCCGCTCGCGGCGAGGACCGTCGGCTCGGCGACGTGGATGCCCTGCCAGCTGGAGTACACGGTGAAGTAGAGCAACCGGCCGTTCTGCACGGCGACCAGGCCCGGAGAACCGTAGTCCTGGCGGCTGATCGCGAACCGGGTGACACCGGACCAGTCGAACCCGGTGATCTCCACCGGCTCCCCGAAACCGCCCTCGCCGTCGCCCGGGTACGCGAACAGCTTCCCGTCCCGCAGCGCCACGAGGTCGTTGCGGACGTCGTTCGCCTGCTGCGGCCCGTACCGGTTGAGCAGCCAACCGGCCCGCGCCACGGTGGTGTTCGTCCAGTCCCGGGTGTCGGCCACGGCCGGCGCCGCGAAACCGCCGCCCTCCCGGCCCGCGAGCAGCGTCAGGCGGCCCGCCGCGTCGACGCCGAGCAGATCGGGGCGACCGTCACTGTCGTAGTCGCCGAACGGCTCGATGAACGGGTAGGTGACCCAGTAGTCGGCGCTCGCGGTGTCGGAGAGGTTGCCCGCCCGGTCGAAGGCCCGCACCCAGACGCTCGCCGGCCCGGTGCGCTCCGGAGTGACGAAGGTCGTGGTGGCGGCGCCGTCCGTGCCGACCGGGATGCGGCGGTCGGCTGCGCAGTCGTAGGTGCCCGTGTCGGCGAGCGGATCGAGGCAGAAGTACGAGGCCTCTGTCCCGGCCGGCAGGCTGATGCGCACCGTCCGCACGGTGCCGGAAGGCGCCCCGTTCGGGTAGGACGCGGCGTCCAGGAACTCGACCGTGGGCGTGCCGGGCCGGGTCTGGTCCGTGCCGAACCCGCAGGGCGCGGTCCACGCCGAGGCGCCGGCGGCGCTCTCGATGCGCGCCTGCCACCAGTAGGGGCCCTCCGCCGGGATCTTGCCCTTGGGAATCACCACCGTGGCCACGGATCCCGGCGACGAGGGAACGATGCCGTCGAGGATCGGCGTCTCCTCGGCCCCCGCCTTCCACACCCGGAAGCGGGCGTCCACGAGGCCCCCGGTGGGGCTCTCGCCCGCTGCCCGCACGGACAGGCTGACGTCCGTGTTCCCCACCCACGGCAGCTCGCCGCCGGTCACGCAGCCGCCCGGCCACGCCGTGGGCTCGGTCGGCGTGTACGGGTAATCGGCGGCCTGGGCGGTGCCGCCGCCGAGCAGCCCGGCCGCACAGGCCAGCGCCAGCGCGGCCACCACGGCAGGTCTTCTCTTCTTCTCCATGTGTTCCCTCCCCGGATCCGTTGATCAACGGCGGGAACGTATCCGCAGGCAGGGCGTGTGCGCGCGGAAATAACGGCGGAACGGAGGGGTCCGCGCCAGACATGGCCGGGAAACGACCACGGCCCGGTCCGCGAGAAGCGGACCGGGCCGTGGGCCTGTTGGAGCGGGTGACGGGAATCGAACCCGCGTAGCTAGTTTGGAAGACTAGTGCTCTACCATTGAGCTACACCCGCACAGCATCGCGCCGCAGGTCACGAGGACCGCGGCACGAGGAGCATGGTAGCCGGTCGTGGGGTGTTCGCGCACACCCGGAAAACAGGGGGCGCCGCACAGTCCCCGTCCATGTACCCTACGTGTCGCACCGACGGGGTGTGGCGCAGCTTGGTAGCGCGTCCGCTTTGGGAGCGGAAGGCCGTGGGTTCAAATCCCGCCACCCCGACCATGACGATCACGCGCTCACCTCGCGCGTTCTTGATCACGTTGTGGGCGTCATCCCGCTTGCGGTTACTATGCAAGCTGCGTGCCCGTGTGTCTTTCTGACCGGGCCGACCCGCCGGAACCGCCACACGCGGCCCCGACGGATTCCAGGAATCAGCCACAAGGAGACCGAACCGTGAAGAGCGCCGTGGAGACCCTGAACCCGACCCGGGTTCGGCTCACTGTCGAGGTGCCCTTCGAGGAGCTCAAGGACAGCCTCGACGCGGCGTACAAGAAGATCAACCAGCAGGTCACGGTCAAGGGCTTCCGTAAGGGCAAGATCCCGGCTCGCGTGATCGACCAGCGGTTCGGCCGCGGCGCCGTGCTGGAGGAGGCCGTCAACGACGCGCTCCCGAAGTTCTACACCGAGGCCGTCAACGAGGCCGAGGTCAACCCGCTCGGCCAGCCCGAGGTCGACATCACCGAGCTGAAGGACGGCGAGCTGCTGGCCTTCACCGCCGAGGTCGACGTCCGCCCGACGATCGAGATCCCGGACTACTCCGGCATCGAGGTCACCGTCGACGCGGTCGAGGTCACCGACGAGGACGTCGAGAAGTCCGTGGAGCAGCTCCGCGAGCGCTTCGCCTCGACGAAGACCGTCGAGCGCGCCGCCGCCGAGGGCGACGTCGTCACCATCGACCTCGAGGCCAAGGTCGACGGCGAGGTCCTGCCCGACGGTGTCGCCAGCGACGTCTCGTACACCATCGGCTCCGGCGAGCTCCTCGACGGCATCGACGAGGCCGTCAAGGGCCTCGAGGCCGGCGGCGAGGCCACCTTCACCTCGCAGCTGAAGGGCGGCTCCGCCGAGGGCAAGGACGCCGAGGTCACCGTCAAGGTCACCGCCGTCGCCGCCCGTGAGCTCCCCGAGCTCGACGACGAGTTCGCGCAGATGGCGTCCGAGTTCGACACCCTCGACGAGCTCAAGGCCGACAGCCGCAAGCGCCTCGAGAACATGAAGCAGTTCGACCAGGCCACCCAGGCCCAGGAGCGCGTCCTCGACGAGCTCCTCAAGCTGGTCGAGGTCCCGATGCCCGAGAAGCTTCTCGAGGACGAGATCAACACCCGCAAGCACAACCTGGAGCACCACCAGCTCGGCCAGATGGGCCTCGACCTCGCGAAGTACCTGGAGATCCAGGGCAAGACCGAGGAAGAGTTCCTGGCCGAGACCAAGGAGCAGGCCGAGAAGGGCATCAAGACGCAGTTCATCCTCGATGAGCTCGTCAACAAGGAGAAGCTCGACGTCTCCCGCGAGGAGCTCACCGAGCACCTGTTCCGCCGTGCCGCCTCCTCCGGCATGAGCCCCGACCAGTTCGCCCAGGCCGTGGCCCAGCAGGGCCAGGTGCCGATGCTCGTCGGCGAGGTCGCCCGCGGCAAGGCCCTCGCGGTCGTCGTCGAGGCCGCCAAGGTCGTCGACACCAAGGGCGAGGTCGTCGACCTCTCCGACGACGAGGACGAGGTCGAGACCGCCGCCGAGGCCGTCGAGGCCGTCACCGGCGAGGCCGAGGTCTCCGAGGACAAGTAAGGGCACCCGCCCCCGGCGGACCCTGCTCCACGGGCCCGTACGCACAGCTGTGCGTACGGGCCCGTGGACGTAACCGGACCCGCTTACACGCCCCCAACTACCTTGCGCTCCCAGCGAACAGTTCGGGAACCGGGATGGCGTTGTCCGACCTGCGCGTTAGGGTCCATGAATACGAGGGCACTGCCCTCAGAACAAGACGCTGAGACGGCCCGGGGCCGTCGGAGACGAGCAGGTGGATACGTGACGAATCTGAAGCCTTACGCCGCGGGTGAGCCGTCCATCGGTGGCGGCCTCGGCGACCATGTCTACAACCGGCTGCTCGGCGAGCGCATCATCTTCCTCGGCCAGCAGGTCGACGACGAGATCGCCAACAAGATCACCGCCCAGATGCTCCTCCTGGCCGCCGAGCCGGAGAAGGACATCTTCCTGTACATCAACAGCCCCGGCGGCTCGGTGACGGCCGGCATGGCGGTCTACGACACCATGCAGTTCATCCCGAACGACGTCGTCACCATCGGCATGGGCATGGCGGCCTCCATGGGCCAGTTCCTGCTCACCGCCGGCACCCCCGGCAAGCGCTTCGCGCTGCCGAACACCGACATCCTGATGCACCAGGGCTCCGCCGGCATCGGCGGCACCGCCTCCGACATCAAGATCCAGGCCCAGTACCTGCTGCGCACCAAGCAGCGCATGGCCGAGATCACCGCGCACCACTCCGGCCAGACCGTCGAGGCGATCATCCGCGACGGCGACCGCGACCGCTGGTTCACCGCGGACGAGGCCAAGGAGTACGGCCTCATCGACGACATCATCACGCACGCCGCGGGTGTTCCGGGCGGCGGCGGCACGGGCGCCTGAGCGCCGGCAGCCCGCCGAAGAGCCCCCAGCCCCCTCTGAACGCCACCAGGACGGTGAACACCCAGATGCAGAACCACCTCTCCCCGAGCGGCCTCTACACCGGCGCGCCGATGGACAACCGCTACGTCGTGCCGCGCTTCGTCGAGCGCACCTCGCAGGGCGTGCGCGAGTACGACCCGTACGCGAAGCTCTTCGAGGAGCGCGTGATCTTCCTCGGCGTGCAGATCGACGACGCCTCCGCCAACGACGTCATGGCGCAGCTGCTGTGCCTGGAGTCGATGGACCCGGACCGCGACATCTCGATCTACATCAACAGCCCGGGCGGCTCCTTCACCGCCCTCACGGCGATCTACGACACGATGCAGTTCGTGAAGCCGGACATCCAGACGGTCTGCATGGGTCAGGCGGCCTCCGCCGCGGCCGTGCTGCTCGCCGCCGGCACCCCCGGCAAGCGGATGGCCCTGCCGAACGCCCGCGTGCTGATCCACCAGCCCTCCGGCGGCACCGGCCGTGAGCAGCTCTCCGACCTGGAGATCGCGGCCAACGAGATCCTGCGCATGCGCAGCCAGCTGGAGGAGATGCTGGCCAAGCACTCCTCGACGCCGATCGAGAAGATCCGCGACGACATCGAGCGCGACAAGATCCTGACGGCCGAGGACGCCCTGGCGTACGGCCTGATCGACCAGATCGTCTCGACCCGCAAGAGCACGGCCTCCGCCGAGCGCTGACGCCCGACCTTCCCTCGCCGTGGTTGGCGTGGCCGAATTGCGACCATGCCAACCACGCCAAGGGGGGCCCGAACGGGGGGCCCGGCAAGGTACCGTCGAATATGAGGCACCAGGAGTCGCTGAACCAAGCGCTCCCAGGCGAAGGGGAAGCACCTCGTGGCACGCATCGGTGATGGCGGCGATCTGCTCAAGTGCTCGTTCTGCGGAAAGAGCCAGAAGCAGGTGAAGAAGCTCATCGCGGGACCCGGTGTGTACATCTGCGACGAGTGCATCGACCTCTGCAACGAGATCATCGAGGAAGAACTCGCGGAGACGAGCGAGGTGCGGTGGGAGGAACTCCCCAAGCCCCGCGAGATCTACGAGTTCCTCGAGGGGTACGTCGTCGGCCAGGAGCCGGCGAAGAAGGCCCTCTCGGTCGCGGTGTACAACCACTACAAGCGCGTCCAGGCCGGCGAGAACGGCGGCGCGCAGGGCCGTGACGACGCCATCGAGCTGGCGAAGTCCAACATTCTGCTGCTCGGTCCCACGGGCTCGGGCAAGACGCTCCTGGCCCAGACCCTGGCCCGCATGCTCAACGTCCCGTTCGCCATCGCCGACGCGACGGCGCTGACGGAGGCCGGCTATGTCGGCGAGGACGTCGAGAACATCCTGCTCAAGCTGATCCAGGCGGCCGACTACGACGTCAAGAAGGCCGAGACCGGGATCATCTACATCGACGAGATCGACAAGGTCGCCCGTAAGAGCGAAAACCCGTCGATCACGCGTGACGTCTCCGGCGAGGGCGTGCAGCAGGCCCTCCTGAAGATCCTGGAGGGCACGACGGCCTCCGTCCCGCCGCAGGGCGGCCGGAAGCACCCGCACCAGGAGTTCATCCAGATCGACACGACGAACGTGCTCTTCATCGTGGGCGGCGCCTTCGCCGGCCTGGAGAAGATCATCGAGTCGCGGGCGGGCGCCAAGGGCATCGGCTTCGGGGCGACCATCCGCTCCAAGCGCGAGATCGAGGCGAGCGACCAGTTCCAGGAGGTCATGCCGGAGGACCTGGTGAAGTTCGGGATGATCCCCGAGTTCATCGGCCGTCTCCCCGTCCTCACCTCCGTCCACAACCTGGACCGCGAGGCGCTCCTCCAGATCCTGGTCGAGCCGCGCAACGCGCTGGTGAAGCAGTACCAGCGCCTCTTCGAACTCGACGGCGTGGAGCTGGACTTCGACCGCCCGGCCCTGGAGGCCATCGCCGACCAGGCGATCCTCCGCGGCACCGGCGCGCGCGGCCTGCGCGCCATCATGGAGGAGGTCCTCCAGTCGGTCATGTACGAGGTCCCGTCCCGCAAGGACGTGGCCCGCGTGGTCATCACGGCCGACGTCGTCCGCAACAACGTCAACCCGACGCTGGTCCCGCGGATCGTGAAGAACGACGGCAGGCACGAGAAGTCGGCCTGAGCCGTACGGACATGGAAGGGGCGCCCCGCCGGCCGGCGGAGCGCCCCTTCGTCGTACGGCTGCCGCGGATCAGAGCTTGACGCGGACTTCCTTGCGGAGCTTGGCGGTGAGGGCGGCGGCGTCCTCGGGGGATTCGGCCTTGCCCGCCATCATCGAGGCCATGTCGGCCGGGACCACGAAGCCCACCGTGCTGTGGTCGGCCCACACGCACATGTTGATGGTGAACGAAGGCACGTTGTTGGCCGCGTCGGCCTTCGTCTTGGCCTGCTGGCACTTCAGGACCGCGCCGTCGAGGTCGGCCGGCTTGTACTCCTGGGGGCTGCCCTCCAGCTGCGGCTCGCCGTCCTTGCCGGCGTCCTTCTCGGACTCGGCCTTGGCGGTGGCGAAGATGCCGTCGACGACCTTCTCGGGGTCGTCGATCTCGCCGTAGAGACCGTTGAAGGAGATCATCTTGCTGCCGAGCGGGTTGGCCTTGTTCTCCACCTGGTAGCCGGCCTTGACCTGCTTGGCGTTCTTGACGCCGTTCTGCTCGGCCTCCTTGAGGGAGTCCTCGCCGCTCGACTTCCCCTTGTCGGGGGACTTCTTGTACTCGCCCAGCACCGTCTCCGGCGTGATCAGCTTGTGCGGCCCGTCGTCCGCGACCGCGCCACCGCCCCCGCCCAGCACGAAGTACGCGCCCACGCCCAGCGCCGCGACCACCGCGACCGCCGCGATGACCCAGCCCGCCTTGGACTTCTTCGGGGCCGGCGGGTGCGGCATGTAGCCGCCGGGGCCCTGCGGGGCGCCGTACTGGGGCTGCTGGCCGTAGGGGCCGGGCTGCTGCTGCGGGTAGCCGTAGGGGGGCTGCTGCGGCGGGACGCCCTGCGGGGCCTGCTGGGGGTATCCGTAGCCGGGCTGCGGCTGTGCGCCGTACGGGCCCGGCTGCGGCGGCTGCTGGCCGTAAGGGCCCGGCTGGCCGTAAGGACCGGGCTGCTGGCCGCCGTACGGGCCCGGCTGGTTGTAGCTCATCGACAGGTTCCCCTCACAGGATGTTTATGCCTGGCGAACATCCTGTCGGAACCACGGAGCCGCAGGTGCGGCGGGGGCCACACCGTTACCGAACCAAAGCGTTTCAGGACATGACCGGGACACCCCTAAACTGGCCCCGTGACCGAGAACACTCAGCAGCAGACAGCGCCCACCACCGAACTGCCGACCACCTACGCGCCGGCCGAGGTAGAGGGGCCGCTGTACCAGCGCTGGGTAGAGCGCGGGTACTTCGAGGCGGACGCGAAGAGCGAGAAGCCGCCGTACACGATCGTCATCCCGCCGCCGAACGTCACGGGCGCCCTCCACCTGGGCCACGCCTTCCAGGTCACGCTCATGGACGCGCTGACCCGCCGCAAGCGCATGCAGGGCTTCGAGACGCTCTGGCTGCCGGGCATGGACCACGCCGGCATCGCGACCCAGAACAAGGTCGAGCAGCAGCTCGCCGAGGAGGGCAAGTCCCGCCACGACCTGGGCCGTGACCAGTTCGTCGAGCGCGTCTGGCAGTGGAAGGACGAGTACGGCGGCCGGATCCTCGGCCAGCTGCGCCGCCTCGGTGCCGGCCTCGACTGGTCGCGCGAGCGCTTCACCATGGACGAGGGCCTCTCCAAGGCCGTCCAGAAGATCTTCAAGGACCTCTACGAGGACGGTCTGATCTACCGCGCCGAGCGCATCATCAACTGGTGCCCGCGCTGTCTGACCGCCATCTCCGACATCGAGGTCGAGTACCAGGACGACGCAGGCGAGCTCGTCTCCATCCGGTACGGCGAGGGCGAGGACTCCCTGGTCGTCGCCACCACCCGCGCCGAGACGATGCTCGGTGACACGGCCGTCGCCGTGCACCCCGACGACGAGCGCTACAAGCACCTGGTCGGCAAGCGGATCAAGCTGCCGCTGACGGACCGTACGATCCCGGTCGTCGCCGACACCCACGTCGACCCCGAGTTCGGCACCGGCGCCGTCAAGGTGACCCCGGCGCACGACCCGAACGACTTCGAGATCGGCCGCCGCCACGACCTGCCCTCGCTCACCGTCATGGACGAGCACGGCGTCATCACCGTCCACGGCCCCTTCCTCGGCCTGGACCGCTTCGAGGCCCGCTCGACGATCGTCGGTGCGCTCAAGGAGCAGGGCCGGATCGTCGCCGAGAAGCGTCCGTACATGCACTCGGTGGGTCACTGCTCGCGCTGCAAGACGACCGTCGAGCCGCGCCTGTCGATGCAGTGGTGGGTCAAGGTCGGCCCGCTGGCGCAGGCCGCCGGCGACGCCGTCCGCGACGGCTCGGTCGAGATCCACCCGAAGGAGCTCTCCAAGCGCTACTTCGACTGGGTCGACAACATGCACGACTGGTGCATCTCGCGCCAGCTGTGGTGGGGCCACCGCATCCCGATCTGGTACGGCCCCGAGGGCCAGGTCGTCTGCGTCGGACCCGACGACGAGATCCCGACGGGCGAGGGCTGGACCCAGGACCCCGACGTCCTGGACACCTGGTTCTCCTCCGGCCTGTGGCCGTTCTCCACGCTCGGCTGGCCGGAGAAGACCCCGGACCTGGCGAAGTTCTACTCGACCGACGTCCTGCTCACCGGTCACGACATCATCTTCTTCTGGGTCGCCCGGATGATGATGTTCGGCCTGTACGCGATGGACGGCGAAGTCCCGTTCAAGACCGTCGCCCTGACCGGTCTCGTCCGTGACGAGTTCGGCAAGAAGATGTCGAAGTCCAACCCGAACGCGGTCGACCCGCTGGACTGGATGGACGCGTACGGCTCCGACGCCGTCCGCTTCACCCTGGCCAAGGGCGCCAACCCCGGCGCCGACGTCCCGATCGGCGAGGACTGGGTCCAGGCGTCCCGGAACTTCGCCAACAAGATCTGGAACGCGACCCGGTTCGCGATGATGAACGGCGCCAACATCGAGGGTCCGCTGCCGGACGCCTCCGAGATGTCGGCGACCGACCGCTGGATCCTGTCCCGGCTCAACGAGACGGTCGCCCAGGTCGACGCGTACTACGAGGACTTCCAGTTCGCCAAGCTGAGCGAGTCGCTCTACCACTTCGCGTGGGACGAGGTCTTCGCCTGGTACGTCGAGCTGTCGAAGACCACGTTCTTCGCGGGCGGCGAGGGCGCCAAGGTCTCCGGCCGCGTCCTCGGCGAGGTCCTGGACGTCATGCTGCGCCTGCTGCACCCGATCGTCCCCTTCGTCACCGACACCCTGTGGACCACCCTCACGGGCGGCGAGTCCCTCGTGATCGCCGACTGGCCGAAGGACTCGGGCTTCCGCGACGAGGCCGCCGAGAAGGAGATCGAGCTCGTCCAGCGGGTCGTCACCGAGGTCCGCCGCTTCCGCAAGGAGCAGGGCCTCCAGGACGCCCAGAAGGTGCCCGCCCGTCTCACGCTCGACGGCACCCCGCTCGTCGCGCACGAGGCGGCCATCCGCCAGATCCTGCGCCTCCAGCCGGAGGGCGAGGGCTTCTCCGCCACCGCCTCCCTGCCGGTCGCCGGTGCCACCGTCGCGCTCGACCTGTCGGGCACGATCGACGTCGCCGCCGAGCGCAAGCGCCTCGCGAAGGACCTCGCGGCGGCCGAGAAGGAGAAGGCCCAGGCCGAGGCCAAGCTCGGCAACGAGGCCTTCCTGGCCAAGGCCCCCGACAACGTCGTGGACAAGATCAAGGGCCGCCTCGCCAAGGCGGACGAGGACATCGCCCGCATCCAGACCCAGCTGGCGGCCCTGCCGCAGGCCTAGTAGGCGAAGGAAGGGCCCGGGACCGTTTCCGACGGTTCCGGGCCCTTTCCGTATGTGTACTCTCAATTCGGGCGAAGTGCCCTAAGTCACATCAGGCGGGACTTCAGGTCCACGGCGCCGGGACGAAAGACCCTGGATGATGGAGGGCATGCCCCGCCTCCCCGCCGTCCCCGCGCTCCGCCGTCGCGTGGACCGGTGGGCGGTCTCGCCCCGCGCCCTCGACGTCGTCGCCGCGCTCTTCGCCTTCGGCCTGATGGTCCTGGACGTGCCGGGGCTCGCCCGCGCCGACAACTCCCTCACCGGCGTCACCGCGACCCTCGTCCTCGCCTGCGGGGCGGCCACGCTGGTGCTCCGGCGGCGGCTGCCCTGGGTCCCGTACGTCGTCGCGCTCGGCCTGATGGGCTGGCTGCACGAACTCACCATGATCCAGTTCGCGCTGTACTCGATCGGCCGCTACCGGGGACGGCGCTCCGCGATCACCGCGACCCTGCTGTACGTCGCCGTGGCGTACGGCTACTTCCTCACGCCCGGGTGGCCCGCCGAGCACGGCGAGACCGTCAGCGACTTCCTCAGCCTGGTCGTCCCGATCGGCGTCCTCGCGGCCGGCGTCGGCATCGCCGCCTACCGCACGGACCTCGTCCGCGCCCTGGAGGCCCAGCGCCGCGAGGCCGCCGCCCGGCAGGCCGTCCAGGAGGAGCGGATCTCCGTCGGCCGGGACGTCCACGACCTGGTCGGCCGCGAGCTCACCGTCCTCGCGGTGCGGGCCGAGGTCCTCGCCGTACGGGCCAGGGGAGAGGCCCATCAGAAGGACTTCGAGGAGCTCGCGGACACCGCGCGGCGCGCCCACCTCATGCTCAACGAGACGATCGTGCGCCGCGCCGACCGGGACGCCGCGACGCCCGGCCTCGAAGGGCTCCCCGAACTCGCCTCGGAGAGCGAGCGCATGGGCAGCCCCGTCGAGCTGACGGTCGCGGAGGAGGCCAAGGCGCTGTCCCCGCTCCGGCAGGCCGCCGTCCACCGCGTCGTCCAGGAGTGCCTGACGAACGCCGCCAAGCACGCGCCGGGGCTTCCGGTGACCGTCGCGATCACGGTCGAGGGGCCCGACCTGCGGATCGAGGTGCGCAACCCCCTCCCGAAGAGTCCGCCGGACCCTTCCCCCGTCTCGACCGGCACCGGCCTGTTCTCCATGGAGGAGCGGGTCACCAGCATGGGCGGCACGCTGAAGGCCCGCAGGGAGGACGGCGCGTACGCCGTGACGGCGCTGCTCCCGACGGGCCTGGACCGGTAGCGCACACGGGGCGCGGGTCCAGGCGCGGAATGCGGGGGTGATCACTCCGGCGGTGGACCGAAAGTCCCGAATGGGGTGGGTCCGATGTCCTGTCGGTGCCGCTCCGTAGACTGGCCCCGTGAGCGAGCCGAGCGACCCGAATGACCAGTTCGACGACATCGTCGACGAAGAGACGAACCGCGACCCCGACCTGGCGGTGATCGAGGCCGGCAGCCGCACCCTGCGCACGCAGGGCGGACCGCCGCAGGGCGACCCCGTGCCCAGCCGCCCCGAGGACCCCGAGGTGGAGAAGGCGCTGCGGGAGGTCGAGACCGAGCTGTCCACCCGCTGGGGCGAGACCAAGCTGGAGCCCTCCGTCACCCGGATCGCGGCCCTGATGGACGTCCTCGGCGAGCCGCAGCGCGCGTACCCCTCGATCCACATCACCGGCACCAACGGCAAGACGTCGACGGCCCGCATGATCGAGGCCCTGCTCGGCGCCTTCGAGCTGCGCACCGGGCGCTACACCTCGCCGCACGTGCAGAGCATCACCGAGCGGATCAGCCTGGACGGCGCCCCGATCTCCGCCGAGCGGTTCATCGAGACGTACCAGGACGTCAAGCCGTACGTGGAGCTGGTCGACGCCCGCGAGGAGTACCGGCTCTCCTTCTTCGAGGTCATCACCGGCATGGCGTACGCCGCGTTCGCGGACGCCCCGGTCGACGTGGCCGTCGTCGAGGTCGGCATGGGCGGCACCTGGGACGCGACGAACGTCATCGACGCCTCCGTCGCCGTCGTCACCCCCATCGACCTCGACCACACCGACCGGCTCGGCTCGACGACCGCCGAGATCGCGACCGAGAAGTCCGGGATCATCAAGCAGGGCTCGACGGTCATCCTGGCCCAGCAGCCGGTCGACGCGGCTCAGGTGCTGCTGAAGAAGGCCGTCGAGGCGGACGCGACCGTGGCCCGCGAGGGCATGGAGTTCGGCGTCGTCTCCCGCGAGGTCGCGGTCGGCGGCCAGCTCCTCACCCTGCGCGGCCTCGGCGGCGAGTACGACAACGTCTACCTGCCGCTGCACGGCGCCTACCAGGCGCACAACGCCGCGGTGGCGCTCGCGGCGGTCGAGGCCTTCTTCGGGATCGGCGCCGAGCACGCCAGGACCCTGGACATCGACACCGTCCGCCGGGCCTTCGCCCAGGTGGCCTCGCCGGGCCGTCTGGAGATCGTCCGCTCCTCGCCGACCGTCATCCTGGACGCCGCGCACAACCCGCACGGCGCGCGGGCGACGGCGGAGGGCGTCAGCGAGGCCTTCGGCTTCTCCCGGCTCATCGGCGTGGTCTCCACGAGCGGCGACAAGGACGCGAAGGGTCTCCTGGAGGCCTTCGAGCCGATCTTCGCGGAGGTCGTGATCACCGCGAACTCCAACCCGCGGGCCACCGACGTGGACGCGCTCGCCGCGACCGCGGTCGAGGTCTTCGGTGAGGACCGGGTCGTCGTCGAGCCGCGGCTGCCCGACGCGATCGAGGCGGCCATCACCCTCGCGGAGGAAGAGGGCGAGTACGGCGGCGCGGGTGTCCTCGTGACCGGTTCGATCTTCACGGTCGGCGACGCCCGGCTGCTGCTGCGAAGGGGCTGAACCCGATGCGTGTGCTCTGTTCCTCGACGCTGATCGGCGAGTTCTTCGTGATCGGCTTCGCCGGTCTCGTCGCCATGAAGGACGACAGCCTCGCGACGTCCACCGTCTGGTGGGTCTGCGGCGTGGCCATGGTCCTCTCCGTGCTGCTGTGCGGGATGATCACCCGGCCCGGCGGGGTGCAGCTGGGCTGGGCCCTGCAGATCGGGCTGATCCTCAGCGGTTTCTTCGTCCCCACGATGTTCTTCCTCGGCGCGCTCTTCGCCGGCCTGTGGTGGGCCTCGGTGCACTACGGGCGGCGGATCGACGAGGTGAAGGCGAGCTGGGCCGCGGCACAGGCCTCGGCAGGGCCTGACGCTGCGTAATCGTGGGCCGTCCGGGCCCTGTAGCCTCGGAGGTCCCGCACACCGCTTTTCCGAAGGAGTTCCCCCGTGAGCCAGCGATCGCTCGTCCTGCTCAAGCCCGACGCCGTCCGCCGTGGCCTGATCGGCGAGATCATCGGCCGCATCGAGCGCAAGGCAGGCTGGGCCATCACGGCCCTGGAGCTGCGCACGCTGGACCAGGACACGCTGGAGCAGCACTACGGCGAGCACAAGGGCAAGCCCTTCTACGAGCCGCTGATGGGGTTCATGCAGTCCGGCCCGGTCGTCGCGCTCGTCGTCGAGGGCGAGCGGGTCATCGAGGGCCTGCGCACGCTGGCCGGCCCGACCGACCCGATCGCGGCCGCGCCGGGCTCGATCCGCGGTGACTTCGGCACCATCGTCCGGGAGAACCTGATCCACGCCTCGGACTCGGAGGAGTCGGCGGCCCGCGAGCTGAAGATCTTCTTCCCGGGCCTCGTCTGATCTGACCAGGAGTCAGCCGAACGAAGCACCCTGTGGGGCGACCGAAGGAATTCGGTCGCCCCCAGGCATATGAACGCCAATCCCGGGAACGGATCGCCGCGTCCTGCCGTCACCAGTACTGAGGTGGACCAACGCGCGCCATTCGCACGGGCGGCACTACGATGGAAAACTCCACGCCGCACCACTCTCAGCCATGGGAAATCAAGGGGAACTTCATGTCGTTCATCGGCCGTGACATGGCTGTCGACCTCGGGACCGCCAACACGCTGGTGTACGTCAGGGGTCGAGGCATCGTTCTGAACGAGCCGTCAGTCGTCGCCATCAACACCAACACCGGGGGCATCCTCGCGGTCGGCGCCGAGGCGAAGAAGATGATCGGCCGGACCCCCGGCAACATCGTCGCCGTGCGCCCGCTCAAGGACGGTGTGATCGCCGACTTCGAGATCACCGAGCGGATGCTCCGCTACTTCATCCTGAAGATCCACAAGCGCCGCTACCTGGCCCGCCCCCGCGTCGTCGTCTGCGTGCCCTCCGGCATCACCGGAGTGGAGCGCCGCGCCGTCATCGAGGCCTCGACCCAGGCCGGCGCCCGCCAGGTCCACATCATCGAGGAGCCCATGGCGGCGGCCATCGGATCGGGTCTCCCCGTCCACGAGGCCACCGGCAACATGGTCGTCGACATCGGCGGCGGCACCACCGAGGTCGCCGTCATCTCCCTCGGCGGAATCGTCACGGCACAGTCGATCCGGGTGGCCGGCGACGAGCTGGACAACGCGATCATCCAGCACATCAAGAAGGAGTACTCGCTCCTCCTCGGTGAGCGCACCGCCGAGCAGATCAAGATCACCATCGGCTCCGCGTACGACCTCGACAAGGACGAGCACACCGAGATCCGCGGCCGCGACCTCGTCTCCGGTCTGCCGAAGACCGTGGTCATCTCCGCTGCCGAGGTCCGCAAGGCCATCGAGGAGCCGGTCAACGCGATCGTCGACGCCGTGAAGACCACCCTCGACAAGTGCCCGCCGGAGCTCTCCGGTGACGTCATGGACCGCGGCATCGTTCTCACGGGTGGCGGCGCCCTGCTCCGCGGCCTCGACGAGCGCCTCCGCCGCGAGACCGGCATGCCGATCCACATCGCCGAGGACCCGCTGGACTCGGTGGCCCTCGGCTCCGGCAAGTGCGTGGAGGAGTTCGAGGCCCTGCAGCAGGTCCTGGACGCCCAGCCGCGCCGCTAGGCGACACCGCTTCACCCGTACGGCCTCACCCGTACAGCTCCACCCGTACAGCTTCACTCGTACAGCCGAACAACCGAACCACGAGGAAAGGCACGGCCGCCGCACGTGAGGGACACACGAGAGAGCCGGCTGCTCCTGGTGCTGCTGATCGCCATCGCGTTCGCACTGATCACGGTGGACATCCGCGGCGGTCAGGAGTCACCCGTCGACGGTGCCCGGCAGGCCGCAGCGGCGGCCTTCGGGCCGGTCGAGAAGGGTGTGGCGGCCGCCGTCGATCCCGTCGGCAACGCCATAGGCGCGGTGCGGGACTCCGGCGAGCGGCACACCCGCATCGCCGCCCTGGAGAAGGAGAACGCCGAACTCAAGGCGAAGCTCGGCAGCGACGACCGCAACCGCAACCGGCTGCGCGAGCTCGACGCCATGCTCAAGACCGCCGGCGCCGGGCAGTACGGCATCAAGGGCGCCCAGGTCATCGCCATAGGAGCGGCCCAGGGCTTCTCCTGGACCGTGACCATCGACGTCGGCGCCCGCGACGGCATCACCCGGGACATGACCGTGCTCAACGGCTCCGGGCTCGTCGGCCGGGTCACCACCGTCGGCCCCTCCACCTCCACCGTCCTCCTCGCCAGCGACCCCGACTTCACCGTCGGCACCCGCATGGAGAAGAGCGACGAGCTCGGCTTCGCCACGGGCCAGGGGGACAGCCCCCTCCTCGTCCAGCTCCTCAACGGCAAGGCCAAGGTCAAGCCCGGCGACCGGCTCGTCACCTTCGGCTCGCGCGCCGACAAGCCCTTCGTGCCCGGCGTCCCCGTCGGCGAGGTCGTCCGCGTCGACCCGGCGGCCGGCGGCCTGACCCGCAACATCTACGTCCGCCCGTACGTCGGCTTCACCAAGCTCGACATCGTCGGCGTCGTCGTCCAGGCCCCGAAGTCCGACCCCCGCGACACGGTTCTGCCGCAGAAGCCCAAGCCGGCACCGACCGTCACCGTCACGGTCACACCGACAGCGACACCACCGGACGGACAGCAGACCGATCAGCAGAACCAGCAGACACCGCAGGACCAGGGGGGCGTGACACCGTGAAGTTCAACCGCATCCTCCTCTCCGCCACCCTGATCGTGGTGGCCCTGGTCGTCCAGGTCTCCGTCCTCGCCCGCCTCCAACTGCCCGGAGCCGTCCCCGACCTCGTCCTCCTCACCGTCGTCGGCCTCGCCCTCGTCTACGGACCCGTCAGCGGCTCCCTCATCGGCTTCACCGCCGGCCTCCTCTCCGACCTCGCCCCGCCCGCCGACCACGCCGCCGGCCGCTACGCCCTCGTGCTCTGCGTCATCGGCTACCTCGTCGGCCTCGCGAAGCCGGAGAACGGCCGGCTGACCTCCGCGGCCGGCCCCATGGCCACCGTCGTCGCCGCGGCCGTCGGCTCCACGCTCCTCTACGCGGGCGTGGGCGCCCTCGTCGGCGACACCGCCGCCCGCCATGTCGGCCTCGGGTTCCTGCTGTTCACCGCGGTCGTGTACGACCTGCTCCTCGCGCCCTTCACGGTGCCGCTCATCATGGCGATCGCCCGCCGCGCCGAGAACGACCCGCTCGCCGACGCCGGCGGCGGCAACGGCGCCGACGTCGCCTCCGGCTGGCTCTCCTCCGGCACGGGCCTGCGGATCGGCACCCAGCGCGGCGGCCTGCGCGTGAAGGCCGCGCGGAGCCGCGCCTCACGCGCCGGACGCATCAAGGGAGTCAAGCGACTGTGACCGAGGGGGCCCCGGCGGCATGACCAACATCCCCGAGACCGGACGGACCCCCCGGGTCCAGATCCGGCTCGTCGTCATCCAGATCCTCGTCTTCTCCCTGCTGCTCACCCTGGGTGGCCGGCTCTGGTACCTCCAGATCCGCAACGGCAAGGAGTACACGGACGAGGCGAAGAACAACCACGTCCAGCAGGTCGTCCAGCCCGCCGTCCGCGGCTCGCTCCTCGACGCCCGCGGCGTCCCGCTCGCCGACAACGAGACCCGGCTCGTGGTCTCCGCGTCCCGCACCGAGCTCATGAAGATGAAGGACCGCGGCAAGGCCGTCCTGACCCGGCTCGCCGACGTCCTCGACATGAAGCCCGACGAGGTCATCAACAAGATCCGGCTCTGCGACTCCAAGACGCCCAAGCCCTGCTGGAACGGTTCGCCCTACCAGCCGATCCCCGTCACCGACGAGGCCACCACCCAGCAGGCCCTCCAGATCCGCGAGCGCGCCGAGGACTTCCCCGGCATCACCGCCGAGCCCACCGCCGTCCGCCGCTACCCGGCCCCCGGCAAGTCCCGCACCTCGCAGGTCCTCGGCTACCTCTCGCCCGTCACCGACGCCGAGATCGAGAAGGCCAAGGACACCGACTCGCCGTTCCTCCGCTCCGACCAGGTCGGCCGCTCCGGCCTCGAGCGGACGTACGACAAGGAACTGCGCGGCAAGGCCGGCGTCACCCGCTACGAGGTCGACAACCTCGGCCGCGTCATCGGCCAGGCCAAGAGCGACCCCGCCGTCCCCGGCTCCAACGTCGTCACCTCCATCGACGCCCGCGTCCAGGCGGTCGCCGAATGGGAGCTGCACAACGCGATGGTGGAGGCCCGCAAGACCTTCGACAAGAACACCAACGAGAACTACAAGGCCGACGCCGGCGCCGTCGTCGTCATGGAGGCCAAGACCGGCCGCATCGTCGCCATGGCCTCGCAGCCCGACTACGACCCCAACGCCTGGGTCGGCGGCATCTCCGCCAAGGACTACGCCGCCCTCACCGGCAAGGACTCCAACTTCCCGCTCCTCAACCGGGCCATCCAGGGCCAGGCCGCCCCCGGCTCGATCTTCAAGGTCATCTCGACCACCGCCGCCGTCAACGCGGGCTACGACTTCGACGGCCGCTACCCGTGCACCAGTTCGTACTCCATCGGCAACCAGGTCTTCAAGAACTTCGAATCGCAGAACCACGGCCCGATCTCGCTCGGCCGCGCCCTCGAAGTCTCCTGCGACACCGTCTTCTACGCCCTCGCCCACCAGCAGTGGATCAAGGACGGCGGGATGAAGCCGAAGAAGAACCCGGGCGACTGGTTCTACAAGACCGCCCACCAGTTCGGCCTCGGCGCCGAGACCGGCATCGACCTCCCCAACGAGGTCTCCGGCCGCGTCCCCGACCGCCAGTGGAAGCAGAAGTTCTGGGAGGACAACAAGGACTGGTGGTGCAAGTACGGGAAGAAGGGCGGCACCTACGTCCAGCAGCTCTCGTACGAGAACTGCCTCGAAGGCAACCTGATGCGCGCCGGTGACTCCGTCAACTACTCCATCGGACAGGGCGACACCCTCGTCACCCCCATCCAGATGGCCACCATCTACTCCGCCATCTCCAACGGCGGCACCCTGTACAACCCCACTGTCGGCAAGGCCGTCATCAGCCCCGACGGCAAGAAGGTGCACGAGATCGCGCCCAAGTCGCACGGCAAGCTGCCCTTCGACGTCAACACCCGCAACTTGATAGACGAAGCCCTCGCGGGTGTCGCCACCCGCGGTACGGCCGCCTGGCGATTCGGCGGCTGGCCGCAGGACAAGATCCCGATGCACGCCAAGACGGGTACGGCCGAGGTCTACGGCAAGCAGACGACCTCCTGGTTCGCCACGTACACCAAGGACTACGCGATCGTCATGACGATCTCCCAGGGTGGTACGGGCTCCGGCGCCTCAGGCCCCGCCGTGCGCAACATCTACGACGCGCTCTACGGACTCGACGACGCCGGCAACCAGGATCTCAAGCGGGCCCTGCTGCCGCAGCCGCAGAAGGCGCTGCCGAAGATCGAGGCCGACGGCTCCATCGACGCGCCGAAGATCACGCCGTACGACCCCGAGTCCCAGAAGGTCGACGAGACGAAGCCGAAGTCCGACGGCACCCAGCCGCCGGCCGACCCCGCGACGCCCACCAGGAAGCCGGACGACAACCAGCTGGCGGGCCCGCCCGCCCACCGCGGGAGGCTCTGAACCGATGACCGCACCCCACGGCTTCTCCGTCTCCCGGTACGCACCCGAGCGCGGCACCCTCGCCAAGCTGGCCGCCCGCGACTCGGTGCTCCGCCGGCTCGACTGGCCCATCCTGCTGTCGGCGCTCGCCCTCTCCGGCATCGGCTCGCTGCTCGTCTGGTCCGCCACCCGCGGCCGCACCGAGCTCAACCAGGGCGACCCGTACTACTTCCTGTTCCGGCACCTGCTCAACACCGGCATCGGCCTCGCCCTGATGATCGGCACGATCTGGCTCGGCCACCGCACCCTGCGCGGCGCGGTGCCGATCCTCTACGGCCTCTCGATCGTGCTGATCCTCGCCGTCCTCACCCCGCTCGGCGCCACCATCAACGGCGCCCACGCGTGGATCGTCGTCGGCGGCGGCTTCTCCCTCCAGCCCAGCGAGTTCGTGAAGATCACGATCATCCTGGTCATGGCGATGCTGCTCGCCGCCAAGGTCGACGCCGGCGACCAGCTCCACCCCGACCACCGCACCGTCGCCAAGGCCCTCGGCCTGGCCGCGCTCCCCATGGGCATCGTCATGCTGATGCCCGACCTCGGGTCCGTGATGGTCATGGCGGTCATCGTCCTCGGCGTGCTGCTCGCCTCGGGCGCCTCCAACCGCTGGGTCCTCGGCCTCATCGGCGCCGGCGTCCTCGGCGCGGTCCTCGTCACCGCGCTCGGCATGCTCGACGAGTACCAGATCAACCGCTTCGCGGCCTTCGCCAACCCCGACCTCGACCCCGCCGGCGTCGGCTACAACACCAACCAGGCCCGCATCGCCATCGGCTCCGGCGGCCTCCTCGGCGCGGGCCTCTTCAAGGGCTCGCAGACCACCGGCCAGTTCGTCCCCGAACAGCAGACCGACTTCGTCTTCACGGTCGCCGGCGAGGAACTCGGCTTCGTCGGCGCCGGCCTGATCCTCGTCCTGCTCGGCGTCATCCTCTGGCGCTCCTGCCGGATCGCCCGCGAGACCACCGAGCTCTACGGCACGATCGTCGCGGCCGGCATCATCGCCTGGTTCGCCTTCCAGTCCTTCGAGAACATCGGCATGACCCTCGGCATCATGCCGGTCGCCGGCCTGCCGCTGCCGTTCGTCTCGTACGGCGGCTCGTCGATGTTCGCCGTATGGGTGGCGATCGGACTTCTCCAGTCGATTCGCGTACAACGCCCGATGACGGCCTGACCGCGACTAGATTCGAGGTATGGCCGAGACGAAACGCGAGATCGAGCGGAAGTACGAAGCCACGGGGGAGACTCCGCTGCCGGACCTCACCCGGGTCGCCGGGGTGGCGGAGGTCGTCGACGAAGGCGTCATGGAACTCGACGCCGTCTACCACGACACCCCCGACCTCCGGCTCGCGGCGGACGCGGTCACCCTCCGCCGCCGCACCGGCGGGAGCGACGCCGGCTGGCACGTGAAGTTCCCCGTCGCCGCCGGAGTCCGCGACGAGATCAGAGCCCCGCTGAGCGACACCCTGCCGGGTGAGCTCGCGGGGCTCCTGCGTTCCCGCGTCCGGCACGCCGAGATCGTCCCGGTCGTCCGGCTCCGCTCCGCGCGCGACGTCCGCCACCTGCTCGCCGCCGACGGCACCCTCCTCGCCGAACTCTCCGTCGACACGGTCCACGCCGAACGCCTGCCCTCGGGTGCGGTGGCCACCTGGACCGAGATCGAGGTGGAACTCGCCGACGACGTCGACGACCCCGCCCTCCTGGACGCCGTCGAGAAACGCCTCCACAAGGCCGGCATCCGCCCGTCCGAGTCCCCGTCGAAGCTCGCCCGCGCCCTGGCGGAGACGGGGCCGGCGCCCGAGACGGCTCCCACCGCCGGGAAGCCCGGCTCCGCCGGTGCCGCCGTGCTCGTCTACGTACGGGAGCAGGCCGACGCGATCGTCGCGCTCGACCCCGCCGTCAGGCGTGACCTGCCCGACGCCGTCCACCAGCTGCGGGTCGCCTGCCGGCGGATGCGCAGCGCCTTCAAGACCTACCGCCGGGTCCTCGACCGGACCGTCACCGACCCCGTCGGCGACGAGCTGAAATGGCTCGCGGGGGAGCTCGGCGTCGCCCGCGACCAGGAGGTCCTCGACGCCCGCCTGCACGCCCGCCTCGCCGGCCTGCCCCCCACCCTCACCCTCGGCCCCGTCGAGGCCCGGCTGCGCCGCCGCGACGCCGCCCTCGCCGAGGACGCCCGGCGCCGGGCCCTCGTAGCGCTCGACTCCGACCGCCACCTCGCCCTCCTCGACACCCTCCACGCGCTCCTCGCCGACCCGCCGTTGCGCAAGGCCGCCCGCCGCGACGCCCGCACGGTCCTCGCCAAGGCCGTCCGCAAGGACCACGACCGCCTCGGCGGCCGGATCGAGCACGCGCTCGTCCTCGACCCCGGCCACGAACGCGACCTCGCCCTCCACGAGGCCCGCAAGGCCGCCAAGCGTGCCCGCTACGCCGCCGAGGCGGCCCGCCCCACCCTCGGCAAGCCCGCCAAGAAGCTCGGCAAACGCGTCAAGGCCGTCCAGTCCCTCCTCGGCGAACACCAGGACTCCGTCGTGGCCCGCGCCGCCCTCCGGGAGTTCGCGATCCAGTCCCACGGTGCCGGAGAATCGGCCTTCACCTGGGGACTTCTCTACGGCCGCGAGGAGGCGGCCGCCGCCGCGACCGAGCGGGAGCTGCCCGAGGTCTGGGCCCGTGCCGCGGGCCCGGAACTCACGGCGGCGCTGACCCGCTGAGCACCGGGGTACGCTTGAGAGTCGCCCCCCTGCCAGCTCACGAAGGTTCGAGATGTCTGCTGCCGAGTCTGTCTTCCCGCAGCTCGAAGCTCTGCTCCCGCACGTGCAGAAGCCGATTCAGTACGTCGGTGGAGAGCTGAACTCCACGGTCAAGCCGTGGGAGTCCGCCGACGTCCGCTGGGCGCTGATGTACCCGGACGCGTACGAGGTCGGTCTGCCCAACCAGGGCGTCATGATCCTCTACGAGGTACTGAACGAGCGCGAGGGCGTCCTCGCCGAGCGCACCTACAGCGTGTGGCCGGACCTCGAAGAGCTGATGCGCGAGCACAAGGTGCCGCAGTTCACGGTCGACAGCCACCGCCCCGTCGGCGCGTTCGACGTCTTCGGCCTGAGCTTCTCCACGGAGCTCGGCTACACGAACATGCTCACGGCCCTCGACCTGGCGGGCATCCCGCTGGAGTCGAAGGACCGGACGATCGACCACCCGATCGTGCTCGCCGGCGGCCACGCCGCCTTCAACCCCGAGCCGATCGCGGACTTCATCGACGCGGCGATCATCGGCGACGGCGAGCAGGCCGTCCTCGACATGACCGAGATCATCCGCGCCTGGAAGGCCGAGGGCAGGCCGGGCGGCCGTGAGGAGGTCCTCCTCCGCCTCGCGAAGACCGGCGCCGTCTACATCCCGGCGTTCTACGACGTCGAGTACCTTCCGGACGGCCGCATCGGCCGCGTCGTCCCGAACCGCTCCGGCGTGCCGTGGCGCGTCTCGAAGCACACCGTCATGGACCTCGACGAGTGGCCGTACCCCAAGCAGCCGCTCGTCCCGCTCGCGGAGACCGTCCACGAGCGCATGTCCGTCGAGATCTTCCGCGGCTGCACCCGCGGCTGCCGCTTCTGCCAGGCCGGCATGATCACGCGCCCCGTGCGGGAGCGAAGCATCACCGGCATCGGCGAGATGGTCGAGAAGGGCCTCAAGGCGACGGGCTTCGAGGAGGTCGGCCTCCTCTCCCTGTCCTCCGCGGACCACACCGAGATCGCCGACATCGCGAAGGGCCTGGCGGACCGGTACGAGGAAGACAAGATCGGCCTGTCCCTCCCCTCGACCCGCGTCGACGCGTTCAACGTCGACCTGGCGAACGAGCTCACGAGGAACGGCCGCCGTTCCGGCCTGACCTTCGCCCCCGAGGGCGGCTCCGAGCGCATGCGCAAGGTCATCAACAAGATGGTCTCGGAAGAGGACCTCATCCGTACCGTCGCCACCGCGTACGGCAACGGCTGGCGTCAGGTGAAGCTGTACTTCATGTGCGGCCTGCCGACGGAGACCGACGAGGACGTCCTCCAGATCGCCGACATGGCGATCAACGTCATCGCCAAGGGCCGCGAGGTCTCCGGCCAGAACGACATCCGCTGCACCGTCTCCATCGGCGGTTTCGTCCCCAAGCCGCACACCCCCTTCCAGTGGGCCCCGCAGCTGTCGGCCGAGGAGACGGACGAGCGCCTGCGCAAGCTCCGTGACAAGATCCGCGGCGACAAGAAGTACGGCCGCTCGATCGGCTTCCGTTACCACGACGGCAAGCCCGGCATCGTCGAGGGCCTCCTCTCCCGCGGCGACCGCCGCCTCGGCGCGGTCATCCGCGCGGTGTACGAGGACGGCGGCCGCTTCGACGGCTGGCGCGAGCACTTCTCGTACGACCGCTGGATGGCCTGCGCCGAGAAGACGCTGCCCGAGGTCGGCGTGGACGTCGCCTGGTACACCACCCGCGAGCGCACCTACGAGGAGGTCCTGCCCTGGGACCACCTGGACTCGGGCCTCGACAAGGACTGGCTCTGGGAGGACTGGCAGGACGCCCTCGACGAGACCGAGGTCGAGGACTGCCGCTGGACCCCGTGCTTCGACTGCGGCGTCTGCCCGGCGATGCAGACCGAGATCCAGGTCGGCCCGACCGGCAAGAAGCTGCTGCCGCTGACGGTCGTCAATCAGTAACGCTTGAGTGACGGCCCGGCGAAGGGGAAACCCTTCGCCGGGCCGTCGCGTCATTTCCGGCATGAACACGGAGAAGTCCAGGTCGCAGCCCCAGAACGAGCCCGCGGGGTGTCTCACGGGGGTGGCGCGGGCCATCGCCCTGGTGGTCGTTCTGCCGGTGCGGCTGGTCTGGGACGCGCTCGGCTGGTGCCTGAAGCAGCTGTGGCGCTGGGTCCTCGCCCCGGTGGGGCGGGCCCTCGGCTGGCTGATCCACCACCTGGTCGTCGTTCCGCTGCGGTTCCTGTGGGAGTGGGTGCTCGCGCCGGTCGGGCGGGCCCTCTGGTGGGTGATCGACCTGCTGGTCGTCACGCCCCTGAAGTGGCTCGGGCGCTGGGTGCTGCTCCCCGTCGCCAAGGCCGTCTGGTGGGTCGTCGACCTGCTGCTCGTCACCCCGCTGACCTGGCTCTGGCGGTACGTGCTCGCGCCCGTCGGCCGGGCGGTCGGCGTCGCGGTCGCCTGGGCCTGGGGAGTGGCCGGCCGGATCTCGCGGGCCCTCGGGCGCGCCGTCGGGTGGGTGCTGTGGAACCTGGTCGGGCGGCCCCTCGCCTGGGTGTACCGGGTGGTCCTCACGCCCGTCGGTCACTGGCTGCGCACCTGGGTGTGGGCGCCCGTCTCCGCCGCCGCCCGGGCCGTCCGCGCCGCCGCCCGCGAGGTGCGCCTCGCCCTCTTCGGAGGACCGCGCTGACCGAGCCCGGGGAACCGGAGGCGGCCCGGGCGCGTACTCTGGGTAGTACAACGAACGTCCCCGGCGTGGCGCCCGCCCCCGAGATCTCCCCGCGGAAGCGGGGGTGAACCGGGCGGGACCCCCAGGGCCCGTACATCTCGTGGACGGCGCCAGCCGCGCCGCCCCGCATCGAGGAGAAGAACCACTGGGCAAGCGACAGCCCGAAGGCCCGCCGCCCGCACCGGCGGTGCAGCGCATCCGACTGCGCTACACCAAGCGCGGCCGCCTCCGGTTCACCAGCCACCGTGACTTCCAGCGCGCCTTCGAGCGTGCGCTGCGCCGTGCCGAGGTGCCCATGGCGTATTCGGCGGGCTTCACCCCGCACCCGAAGGTGTCGTACGCCAACGCCGCCCCGACGGGCACGGGCTCCGAGGCCGAGTACCTGGAGATCGCGCTCACCGAGGCGCGTGACCCGGAGACCCTGCGGGTCCTGCTCGACGAGTCCCTCCCGGCCGGCCTCGACATCACCGACGCCGTCGAGGCCCGCACCTCGGGTCTCGCCGACCGGCTCACCGCCTCCGTGTGGGAGCTGCGGCTCGAAGGCGTCACGGTCGAGGACGCGGAGAAGGCCGTCGAGGCGTTTCTCGCGGCCGAGACGGTGGAAGTACAGCGCAAGACCAAGAACGGAGTCCGCACCTTCGACGCCCGTTCCGCCGTCACCGAGCTGACGGCCGCCCGTCCCCAGGGCGATCCCCAGGGTGATAGGCCGCTCGACAGCGCCTGTGCGATACTGCGGCTGGTTGTTCGGCACGTGACACCTGCCGTGCGACCCGACGACGTCCTGTCCGGTCTCCGAGCTGTGGCCGACCTGGCGCCGCCGGTCCCCGCTGCGGTGACCAGGCTGGCGCAGGGGCTCTTCGACGAGGAGTCCGGCACGGTGACCGACCCGCTCGCGCCCGACCGCGAGGCAGCTGCAGCCGCCTCAGCGACGGCGCCGGGTGCCGGTACCGCGTAGGGAGCGGTCGTCGTAGCGCCGCCCTGGTACTCGGGAGCCACCTGGGTCGGGCAGCGCACTGACCAGGAGACTTTCGCCAGGCCGTCCGCACAGGGCGTACGGAACCGGCGAGCCAGACATAGAGCTCCCGTGCGGCGCCCGCGCCCCGGACGGCGGCACCGCGCCACAGGCGCGACCGTGCCGCCGGACCGGAACCAGGCGCGGCGCCCGGGAGCGTGACGGGAGAAACCCCGCATGCTCGAGTCCAACGAAGACACCAACGCCCCCGGTGACAAGCTGCCGCCGCGCCGCAGGCGCCGCGCCGCTTCCCGCCCGGCCGGTCCGCCGGTGACGGGCGCGACCGCCGAACCCACCGAGAGCGCAGCTGCGGCCGAGGCTCCGGCCGTCGAGGCCCCCGCCGTGGAGGCCGCCCCGGTCGAGGCCGAGGCCGCTCCCGCGCCGCGCACCCGCCGCCGGGCCACCCGCAAGGCCACCGCGGCTGAGGCCGTGGCCGAGCCGGTCGTGGAGGCCGTCGCCGCCGAGGCCGTCGAGGAGGCCCCCGAGGCCGCCCCCGCCCGCCCGCGCCGTCGTGCCACCCGTAAGGCCACCTCGCCGGTGACCTCCCCGGCCGCCGCCGAGCCGGTCGCCGAGGCCGTGGAAGCGGTCGAGGTCGTGGAGGAGGCCGCGCCGCCGGCCCGTACCCGCCGCCGTGCCACCCGCAAGGCCACCGCTCCCGCCGGAGCGCCCGCCGCCGCCGAGGAGACCGTGGTCGTGGCCCCGGCCGCCGAGCCGGTCGCCGTCGAGGCCCCGGTCGCCGAGGTCGTGGAGGAGGCCGCGCCGCCGGCCCGTACCCGCCGCCGTGCCACCCGCAAGGCCACCTCGCCCGAGCAGGCCGTCGAGACGGCCGCCACCGGCGAGTCGCTGCCCCAGGCCGCCGTCGAGCAGATCGCCGCCGACGAGGCCGAGGTCGCCGCCGCCGAGACCGCCGCCACCCGTGGCCGCGGCCGCCGCCGCGCCACCTCGCCGCAGTTCACCTCCGAGCCGGCCCCGGTCCGCGAGACGCGCCGCGCCGCGCGCCCCGCCGTCGCCGTCTTCCAGGCCCCGGTCTTCACCGAGCCGATGTTCCAGACCCCGGAGACCGCCGCCATGGCCGCCGCCGCCGTGGTCGAGGAGCCGGAGGAGGAAGAGACCGTCGAGACGGTCGAGGCCGTCGAGGCCGTCGAGGCCGTCGAGACCGCCGAGACCGAGACCGTCGAGCGCGCCGAGTCCGGTTCCCGCCGTCGCCGTCGCCGCCGTGGCGAGCCCGTCGCCGTCGAGCCCGTCCCGGCCACCGTCGCCGACGAGCCCGAGGTCGAGGCCGTCGCCGACGAGGTCGAGGAGGCCGAGGAGGCCGAGGAGACGGACGAGTACGAGGACCGTCCGTCCCGCCGTCGCCGCCGTGGCGGCCGTCGCCGCCGTCGCGGCGAGCTCACCGAGGTCGAGGAGGCCGAGGAGGGCGAGGAGCCGCACGCCGAGGACGAGACCGAGGAGACCGAGGAGGGCGAGGAGGAGCCGGAGGAGGCCGAGGCCTACACCGGCGGCTCCAGCAGCTCCCGTCGCCGTCGCCGTCGTCGCCGTCGCAGCGGGGACGCCTCCGCCGACGTCGAGGCGGGCGACGAGGACGGCGTCCGTACGGTCGTCAAGGTCCGCGAGCCGCGCCCGGCCCGCGAGAAGGCCGAGCCGTCCGACGAGGTCCAGTCCATCAAGGGCTCGACCCGCCTGGAGGCCAAGAAGCAGCGCCGCCGCGAAGGCCGCGAGCAGGGCCGCCGCCGCGTCCCGATCATCACCGAGGCCGAGTTCCTCGCCCGCCGCGAGGCCGTCGAGCGCGTCATGGTCGTCCGCCAGAACGGCGAGCGCACCCAGATCGGCGTCCTCGAGGACAACGTGCTCGTCGAGCACTACGTCAACAAGGAGCAGGCCACCTCGTACGTCGGCAACGTCTACCTGGGCAAGGTCCAGAACGTGCTGCCGTCCATGGAGGCCGCCTTCGTCGACATCGGCAAGGGCCGCAACGCCGTCCTGTACGCCGGTGAGGTCAACTTCGAGGCGCTCGGCATGGCCAACGGGCCGCGCCGCATCGAGTCCGCCCTCAAGTCCGGCCAGTCGGTCCTCGTGCAGGTCACGAAGGACCCGATCGGCCACAAGGGCGCGCGTCTGACCAGCCAGGTCTCCCTTCCGGGCCGCTACCTCGTGTACGTCCCCGAGGGCTCGATGACCGGCATCAGCCGCAAGCTCCCGGACACCGAGCGCGCCCGCCTGAAGACCATCCTCAAGAAGATCGTCCCCGAGGACGCGGGCGTCATCGTGCGCACCGCCGCCGAGGGCGCGAGCGAGGACGAGCTGCGCCGCGATGTCGAGCGCCTGCAGGCGCAGTGGGCCGACATCCAGAAGAAGGCCGCCCAGATCTCGACGTCCGCGCCGAGCCTGCTCTACGGCGAGCCGGACATGACCGTCCGCGTCGTCCGCGACATCTTCAACGAGGACTTCTCGAAGGTCATCGTCAGCGGCGACGACGCGTGGGAGACCATCCACGGGTACGTCTCGCACGTCGCGCCCGACCTGGCCGACCGCCTGTCCAAGTGGACCAGCGAGGTCGACGTCTTCGCGACGTACCGGATCGACGAGCAGCTGATGAAGGCGCTCGACCGCAAGGTCTGGCTGCCGTCCGGCGGCTCGCTGGTGATCGACAAGACCGAGGCGATGGTCGTCGTCGACGTCAACACCGGCAAGTTCACCGGTCAGGGCGGCAACCTCGAAGAGACCGTGACGAGGAACAACCTCGAAGCGGCCGAGGAGATCGTCCGCCAGCTGCGCCTGCGCGACCTGGGCGGCATCGTCGTCATCGACTTCATCGACATGGTCCTGGAGTCCAACCGCGACCTGGTGCTGCGCCGCCTCCTGGAGTGCCTGGGCCGGGACCGGACCAAGCACCAGGTGGCCGAGGTCACCTCGCTGGGCCTGGTCCAGATGACCCGCAAGCGGGTCGGCCAGGGCCTCCTGGAGTCCTTCTCCGAGACCTGCGTCCACTGCAACGGCCGCGGTGTCATCGTCCACATGGAGCAGCCGGCCACCGCCGGCGGCGGTGGCGGCGGCAAGCGCTCGAAGAAGCGCGGCCGCGGCGGCGAGCACGTCCACGAGCACGAGCACGCCGAGGCCGTGGAGCCGGAGACGGAGACCGCCGAGGTCGAGACCGAGGCCGAGGTCGCCGCCGAGCTGGCCGCCCCGGTGGCCGTGCCGGTGCCGATCGCCCCGGACGAGGAGCTGTACGGCTCCGCCGCCGAGGCGGAGGCCGCCGCCACGCGCGGTCGCGGCCGCCGTCGCGCCACCCGTCGGGTGTCCGCGCCGGTCGCGTCGACGCCCGTCGTCCCGGCGGTCGTGGAGACCGAGGCCGTCGACTTCGAGCCGGCGCCCGTCGTGAAGCCCGCTGCCGAGCCGGTCGTCGAGGCGCAGCCCGTCGTGGAGCCCGAGCCGGTGGTCGAGGAGACCGCCGCCCCGGCGCCGCGCGGCCGTCGCCGTGCCACCCGTCGGGTGACGTCCCCGGTCGTCTCGACCACGGACGCGGTCGCCGAGGTAGTCGCCGAGCCGGTCGCCGTCGAGACCGCCCCGGAGCCGGAGCCCGTCGTGGCGCCGGAGCCGGTGGCCGAGGCCGTCGTCGAGCCGGTCGTCGAGGAGGCCCCCGTGGCCGCCCCGCCGCGTGCCCGTCGCCGGGTGGTCCGCAAGGCCACCGCTCCCGCCGGTTCGCCCTCGGGCGCCGAGGAGGCGGCCGTCGTCGTGGTGACCACGGCTCCGGCCGAGAGCACCGAGGCGCCGGCCGAGGCCGCCGAGGCCGAGCCCGCCCCCGTCAAGAAGACGGCGGCGCGCAAGACCGCGGCGAAGAAGACCACGGCCAAGAAGGCCGCCACCAAGAAGACGGCGGCGACCAAGAAGACGGCGGCGAAGAAGACCACCGCCAAGAAGGCCACGGCCAAGAAGGCCGCGGAGAAGACCGCCGCCCCGGCCCAGGACTGACCGGCCGGTGCGGGCCGCCACCCCTCGTTCGGGGGTGGCGGCCGGCACCACACGGGCGAATTTGACCCTCTGCGGCAGCCGCCCGTAACCTAGACCGTCGGCGTGTCTATCGATGCGCCGCGCCTCTGAGCACCTTCCTCCCGCTCGTCGGGAGAGGCCGCTCGTCCGATTCCGGATCGCCACAGGCCCCCGGGCCCGTGTGAGTGGCTGGCTTCAGAGGTTTCGATCCCGAGTGAGAGAGAGATCCGCGTGTACGCCATCGTGCGCAGCGGTGGTCGCCAGCACAAGGTTGCTGTCGGCGACATCGTTGAGGTTGACAAGATTTCCACTGCCAAGGTTGGCGACACGGTCGAGCTCTCGACCCTGCTCGTTGTCGACGGCGACGCCGTGACCAGCGACCCGTGGGTCCTGGCCGGCATCAAGGTCACGGCCGAGGTCGTGGACCACCACAAGGGCGCCAAGATCGACATCCTGCGCTACAAGAACAAGACCGGCTACCGCCGTCGCCAGGGTCACCGTCAGCAGTACACGGCGATCAAGGTCACCGGTATCCCCGCGGCTGCGAAGTAAGAGGGACTGAGACATGGCACACAAGAAGGGCGCATCGTCCACCCGGAACGGGCGCGACTCGAATGCCCAGCGGCTCGGCGTGAAGCGCTTCGGCGGTCAGGTCGTCAACGCGGGTGAGATCCTGGTCCGCCAGCGCGGCACGCACTTCCACCCGGGCGCGGGCGTCGGCCGTGGCGGCGACGACACGCTGTTCGCCCTGCAGGCCGGTTCGGTGCAGTTCGGCACCCACCGTGGCCGCAAGGTCGTGAACATCGTTCCGGTCGCCTGATCGGAACACTTTGCGGAGGCGGACCTCACTTCCCGGACCGGGAAGCGGGTCCGCCTTTCGCGTGTTACTAGATAGACATTCCGCACGTAAGTAATTCTCTGGAGGCACAACCATGACCACCTTCGTGGACCGCGTCGAGCTGCACGTCGCCGCGGGTAACGGAGGCCACGGCTGCGCCTCCGTCCACCGGGAGAAGTTCAAGCCGCTCGGCGGCCCCGACGGCGGCAACGGCGGGCGCGGCGGCGACGTGATCCTGGTCGTCGACCAGTCGGTCACCACTCTCCTCGAGTACCACCACTCCCCGCACCGCAAGGCGACCAACGGTCAGCCCGGCGCCGGCGACAACCGCTCCGGCAAGGACGGCCAGGACCTGGTCCTGACCGTGCCCGACGGCACCGTCGTCCTCGACAAGCGGGGCAACGTGCTCGCCGACCTGGTCGGCCAGGGCACCACCTTCATCGCCGGCCAGGGCGGCCGCGGCGGCCTCGGCAACGCCGCGCTGGCCTCGGCCCGCCGCAAGGCCCCCGGCTTCGCGCTCCTCGGCGAGCCCGGCGAGGCGCGGGACATCGTCCTGGAGCTCAAGACCGTCGCCGACGTGGCGCTCGTCGGCTACCCGAGCGCCGGCAAGTCCTCGCTGATCTCCGTGCTCTCGGCCGCCAAGCCGAAGATCGCGGACTACCCGTTCACCACGCTCGTCCCGAACCTCGGCGTGGTCACGGCCGGTTCGACCGTCTACACGATCGCCGACGTGCCGGGCCTGATCCCGGGCGCCAGCCAGGGCCGCGGCCTGGGCCTCGAGTTCCTCCGCCACGTGGAGCGCTGCTCAGTCCTCGTCCACGTCCTCGACACGGCGACGCTGGAGTCCGAGCGCGACCCGGTCACCGACCTCGATGTCATCGAGGAGGAGCTCAAGCAGTACGGCGGCCTGGAGGACCGGCCCCGGATCGTCGTCCTCAACAAGATCGACATCCCGGACGGCCAGGACCTCGCGGACATGATCCGCCCGGACCTGGAGGAGCGCGGCTACCAGGTGTTCGAGGTCTCCGCCGTGGCCCGTACGGGTCTCAAGGAGCTCTCCTTCGCCCTCGCCGGCATCGTCGCCGAGGCGCGCGCGGCCAAGCCGGTGGAGGAGGCGACCCGCATCGTCATCCGTCCGAAGGCCGTCGACGACGCGGGCTTCACGGTCACGTACGACGAGCACGAAGAGGTCTACCGGGTGCGCGGCGAGAAGCCGGAGCGCTGGGTCCGCCAGACCGACTTCAACAACGACGAGGCCGTGGGCTACCTGGCCGACCGCCTCAACCGCCTCGGTGTCGAGGACCAGCTGATGAAGGCCGGTGCCCGCGCGGGCGACGGCGTCGCGATCGGCTCCGAGGACAACGCGGTCGTCTTCGACTGGGAGCCCACCATGATGGCCGGCGCCGAGATGCTCGGCCGCCGTGGTGAGGACCACCGTCTGGAGGCCCCGCGTCCGGCGGCCCAGCGCCGCCGCGACCGCGAGGCGGAGCGCGACGACGCGCAGCGCGAGTACGACGAGTTCGACCCGTTCTAGGACCTGCCCGGTCCGACCCGCCACGGCACCGGCCGGGCACCCCAGAGGTGCCCGGCCGGTGCCGTTCGGGTTCGGGTTCCGGGCCTGGGGGAGCAGGCCGGCCTGGACGTTCCGGTTCCGGTTCGGGTCGCCCTGGGGCCGTTCGGGGGACACGTAGGATTCACGGGTGAGTGAGAGTCCCCGGCCGCAGGCCGCCGCGCGTGTCAGTGTCGTCGTCATCGCGTACAACGACGCGGCCCACGTCGGCGACGCCGTCCGTTCCGCGCTCGCGCAGGGCGACGCGGTCGGCGAGGTCCTCGTCGTCGACGACGCCTCCGGGGACGACACGCCCGGGGTCCTCGCGGGGTTCGCCGACGAGCCGCGCGTACGCCCGCTGATCCGGCGGGAGAACAGCGGCGGCTGCGGCACCCCCCGCAACGACGGCGTCGACGCCGCCGTCCACCCGTACGTCCTCTTCCTCGACAGCGACGACCTGCTGCTGCCCGGTGCCGTCGACGGGCTGCTCGCCGTCGCCGACGAGCAGGACGCCGACGTCGTCGCGGGGATCTGCGTGCGGCGCGAGCTCCCCGAGGGCCGCGAGACCGTCTGGGCGCCCTCGCTGTACGACGCGTCCCAGGGCGCCACGCTCCCCGGCACCGTCCTCGACGGCATCGAGAAGCACCCGGAGTTCGTCCTCGACACCCTCTCCGTCAACAAGCTCTACCGGCGGGACTTCCTCTACCGGCACGCCATCCGCTTCCCCGACGGCGCCTTCCACTACGAGGACTTCGTCTTCAGTGCCCGGGTGCAGGCCGCCGCCCCCCGGCTCGCCGTCACCGACGTGCCCGTGTACGTGTGGCACGTGCGGCGGCAGGCGGCGACCCTGTCGATCTCGCTGCGCCGCGCCTCCCTGGCCAACTGGGAGCACCGGATCGCCGCGCACGCCGCCGTCGTCGACGTGTTCCGCACGGCGGGCCGGCCCGCGCTGGCCCGCGCCGCGCAGACGAAGTTCCTCGACTACGACCTCCCCATGTACCTGCGGGAGCTGCCGCAGCGGACCGCCGCCTACCGGGCCGACTGGTGGACGGCGACCCGCGCGCACCTGGCCGGCTTCGAGCCCGCCGCGGTCGCCGACGCGCAGGCCCCGGGCCGCTGGCTGCACGCCGGACTCGCGGCCCTCCCCGCCGTGCCCGAGGGGCGGGAGCTGACCCGGTTCGTCGAGCTGGCCGCACCCCTGCCCCGGCTTGTGCCGCCGTACCCGCGCGGCGAGGACGGCGCGCCGGTCCTGGCGGCCGCGCCCGCCGACGTACCCCTGGAGGGTCTCGCGGAGCTCGCGCCCGCGGAGCTGCCCCTGGCCGTGGACGGGGCCGTGACCGTCGGCGCGTCGACCCGGCTGACCCTGACCGTCCATGAGCTGTACGGGCGTGTCGCCGCGCTGCGCCCCACCGCCGTCCGCGTGTCGTTCACGGAGCGGGTCTCGGCGGACGAGCTGTCGGCCGACGCGCCGCTGCTCCCCGTGGACGAGGGCTGGACGGCGACCGTGTCGCTGCCGACCGCGAAGCTGCTCCGGGCGGGCCGGCTCGCCACCTGGTCGGTCCGCGCCGAGCTGCGGTACGCGGACGGCTCGACCGGAGAGGCCGAGGTCAGGGCCCCGCAGGGCTTCGTCGGCCGGCGCGGGATGGTCCTCGGGCGACTGGGCCGGGTGCTGCTCGTCCAGGTCGTGGCCTCGGCGCGTCGCGGGCTCGTCCTCCGCTTCGCGGGCGGCGCCGTCGGCGCACGTCAGGTGATGTCCGGCCGGTTCAAGAGGCTGTTCGCCGCCCGGTGATCGAGCGGTGGCCGATGCCGCGACCCGGGCCGTGATCGAACGCTGATCACGGGGTGAACGATGCGGTGAACATCACCGAAGGTCCGGGAGAGCAGGTATGAAACAATTCCTCCTGCCGGGTAGTCTTTCCGGTCGCCGGGTGGCGCTCGTCGAACATGAGGGGGCGGCACCCTTCACCACCGAAGGCAGTAGCGCGCCATTGACCATGGCGCAGGCAGTGCTGCGCCTGGCCGGAACGCGTGCCATGTGTCGCCGCCCGCACTTGTGAGAGGACTTGGATGCCGACTAGCGACGTCCCTGATGTGAGCGTCGTCATCATCGTGTACAACGATGAGGAACGGCTCCCGCGAGCGGTCCGGTCCGTGCTCGACCAGACCCTCAACAACCTCGAAGTGATCATCGCCGACGACTGTTCGACCGATGGCACCGAGCGTGTCGCGCGTTCTCTGGAGGCCTCCGACCCGCGGGTGCGCTACGTGCGCCTGGAGCAGAACAGTGGTGGCTGCAGCGCGCCCCGCAACCGCGGCATCGCGGTCGCCCGCGCCCCGCACATCATGTTCCTGGACAGCGACGACGAGCTGCCCCGCCATGCCTGCAAGAGCCTGCTCCTCGTCGCCGAGGAGACCGGGGTCGACTTCGTCACCGGTGAGGTGACCCGCCTCTTCGAGGAGTCGAACACCACCGGCCTCTGGTACCCGCACCTCTTCACCGAGAAGCGCGTCGTCGACGGCATCGCCGAGGCCCCGGAGTACTTCTTCGACCACCTCTCGACGAACAAGCTCTACCGGACCGCCTTCATCCGGGACAACGCCCTCACCTTCCCCGAGGGCATCCACTACGAGGACCAGCTGTTCTCCGCGCAGGCCTTCTCGCTCGCGGAGTCCTTCGCCGTCGTCCCGTGGTCGGTCTACACCTGGCGCCTCGCGCCGGAGAGCGTCTCCATCTCCTCCAGCCGGCACAAGATCCAGAACGTCGCGGACCGCATCGGCGTGGCCCGGCTCATCGACGCCTGGTTCGAGGAGAACGGCCGCGGCGGGCTGCGCGCGGAGAAGGACTACAAGTTCCTCCGCCACGACTTCCGCCTGTACCTGGGCGACCTGCCGTTCCGCGACCTCGACTGGATCGCCGAGTTCGCCGACGTGGTGAACCCGTACCTGGACGAGATCTCCGACGAGACCTACGCCCGGCTCTCCCGCGAGGAGCGCATCTGCATCCACCTGCTGCGCACCGGCCGCCTGGAGGACCTCCAGGTCGCCTGTCGCCAGCTGGGCCGGCCGCAGCTCGCCCCGCGCTTCATGACGGAGGAGGGCGAGGCCACCTACTGGGGTGCCGTCGCCCCCGCCGACGACGCGAGCCGCGACGCGCTGGACATCAGCGAGTGGTACATGCGCGAGCAGGTGCTCGCCACCGGCCGCGTCCGCCACGAGCTGACCTCCGTGTCGATGCGGGGCCCGGTCCTGCACCTGGAGATCCACACGTACGACCCGGCCGGCCTGATCACCGAGGACACCAAGGCCTCGGTCAAGCTCGCCGCGCACAAGACGCCGCTCACGGTGCCGCTGACGCTGCGCCCGCAGGGCGAGGGACAGTACGTCTCCAAGGCCGAGGTCGACTTCCGCAAGGTGCCCGTCGGCAAGGTCGGCGTGGCGACCCGCCGCCACCCGGTGGTCGCCCTGGAGCGCGACGGCGCCCAGCGCACGGACATCCTGCTGGCCAAGCACGACCAGCCGGACTTCCGCGCCACCGTCACGTACCACCGGTTCGGCATCCACCACCTCCGCATCAAGGCGGAGCAGAAGGGGGCCGGACGCCTCGAGGTGACCTGGCAGCGGTCCGGCGTCCTGAAGTCGCTCGAGCCGCTCGGCCCCGTCGCCCGCAAGGCCAAGGGCAAGGTCGGCAAGGTCAGGAAGATCCTCGTCGGCAACGAGGGCAAGGCCAGCGCCTACGACGCCGTGTCCAAGCTCCCGCGCCGCAAGCGCCAGCTCGCCGTGTTCGAGGCCCTCGAGGGCCGCGGCTACGCGGACAGCCCGCGCTACATCTACGAGGAGCTCAAGCGCCGCAACCTCCCGATCGACGTGGTCTGGTCGTACTCCGGCGACCGCTCGTCCTTCCCGGAGGACGTCACCCTCGTCAAGCGCGGCAGCTTCGCGTACGGACGCGCGCTGGCCCGTGCCAGCTTCTGGGTCGACTCGCACAACCTGCCGTACCTGTACCCGAAGCCGAAGGGCACCCGGTACCTGCAGACCTGGCACGGCCAGACCTTCAAGGCGATGGGCTTCGACGTGCCCTCGCTGCGGGGCGCCTCGGAGATCGAGAAGGGTCGCTTCCGCGCCGCCGTCGGCCGCTGGGACGCCCTCGTCTGCCCGAGCGCCGAGTTCGAGCGGACCTTCGTCCCGGCCTTCGAGGTCTCGGCCGACCTGATCCGCTCCGGCTACCCGCGCAACGACGTGCTGGTGCGCTGGGCCGAGCCCGAGCAGCAGGCCAGAGCCGCCGCCGTCCGCGAGGCCCTGAACATCCCGGCCGACAAGAAGGTCCTGCTGTACGCCCCGACGTTCCGTGACGCGGCCCGCCGCACCGGGCAGTCGGTGCGCGTGGACCTGGAGGCGCTGGCCCCGCACCTCTCCGACCAGTGGATCGTCGTCGTCCGGACCCACCCGTACGACCGGTTCAAGATCGCTCCGGAGCTGGGCCACTTCCTGCGCGACGGCTCCTCCTACGCCGACATCAACGACGTGATGCTGGCCTCGGACGCGGTCCTCACGGACTACTCGTCGCTGATGTTCGACTACGCCAACACCGGCCGCCCGATCATCCTCTACACGGACGACTACGAGGCGTACAAGGGCGGCGACCGCGGCACGTACTACGACCTCGAAGAGATCGCGCCCGGCCCGATGGTGACGACCACCGAGGACCTCGCCGCCGCCGTGCGGGACCTGGAGGGCACCCAGGAGCGCCACGCCCAGCGGTACGCGCGCTTCCAGGAAATGTTCTGCTCGTACGAGACCGGCCACGCCAGCAAGATGGTGGTCGATGCTTTTTTCGAAGGCGGCACCCATGACTGAGGCCTCCCCTGTCCGCAACGTGTTCTTCGTCGGTATCGACGTCGACTCGATGGGTGGATCCCAGCGGGTGCTGCACACCCTCGCCCAGGGCATGGGGGAGCGCGGTCACCGCGTCGAGCTGATCGGCATCCGGCCGAGCCCGGAGCCGTTCCCGTACAACGCCACCCGCTCGTACGGACACACGACGCTCTACCCGGCCCCCTCCGAGCCCAAGCCGCCGGTCCGCACGGTCGGCGACCGGATCAGCCTGGCGCGGCGCGCCGACGCCCGCCGCGCCCGGGCCGACCGCGACAGCGCGCGGGCCGAGTTCGAGCGGAAGCTGGCCGAGGTCAAGGACGGCTACATCGTCTTCGGCTCGCCGTGGGCGGTCGACTGGGTCATGCCGCTGAAGTGGCGTCACCTCAAGGGCATCGGGCAGTACCACGAGTCCTTCGCGCAGGCGAAGCGGAGCGCCAACCTGGGCCTGATCCGCCGTCACTACCCGGAGCTCGAGCAGACCCTGGTGCTCTCCGAGGGCGACGCGGTCGAGTTCGTCAACCAGCGCGTGCCGAACGTGCGCGTCATGCCGAACCCGCTGCCGTTCTTCCCGGACGAGCTGGCCCCGCTCGACACCCGCAAGATCGGTGCCGTCGGCCGGCTCGACCCGATCAAGCGGTACGACCGCATGATCGAGGCCTTCGCGCAGGCCCACCAGGGCCGCGAGGGCTGGGAGCTGCACCTCTTCGGCGAGGGCCCGCTGGAGGCCGAGCTGCGGATGCGCGCCGAGGACCTCGGCGTCGCCGACCAGGTCGTCTTCCGCGGCACGGCGCAGGACATGGCCGCCGCCTACCGCGAGCTGTCCGTCGTCGCGATCAGCAGTGAGCGCGAGGGCCGGCCGATGGCGCTGGCCGAGGCCGCCGCCTGCGGCGTGCCGTGCGTGAGCTTCGACGTCTCCGGTGGTGTCCGGGAGCTCGTCGCGGACGGCGTCTCCGGCACCCTGGTGCCGCCGGCCGACGTGCCGGGGCTCGCCGCCGCGCTCGGCGAGCTGATGGACGACGACGCGATGCGCCACCGGTACGGCAAGGCCGGCCGCGAGCACGTCGCGCACCTGGCGCTGCCGCACGTCCTCGACCAGTGGGAGGCGGCGTTCGAGGAGATCGAGCGCTAGGGCCCGCCGGCTTCGAAGCCCCGCCCGACCCCGTGTCAGGGCGGGGCTTCGGCGTGTCCGGGGCCACTTCCGGAGCCTCCGGAGGGCCCTGGGCCTGTGGCTACACTGTCGGAATGACCTGGCTCATCACCGGCGGCGCCGGTTACATCGGTTCCCACGTCGTCAAAGCAATGACCGAGGGCGGCGAGCGCGTCGTCGTGCTGGACGACCTCAGCACCGGCAACCCGGCGCGCGTCCCCGAGGGCATCGTCCTGGAGCAGGGCACGGTCCTGGACCGCGCGTTCCTCGACCGGGTGCTGCGCGAGCACCAGATCACGGGCATCGTCCACCTGGCCGGCAAGAAGCAGGTCGGCGAGTCGGTCGAGAAGCCGCTGTTCTACTACCACGAGAACGTGACGGGTCTGCAGACGATCCTCGACGCGGCGGCCTCGGCCGGCGTGAAGAGCTTCCTCTTCTCCTCCTCCGCCTCCGTCTACGGCATGCCCGACGTTGACCTCGTCACCGAGGACACCGAGTGCCTGCCGCTCAGCCCGTACGGCGAGACGAAGCTCGTCGGCGAGTGGATGGCCCGCGCCGTCGGCCAGGCCCACGGCCTGTCCACGGCCTGCCTGCGGTACTTCAACGTGGCGGGCGCGGCGGCCCCCGAGCTCGCCGACACCGGCGTGTTCAACCTGGTGCCGATGGTCTTCGAGCGCCTCGACGCCGGCGAGTCCCCGCGCATCTTCGGCGACGACTACCCGACGCCGGACGGCACCTGCATCCGCGACTACATCCACGTCGCCGACATCGCGAGCGCCCACCTCGCCGCGGCCCGCTCGCTCGCCGCGGCGGCCGAGCGCGGCGAGACGGCCACGCTGACCCTGAACATCGGGCGCGGCGAGGGCGTGTCGGTGCGCGAGATGGTGAACCTCATCAACGAGGTCACCGGTCACAGCGTCGAGCCCCTCGTGACCCCGCGCCGTCCGGGCGACCCGGCCCGCGTGGTGGCCTCGGCCGAGCGCATCGCGGCGGAGCTGAACTGGAAGGCGGAGCACGACGTCCGCTCCATGATCAGCTCGGCCTGGGAGGGCTGGGGCGTCAACCGCGCGGCCCGCGCGGCCGTCTGACACGCACGTTCCGCGTTCTGCGGAGGCGGGGTGCCCCCTCAGGGGGTACCCCGCTTCGGCGTGCCCGGGTTTCGCGGGCCGGCTCCGGGCCGGCGGGTTTCCTCAGGGCCGGTGGATGCGGCCCACGCGGTAGTACGTGGCCGTGCACTGCGCCGCCCAGTCCCGCTCGTACGAGGACGCGAAGAGGGGTTCGGTGAGGCCGCCGATGAGGAGCGGCTTGTACGCGACGTCACGGGCGCCCGCCGCCACCTCGCCCCGGATGCGGGCGTTCTGACGGTCCCACGTCACGGAGCGCACCACCGTGCTCGTGGTCAGCGCGTGCACCGGCTGCACCAGGGCGGCCGCGCTGCCCACGGCGACCGTGCCGACCGCCACCAGGACCGCGACGCGTCCGGCGGGACGCGCGCCCCCCGAGAGCCGCCGCCCCACGGCGTACCCGCCCCACACCCCGTACGCGCAGAGGGCGAGCAGCAGCGGGAGCAGGAAGCTGGTCCAGGTGCGGGCGTAGGTCCAGCCGACGTCCCCGTACCCGCTGCGCAGCCCGAAGACGACGGCCAGTCCGGCGAGGCCGATCAGCGGCAGCGGCAGCAGCACCGCCACGAGGAAGAGCCCGCGTCGGGGGAGCCCGGGGGGTCTCTCCTCCCGGGGCCCGGCGGCGAGCGCCAGGCCGAGCAGCGCACCGACGGCGGCGGCCCCCAGGTACGCCCACTGGCCGCCGATCGTCTGCCAGAGGCGCCACCAGTCGTGGAAGGTCTCCCCGACGCTCGCGGCCGACAGCGGCTCCGCCGGGTGCTGGGCCCGCCGCCAGCGCGCTCCGGGGGAGGTGTAGAGCAGGGCGAGGCCGGTGACGAGCCCGAGGCAGGCCGCCGCGCACCAGGTCGACACGTACCGGTCCCTGGTCCAGCCGAACCGGGGCAGACAGAGGACCCCCACGGTCGCCGAGAACACTCCGGCCACCAGGGAGAACGGTTCGCTCAGCATGCCGAGCGCCACCCCGATCAGGAGCACCGCCCCCACCGCCGCGGCCCTGGCCCACCGCACTCCGCCGCGCGCCGCGCGGACCGCGCCGAGCACGGTCCAGACGCCGATCACGGCCGGCAGGGTGTGGGAGATCGTCGCCGGAGCCCAGAGCAGCACCTGGTACGAGCGGGTGCCGGCGAAGAACAGCAGCGCGGAGACGAGCGCCGCGGCGGCCACGAGCAGCACGGCGGGCGGCGCGGCCCGGTGCAGCGAGCGCAGCACGGTGCGTCCGAGGAGGAACAGGCCCACGCCCAGCGCGAGGATCAGGAAGGCGGGCAGCAGCTTCGGGCCCCGCATGCCGTCGGAGTAGAGGACACCGGTGAGGAAGGCGTTGGTGACACGTCCGTTCTGCGTGCGGTAGAAGTCCGAGGCGATCCCCAGGACCCCCATGTCCCGGGTCTTCCACAGCGCACACCAGTCGTCCGACGTGGGGCGTACGTAGAGGCCGAGGAAGGCGCCGACCGAGAGCAGCGCCCCCGAGGCGGTGGCGACGACGAGCGCGATCCAGGGCGGCACCCGCCGCAGACCGTCCCGGCGGCCGTCCGCGCCGTCCGCCTCCTCGGTACCACCGGTGTCCTGTCCGGCGTTTCCGTCGTTCCCGTTCTGCCCGCCCTTCGGCATCCGTGTGTCACCGTGCTCCGAGATGGTCGTCCTGCTCACCGGTCATCGCTCCAGCTGGCCAAGGTCCGTGGCATGTCACCCCTATGGGTGAGAAATGGGTAAAAATGCCACGTATACCAATATCTTCCCCACATGCTTTGCCCCATGGACGACATGCCGACCAAGGGCGGTCACTCGGGCGACGCCGAGCGGTCACCGCCCCGCCGTACCGTGGCCGCGCTGCTCGAAGGAGAGTCCGGTGGCGGTCCTTCCAGTCCTTCAGGACGTCCTCTCGCCCATCCCTCTGGAGTGACCGTTCCATGACCAGGCTTTCCGTCGTCGTCCCCTGCTACAACGAGGAGGACGTCGTCGAGCGATTCGACACGCGGATGCGACAGGTGCTCGATGCACTCCCGGTCGGGTACGAGATCTGCTACGTCGACGACGGAAGCTCCGACGGAACGCTCGGCAAACTGCGCGAGATCGCCGCCCGGCACCCGCAGCACACCCAGTACGCCTCCTTCAGCCGCAACTTCGGCAAGGAGGCCGCCATGCTCGCCGGCCTGCGCAAATCCACCGGAGACGCCGTCGTCATCATGGACGCCGACCTCCAGCACCCGCCCGAGCTGCTCGCGCGCATGCTCGACCTCTACCACCAGGGCCACGACCAGGTGATGGCGCGGCGCACCCGTGAGGGCGACAAGAAGGTCCGTACGGCGCTCAGTCGTGTGTACTACCGGGCCGTCAACCGCTGGGTCGACGTCGAACTCACCGACGGCGTCGGCGACTTCCGCCTGCTCTCCCGGCCCGCCGTCGACGCCCTGCTGTCGCTGCCCGAGTACAACCGCTTCTCCAAGGGCCTCTTCTCCTGGATCGGCTTCGACGCCGTCACCTTCGACTACCAGAACGCCGCGCGCGAGGGCGGCGAGACGAAGTGGAAGTTCAGCTCCCTGCTCAACTACGGCATGGACGGGCTGATCTCCTTCAACAACCGTCCGCTGCGCATCGCCCTCTGGCTCGGCATGATGCTCACCGGCCTCGCCGCCCTGTACGCCGTCTGGGTGACCGTCGCCGCGATCACCCAGGGCGTCACCGCACCCGGCTACGTCACCCTGGTCGCGATCATCGTGGGGCTCGGGGGCGTGCAGATGGTGATGCTCGGACTGATCGGCGAGTACATCGGCCGCATCTACTACGAGACCAAGCGCCGCCCGCACTTCCTCGTGAAGGAGACCCACCGCTCCTTCGACCGCGCGGCCGCCGAGCGCGCGGCCGCCGCACGGATCCGCGTCGTGACCGCCGAGCGGGAGCGCTGATGGGACACGGCCGGGAGGCTGACGACTCCGGAGCGCGGAGGGCTTCCGGGGCGCAGAGCGCTTCTGGGGCCCAGAGTGTTTCCGGGGACCCTAGTGCTTCCGGTGTCCAGGGCGTTTCCGGTGGCCCGAGTGCTTCCGGCGACCCGAGCGATTCCGGCGCCCCGAGTGCTTCCGGCGCCCCGAGTGCTTCCGGCGCGCGGCGGGCGCGGCTGGCCGAGATCTTCCGCTTCGCGCTGGTCGGCGGCGTCAACACCGCGACGTTCTTCGGCTGTTACCTGCTCCTGCACCCCTGGATGCCGTACTTCGCCGCATACTCCCTCGCCTTCCTCCTCAGCATGATCGGCTCCTTCTTCCTCAACACCTACTTCACCTACCGCACCCGGCCGACCTGGAAGAAGTTCGCCCTCTTCCCGCTCACCAACGTCACCAACTACCTGGTGCAGAGCATCGGTCTGTACGCCCTCGTCACCTGGGCCGGAATGGACGACAGGATCGCGCCACTCGTCGCGGCCGTCGTCGCGATCCCGTTCACCTACCTGATCTCCCAGCGGATCCTGGTGCCCCGCGGCACCGGCGGCACCGCCACGCCCGGTCCAGGGAGCGAAACGGACGAGCGGCAGCCCTCCCGGCTCGCGTAGATTGCCTGGCAGCCGCGGCGGGGAGCGCGCGGCGCGTGGGACAGCCGAGTGAGGACGACGCAGGTGGCGACGCAGGTGACGGGACACGTGACGGGACAGACGGACGTGGCGAGGCAGTACGTGACGGAGGCCCGCAGGATCGTCGTCAAGGTCGGCTCCTCCTCGCTCACCACCGCCTCCGGAGGCCTCGACGCCGACCGCGTCGACGCCCTCGTCGACGTACTCGCCAAGGTCCGCAGCGGTGGCGAGCGGGAGATCGTCCTCGTCTCCTCCGGCGCCATCGCCGCAGGCCTCGCACCGCTCGGCCTCACCCGCCGACCCAAGGACCTCGCCCGCCAGCAGGCCGCCGCCAGCGTCGGCCAGGGCCTCCTGGTCGCCCGCTACACCGCCTCCTTCGCCCGCTACGGCGTCCGCGTCGGCCAGGTCCTGCTCACCACCGACGACACCAGCCGGCGCGCCCACTACCGCAACGCGTACCGGACCCTGGACCAGCTCCTCGCCATGGGCGCGCTGCCCGTCGTCAACGAGAACGACACCGTCGCCACGGACGAGATCCGCTTCGGCGACAACGACCGGCTCGCCGCCCTCGTCGCCCACCTCGTCCGCGCCGACATGCTCGTGCTGCTCTCCGACGTCGACGGGCTCTACGACGGAGACCCGTCCAAGCCCGGCACCTCGCGGATCGCGCAGGTCGCAGGACCCGCGGACATCGCCCACGTCGAGATCGGCTCCGCCGGCAAGGCGGGCGTCGGCACCGGCGGCATGGTCACCAAGGTCGAGGCCGCCCGGATCGCCGCCGCCGCCGGCATCCCCGTCGTCCTCACCTCCGCGAGCCGCGCCGCCGACGCCCTCGCCGGCCGGGACACCGGCACGTACTTCCACCGCACCGGCCGCCGCTCCGCCGACCGGCTGCTCTGGCTCGCCCACGCCTCCACCCCGCAAGGCCACCTGAGCCTCGACGACGGAGCCGTACGGGCCGTCGTCGAAGGCAAGAAGTCCCTGCTCGCGGCCGGTGTCGCGGCCGTCGAGGGCGACTTCGTGGCCGGCGACCCCGTCGAGCTCCGCGACGCCTCGGGCCGGGCCGTCGCCCGCGGCCTCGTCAACTTCGACGCCAAGGAACTGCCCCGGATGCTCGGCCGCTCCACGCACGAACTCGCCAAGGACCTCGGACCCGAGTACGAGCGCGAGGTCGTCCACCGCGACGACCTGGTCGTCATCCGCTGACGGGCCCGACGCCGAAACGGCTGAAAGTCTGGCCATCCGGAAGGGACGTTTACCAAAACCGCCCCAAGTGCCGCCTCGGGCTGGTCAACTTTGTCTCGGGGGTAAGACAAGGCGGGGTACAGCACCACACGCATCACACAGGAGGCCGCCGGTGAGACGAGCGCGCCCAGGGGCACCGCCCCGCGGGACTGCCGAACGCGCCCTGACCAGTGTCGAGGCCGGAGCCGACTTCGACGAGGCACGGGACAGGTCGGACAGGTCGGACCTGCCCACGGGCAGGAAGACCGAGACCACCACCGAGACACGTGAGGAACGGCCGGTGTCCAAGCTCTGGCACATCACTCTGAGTGTGTCGGGCGTGGAGTCACCGCTGAAGGAGGTGCGACGCGGGCTCGAACAGCTGGCCCACGACCACCCCTTCCTGCTGACCAGCCGCTACGCCAACGACCACGCCGAGATCCGGTACTGGGAGGAGGCCCGCGACCTGCACGACGCCGCGGCCGTCGCCCTGCGCCTGTGGGGCGAGCATCGGCAGACCGCCAAGCTGCCGCCCTGGGAGATCGTGGGGCTCGAGGTCATCGACCGCGAGACCTACCACCAGCGCGTCGCGGAGGGCTACGGCCCGCCCCCGGCCGCCCCGGTCGGCGTCCACCCCTACTGACGGGCACGCGTCTCCGGCCAGGGGCGCGCTCCCGCGGCGGTGGTACGTCTCGGAGTGCGGGATACGTGAGGGATGTCCGCAGGGGTGCCAGTACCCTGCGGACATGACCTCGCTCACGCCCCTCGACAACCTCTCCCCGGTCACCCGGGCCGCCTACCGGGCCCGTGGCGCCGCCGCCGAAATCGCGCCACTCCCGCGCGCGGCCAAGGACGACGCGCTCCTCGCGATCGCGGACGCCCTCGAAGTCCGCACCGCGGAGATCGTCGAAGCCAACGCCGTGGACATCGCGAAGGCCCGTGAAGCCGGGACCAGCGAGGCCATCATCGACCGGCTCACCCTCACCCCCGAGCGCGTCCGGGCCATCGCGGCCGACGTCCGCGACGTCGCCGCGCTGCCCGACCCCGTCGGCGAGGTCGTCCGCGGCTCGACCCTCCCCAACGGCATCGACCTGCGCCAGATCCGCGTCCCGCTCGGCGTCGTCGGCATCATCTACGAGGCCCGCCCCAACGTCACCGTCGACGCCGCCGCCCTCTGCCTCAAGTCCGGCAACGCCGTCCTGCTCCGCGGCTCCTCCTCCGCGTACGCCTCCAACACCGCCCTGGTGACCGTCCTGCGCGACGCCGTCGGCGGCGCCGGACTGCCCGCCGACGCGATCCAGCTCGTCCCCGGCGAGTCCCGCGACTCGGTCCGCGAGCTGATGCGCGCCCGCGGCCTCGTCGACGTCCTCATCCCGCGCGGCGGCGCCTCCCTCATCCGCACCGTCGTCGAGGAGTCCACCGTCCCGGTCATCGAGACCGGCACCGGAAACTGCCACGTCTACGTCGACGCCCAGACCGACCTCGACATGGCCGTCGACATCCTGATCAACTCCAAGGCCTCCCGGGTCAGCGTCTGCAACGCCGCCGAGACCCTCCTCGTCCACCAGGACGTCGCCGAGGCCTTCGTGCCCAAGGCGCTCGCCGCGCTCGCCGAGGCCGGCGTCACCGTCCACGCCGACGAGCGGGTCCTCGCCCTCTCCGAGGGCTCCAAGGCCACCGTCGTCCCGGCCGTGCCCGAGGACTGGGAGACCGAGTACCTCTCGTACGACATCGCCGCCGCCGTCGTCGCCTCCCTCGACAAGGCCGTCGAGCACATCCGGATGTGGTCCTCCGGCCACACCGAGGCGATCGTCACCACCTCGCAGGCCGCGGCCCGCCGTTTCACCCAGCTGGTCGACTCCACCACGGTCGCCGTGAACGCCTCCACCCGGTTCACGGACGGCGGCCAGTTCGGCTTCGGCGCCGAGATCGGCATCTCCACCCAGAAGCTGCACGCCCGGGGCCCCATGGGCCTTCCCGAGCTGACCTCGACCAAGTACATCGTCACCGGTGACGGTCACGTGCGGTAACACCTCCTTTCGGTACGGGGGTGGACGGGCGGGGAGACTTCGCACTCTCCCTGCCCAAAAGCACCTTGCGGGTCTACTCTGAATCCGTGCCGGACGACGTGGGGGGCAAGCCGTTCCAGGACGGCGGGGACCCCGAGGACGCAGTCGACCGCGGAGGCGCCGACGAGGTCTGGGCCGACGTGGTCTTCGACGAGGACTTCGTCAGGGCCGCCGCCTTCCACGAGCCCACCGCGGTCGAGCGGCTCCTCGAAGCCGCGCAGGCCCGTGCCGAGGCCGAGGCGGCCCGCGCCCGCGCCGGCGGCGGATCCGTCGAGGACGACCCCTACGAGGACGGCCCGGACGCCGTGGGGCTGACCTACGAGCCCGACGACATCGGCGACGACGCCAGCCCCTACGGCCGCCACGGCGGGGCCCTGCGCCCCTACCGGGGCCGCGCCCGCTGGCTCCGGCCAGTCGCCTGGGTCCTCGCCCTCGTCATGGGCGTCGGCATGGTCGCCCTCGCCTTCAGCGCCGTCTACCGGGGCGCGGCCGCCAACCACGAGGACCAGGTCCCGCCGCCGGCCACCACGGGCGTCGACACACCGAACCCGAACCCCGCCCCGCCGGCCGCCCAGGCCCCCGCGCCCGCCCCCGTGGCCCGGTCGGCGTCACCCCGTTAGGCGCCCGGCGCCCCTCCGTCACACTCCGACGGCGGAATTCTTCCGAACTTGTCTCCGGGCGTTTACCGAAGCCCGTGCGGACCTACCCTGAAGGTATGGCAGGGCGTGGCGACCCGCCTGAGGGGACACCCGAGGGGTTCCCCGGCGGTGGTGAGGACGAGTACCGATCCGTCGTCTTCGACGAGGCGTTCATCCGCGCTGCCCATCTTCAGGAGTTCTCGGCCCGTGAGCGGATGGGCGAGCACGCCCAGGCCGTCCGCAGCCGCTCCTCCTGGGAGACCCGGAGCGGCTCCCGCCAGGCGGTCCTGCTGGTGCTGCTGATCCTCCTCGCCTTCGGCACCGCCATCTACCTGGGCGTCCGCAACCCGTACCAGCCCCCCGTCGACCAGCGGGCCGAGCCCCTGCGGACCACGGTCGTCCCGCTCGCCCCCCAGGGCGCCGTCCCGGGCGGCACGCCCGACCGCCTCTTCGCCCACAGCCCGGCCGCCGAGTTCCGCACCGGGGCCGCCGGCATCAACCTGCCCGTCGCCGGGCGCACCTCCCACTTCGCCGAGAGCCAGGTCGTCACCGGCCTGAGCATCGCCAAGGAGTACCTGGTGGCCTCCGGCCTGGAGCCGGACGTCCTGTCCGGGGCGACCGTCCGGCCCGCGCGCCTGCTGCTCGACCCGGACCAGCTGGAACAGTTCGACCGGAGCGTCGAGTCCCCCGCCGACGACGGCCGACACGCCCTCGCGGCCTGGCTCGTCCGCTTCGACCCCCGTCAGGTGGCCCTCGCGGAGCCCGCCGCCCGTGTGCAGGGCACCCTCCACTTCGAGGAGACCGGCCCCGACACGCTGGACGTCACCGCGGACCACACGTACACCTACGCCCTCCGCCCGGTCGCCAAGGGCGCGGGCCCGGTCGCCGCGGCCTCCCTCTTCACGGTCCACCGCGTGGTGCACTTCCGCTTCGACCGAGAAGACCTCCGCATGCACCGGGCCGAGCTGCTGACCAGCACGGTGGAGGCCGGCCCGCAGGCGTGCGGCGCCGACACCACCGGCTCCCTGAAGCCGCTCCTGGCGGGAGCGCGGGCCTCCGACGTGAGCGACGGCCCGGCGGTCACCGACCCGTACGCCACCGCCCGACCCGCCGCCCCCGCCCTGTGCGGAGCCCTGGCCCCGAGCGCTTTGCCCTCACTCTGAGCGTCCCGGGTCCTCTGAGCGTCCCGGGTCCCGCCCGCGGATCAGCCCCAGCCCGGGACCGCCCCCGGCTCAGCCCTCGCTCTTGGCCTCCCCGGACCCGCCGCCCGTGTCCCGGCCCCCGTTCTCGCCCCCGGCTTCCTTGCCGCCGGAGGCCTGGCCGCCGCCGAAGCGGTTGCGCAGCCGGCCGCCCAGGTCGCCCGCCAGGTCACCGGCGCCGCCGGCTATGTCCCCGACCAGCTTCAGCAGGGGATCCTTGCTGGTCCGCACCGTGTCGGCGTAGTGCCCGGCCGACTCGCGGAAGGAGTCCGTGACCGAGGTGTCCTTGTCCTCGGAGCGCTTCGGGTAGTGCCCGTCCATGATCCGCTGGAAGTCGCGGCTCTCCGACCACTTCTTCAGCTCCGCCGCCCGGACGGTGGTGAAGGGGTGCGAGCGCGGCAGCACGTTGAGGATCTTCAGGACCGAGTCCCGCAGGTCCCCGGCCTTCTCGTACTCGTCGGCCTGGGCGAGGAACGCGTCCACGTTCATCTCGTGCAGATGGTTGCCGCCGGCGATCTTCATCAGGCCGCGCATGGAGGCCAGCACGTCCTGGCCGACGAGGAGGCCGGCGCGGTCGGCGGAGAGCTCGGACTTGCGGAACCACTCGCGCAGCCCCGTCACGATGGCCGTGATCGCGACCGTCCCCAGCGGGATCCAGGCGATCTTGAGCGCGAGGTTGGTGAGGAACAACAGGATCGTGCGGTACACGGAGTGCCCGGAGAGCGCGTGCCCGACCTCGTGGCCGACGACCGCCCGCATCTCCTCCTCGTCGAGGAGCTCCACCAGACCGGTGGTGACCACGATGATCGGCTCGTCGAGGCCGATGCACATCGCGTTGGGCTTGGGGTCCTGGACGACGTACATCGGCGGGACCTTCTCCAGGTCCAGGATGTAACAGGCGTCCCTCAGCATGTCGTTGAGGTGGATGAACTGCGCGTCGCTCACCCGGACGGAGTCCGAGAGGTAGAGGAGTCGCAGGCTGCGCTCAGGCAGCAGGCCGCTGAGCGCCTTGAAGGCCGTGTCGAAGCCGCTGAGCTTCCGCAGCGCCACCAGGGCGGAGCGGTCGGCCGGATGCTCGTAGGCCCGCGAGGAGATGCCGGGGAACCGCTTGCGCTGCCTGCTCGGCACGTTCCCCTGGTCGTTCCCGGTCATGGATGCCCCCTGTTCGTACGAGTCGGTGCTCGTCCCCCTGACTGACCCCAGCGTAGGCGCTGGCGCTACCGTGTGCCGGGGGCCCTGTGGATAACTTGGGCACCGAGGACGACCGAAGGGCACGACCGACATGCCGGACACCGTCGACACCGCAGCCACGCTGCTCGCGGCCGCCGCACAGCAGGGGCCGGGAGACACGCTCCGCATCCTGCTGCTCGTCTCGATCGTGGGCGGAGCCCTGCTCGCCTGGTTCCTGCTGCGGGGCTATCGCAGCGACGGCACGGACGACGCCGACGGCGGCGGCACGGACCGCGACGCCAACGCCTGAGTCGGCGTGAGCGCTCGGCGACCGCCCGCATACGATGTGCGCGAAGTCTCCGCTCCCATCCCCGATCGATAGGTCTGCCGACGATGAGTCTCCACAGCACCGCCGCCCACCTGGTCACCCTCGCCGAGGGTGCCGAGCACGGCGGCAACCACGACAGCCTCAGCCCCTACCTCACCGGCTTCGGTGCCTTCGGCACCCTGCTTCTGCTGCTGTGGATCACCACCCGCTTCAACCGCGACCGCTGAACCGGAGACCGCTGATCCGGCGTCCGCCGCCGTGCCAGTAGGCTCTGCACGCATGGGAGAGCAGGAAATGCCTACTGGCGGGCGCGCGAAGCGCCGACTCGGCGTGATGGGCGGAACCTTCGACCCGATCCATCACGGACACCTGGTGGCGGCCAGCGAGGTCGCCGCCCTGTTCCACCTCGACGAGGTGGTGTTCGTGCCGACCGGAGAGCCGTGGCAGAAGACCCACAAGGTCGTCTCGGCGGCCGAGGACCGTTATCTGATGACGGTCATCGCCACGGCGTCCAACCCGCAGTTCTCCGTGAGCCGGATCGACATCGACCGCGGCGGCGCGACGTACACCATCGACACCCTGCGGGACCTGCGGTCTCTCAACAGCGACTCGGACCTGTTCTTCATCACCGGGGCCGACGCGCTGTCGCAGATCCTCACCTGGCGCGACGCCGAGGAGCTCTTCTCGCTCGCCCACTTCATCGGCGTCACCCGGCCGGGCCACGACCTCACCGACGACGGACTGCCCAAGGGCGGGGTCTCGCTCGTCGAGATCCCCGCGCTCGCCATCTCCTCCACCGACTGCAGGGCGAGGGTCGCGCAGGGCGATCCCGTCTGGTACCTGGTCCCGGACGGCGTGGTGCGCTACATCGACAAGCGCCAGCTGTACCGCGGCGAGTGACCTTCGGGGAGGGGCACCGGTGACCGATCAGCAGCACCCGTACGACCCGTACTATCCGCAGCCGCAGATCATCGGCTACGACCAGTACGGGCAGCCGGTGTACCAGCAGCCGCAGGCACAGCAGCAGGCGCCCGCACAGCACTACGACCCGTACGGCGGGCAGCAGCAGCCGCAGCAGGGCTACGGCTACGACCCGTACGCCCAGCAGCCCTCCGCCCCGGAACCCGTCCAGCCCCCGCAGTACGACCCCTACGGGCAGCAGGGCTACGCCTACCCGGCCTACGACACCGGCCAGCAGTGGGCCGCCCAGGCCGAGCCCGCCCCCGCCGCGCCCGCGCAGACCCCCGTCCAGGCCGCGCCGGCGGCCCCCGCGGCGCCGCCCGCCCCGGTCGCGGCGCCCGCCGGAGTCCCCGGCCAGCGCCCCGCGTCCGAGCGGTCCGCCCCGCCGCGGCGGGACGAGGACGACCGCGCGTACCGCACGGAGCAGTTCTCGTTCATCGAGGAGCCCGACGAGGACTCCGAGGACGTCATCGACTGGCTCAAGTTCACCGAGAGCCGCTCCGAGCGGCGCGAGGAGGCCAGGCGGCGCGGCCGCAACCGGGTCGTCGCGCTCGTCGTCGTCCTCGTGCTCGCCGTCGCCGGCGGCGTCGGCTACCTCTGGTCCGCGGGCCTGTTCCCCGGCTCGTCCGACCCGGAGCAGAAGGCGGGGAACGCCGCGACCGGCCCGCAGCAGCGCGACACGATCGTCGTCCACCTCCACGACCTCAAGCGCGGCACCACCTCCACCGCCCTGCTCGTGGACAACACCACCACCCGCCAGGGCACCACGGTCCTCGTGCCCAACTCCGTCGTCGTCGCCGACGAGGAGGGCGCCGCGACCACCCTCGGGAAGTCCGTCGAGGAGGACGGCTCCAGCGGCACCAGGGAGGCGATCGGCAACCTGCTCGGGGCGAAGATCGCCGGAACCTGGCGGCTCGACACCCCGTACCTGGAGAACCTCGTCGAGTCCGTCAGCGGCATCGAGATCGACACCGACACGGACGTCCCCGACACCAAGAAGGGCGCCGAACCGCTCGTCCGGAAGGGCGAGAGGCAGACGCTGAACGGCCGCGCCGCCGTCGCCTACGCCACCTACCGGGCGCCCGGCGAGGCCGAGGCCAAGCAGCTCCAGCGCTTCGGCGCGGTCATGTACGGGGTGCTGCGCAAGTTCTCCAGCGACCCCGAGGCGGCCACGGTCACCATCGAGACCCTCCAGCAGATCCTCGACCCCTCGCTCCCGGAGAAGGACCTCGCCGCTTCCCTGGCCAAGCTCGCCGAGCACGCCAAGATCGGCGACTACAAGACGGCCCTGCTCCCGGTGGGGCAGGACGGCGCGCTGACCGAGGGCGCGAGCGACAGCGTGGTGAAGGACATCCTGGGCGGCAAGGTCACCGCCCCCGAGGCGGGCGACGTGCCCCGGGTCTCGCTGCGGGACGGTTCCGGCAAGAAGGCCGCGGAGGCGGCCCGGATCGCCCTGATCAACGGCGGCTTCACCTTCGTGGGCGGCGCCGACGCGGAGACCCGGTCGGAATCGCAGGTCCTCTACGGCGACGACGCCCAGAAGGAGACGGCGGTCGAGGTGTCCAAGACCCTGGGGCTGCCCGCCTCCTCGGTCGCCAAGGGCAAGCCCTCGGGAACGATCGCGGTCACCGTGGTCCTGGGCCAGGACTACAAGGTCCCGGCGGCCCGGTAAGGGGCGCCCCGGAAAACGCCGACGGGGTCGTCGGCGGTCCGTGAGACCCTGGAGGGGTACTGGACCGCCGACGAAAGCCTGCTTGTGACCGCCACGGACCGTTCCATCGAGCTCGTCAAGACCGCCGCCCAGGCGGCCGCCGACCGGCTCGCGCACGACATCATCGCGTACGACGTCAGCGACGTGCTGTCGATCACCGACGCCTTCCTGCTCGCCTCCGCGCCCAACGACCGCCAGGTCAAGTCGATCGTCGACGAGATCGAGGAGCGGCTGCTCAAGGAGCTCGGCGCCAAGCCGGTCCGCCGTGAGGGCGACCGCGACGCGCGCTGGATCCTCCTGGACTACGTCGACATCGTCGTCCACGTCCAGCACAGCGAGGAGCGGGTCTTCTACGCCCTGGAGCGGCTGTGGAAGGACTGCCCCGAGCTCGACCTGCCCGAGGACGCCCTGAACACCCGAGGCAAGGCCGCCGAGCACGCCGCCCTGACCGGCGCCGACATCGAGGCCGGCTCGGGCCTTCCCGAGGGACCGGACGGTGAGCTGAGCTGAGCGCCGCCAAGGGCGGCAGAGGCCGCCGCATCGTCCTCTGGCGTCACGGCCAGACCGCCTGGAACCTGGAGCGCCGCTTCCAGGGCTCGACCGACATCGAGCTGACGGAGACCGGCGTCGCCCAGGCGCGCCGGGCCGCCCGGCTGCTCGCCGCGCTCAAGCCGGACGCCATCGTGGCCTCCGACCTGAAGCGGGCGGCGGCCACCGCTGCCGAGCTCTCGGCGATCACCGGCCACGACGTCGCCCACGACTCCGCCCTGCGCGAGACGTACGCGGGGGAGTGGCAGGGGCTGACCCACGACGAGATCGTCGCGCGGTACGGCGAGCAGTACGCCGCCTGGAAGCGCGGCGAGCCCGTGCGCCGGGGCGGCGGCGAGCTCGAGACCGAGGTGGCCGACCGGGCCGCCCCGGTGGTCCTGGAGCACGCCGACAAGCTCCCCGAGGACGGCACGCTCGTCGTGGTCAGCCACGGCGGCACCATCCGCACCACCATCGGCCGGCTCCTGGGCCTGGAGGCCCGGCACTGGGAGAGCCTGGGCGGGCTCTCCAACTGCTGCTGGTCGGTGCTCGGCGAGGGCGCACGAGGCTGGCGCCTGCTCGAGCACAACGCCGGCACGCTGCCCGAGCCGGTCCTCGGCGACGACGACTGAGCCCCGCGACCGGCCTGCCGGACCTGGATTTCACTTTCCGGCAGGTCACAGGCTAGAGTTCTTCTTGTTCGGAGCGCGCAGCGCGAGGAACACGAAGAACACAAGGGGCTATAGCTCAGTTGGTAGAGCGCCTGCATGGCATGCAGGAGGTCAGGAGTTCAATTCTCCTTAGCTCCACAGTCACCGGATCCCGTCCCCCGTCAGGGGGGCGGGATCCGTCGTTCCGTCAGCTGTCCGGTCACATGGACCGCAGGAACTCGATCCCCTGACGGCTCTCCTCGTCGCACGGTGTGTACGTCACGATCCGGCACTCCGGCATCCCGTTGACCGAGAGGGAGACCGAGGTCAGCCGGACCTCGCCGAGAAGCCCGTGCCGGAACGTCTTCACCCGCGTCCCCGGGGGGACCACGTCACCGCTGCTCCACAGCCGGGCGAACTCCGGGCTGACCTCCGCGAGACGTCGTACGAACTCCTCCCAGTCGGGCTCGCCCACATGCCGGCCGTACGCGCCCCGCAGCTGGGCCACCATCAGCGGCAGCTCCCGCTTCCGGTCGACCACCGGGCACTGGGGCGCCGGGACGCTGAACAGCGCCCAGAGCACGTTGCGTATGCCGAACGGGCCGGTGTCCAGGCCCTGTCCGCCCTGCATCAGGAGCCGCTCGTACAGGATGTTGGTCGCCAGTACGTCGTACCGCGCGTTGTAGAGCACCGCCGGGAGCGGGTCCAGGGCGTCGAGGATCCCCTGGAGCTCCGGGCTGACCTCCGGTATGTCCGGGGCCGATCTGTCGGGGGCGTACGGCACTTCGGCGAGGTGGTAGAGGTGCTCGCGCTCCGGCCGGTCGAGCCGGAGGGTGCGGGCCACCGCGTCGAGGACCTGCGCGGAGGCGTTGATCGGCCGGCCCTGCTCCAGCCACGTGTACCAGGTGACGCCGACGCCGGAGAGCTGGGCGACCTCCTCGCGGCGCAGCCCCGGCGTGCGCCGGCGGAGGCCCGGCGGCATCCCCACGTCCTCCGGGGACACCCTGGCCCGGCGGCTGCGCAGGAACGCGGCCAGTTCCGGTCGTCGCCGTCGCTGCGTCGGTAGCGCTGCCACAATCGTCACACCCCCATGGTCGAGTCCCCGTGCCGCCGTTGCCAGGTGGTGTCAGTACCAGCATCGGCGGGCTCTCGTTACCCGTATCCGATCGCGGTCACGCTCGACGCATGACCTCGACCACGACACGTCCCGCACCCAGTAAAGACCCTGCCACCGACACCCGCCCCGGACTGCTCCTCGGAGTGGTGCTCGCCGCCCAGTTCATGGCGCTCCTCGACGTCTTCATCGTCAACGTGGCCGCCCCCACGATCCGGTCCGAGCTCTCCGCGTCCGGAGGGGCGCTCCAACTGGTCATCGCCGGATACACGATCACCTACGCGGTGCTGCTGATCACCGGGGCCCGGCTCGGCGACCTGATCGGCCACCGCCGGGCCTACCTCGGCGGCCTGGCCGTGTTCACCGCGGCCTCGCTCGCCTGCGGACTCGCCGCGGACGCCGGCCAGTTGATCGCCTTCCGGCTGGTGCAGGGCGCGGGATCCGCCCTGATGATCCCTCAGGTGCTGAGCCTCATCCAGCGCAATTTCACCGGCGAGCGCCGGGTCCGGGCCCTCAGCGCCTACTCCGCGGTCCTGGCCACCGGAGCGGCCGCCGGGCAGGTCGTCGGCGGCGTCCTGGTGAGCGCCGACCTCTTCGGCACCGGCTGGCGGCCCGTCTTCCTCGTCAACGTCCCCATCGGGATCGCGCTGCTCGCCCTCGGCGCCCGGGTGCTGCCCCGGGACGCCCGCGCCGGGTCCACGCGTGCGCGTGCCCTCGACCTGCCCGGTCTGCTCCTGCTCGCCGCCGCCGTGTCCCTGCTGACCGTTCCCCTCGTCCTCGGTCAGGAGCAGGACTGGCCGCTGTGGACCTGGCTCTCCCTCGGCGGCTCCCTGGTGCTCGCCGCGGTCTTCGGCGTCTACGAGTCCCGGCTCGCCCGGCGCGGCGGCGCCCCGCTGATCGCCCCGCGCGTGCTGCGCATCCCGGGCATCGGGCGGGCCGCCCTCTGGATCACCGTGGCGATGGGCGTCAACGCCGGCTTCCTGTTCACCTTCACCCTGCACCTGCAGGGCGGGCTCGGCCACAGCGCCCTGCGCGCCGGACTCACCTTCGGCCCCGCCGCCGCCGTCTTCGGCACCGTCGGACTGACCTGGCGGCGCTGGCCCGCCCGACTGCACCGCGCGCTGGTCCCGGCCGGATTCGTGCTCGCGGCCGCGGCGCTCCTCGCCGTCGGCGGGCTGCTCCGGGACGGCGGCACCGGGGGCTGGGGGCTCTACCCGGCCCTGGGCGCGGTCGGCGCCGGGATCTCGCTGGCCTTCAGCCCGGCCCTGACCGGGGCGCTGGCCACCGTACGTCCCGAGGACGCGGCCGACGCCAGCGGACTGCTCGCCACTGTCACCCAGCTCGGGCAGCTCGTCGGCGTCGCCACGTTCGGCACCCTCTTCCTCGGCCGTTATGCGGGTTCCGGAGCTCAGCGGTCCGCCGACGCGCTGTGGGCGACCGCCCTCGCCCTGGCCGCCGCGTCCGCGGTGGGCGCCGTGGCGGGACTGCCGCGACGATCACGCTGACCCGCTTGCGTGGCCATGGCAGAATCGGACGGCCGGAGGGGGACGAGGATCCGGACGGGAGGGTGACCCAAGTGCTCGGCGACAACGGCAGGGTGTCCTATGGGTGCACGGCCTGCGGCCACAGCTGGAGCTGATTGATGGGTGCACACAGGCGGAAGTGCGACTGGTGCGGCAGTGGTACGCCCATCGTGCGCGACATGGATCCCGTCAATCCGGGGTTCCAGTACTGGTGCGAGGAGTGCGCGCGGGCGCTGATCATAAAAGGCGACCCCATCGAGACGTACCGCGAGCTCGAGGGGGAGCCGATCTACGGCCGGCTCCTCGACGAGCACTGCACCCTCAAGCGGTTCTACTCCTTCGCCACGGCCTGACGCCGCAGCGTCCACGCGTATCCCACGAACAGCGCCGTCGCCGTCAGCGGGTAGATCGCCGACAGCAGCATCTGCCCCGCGTTCTGGTCCAGTTCGGGGCGGCCCGGGTCGTGCGGGACCCACCACAGCGCGAACGAGGCGAAGGCCAGCGCCACCGCCCCCGTCACCGGCCACGCGCGCGTGGCGCGGTCCGCGAGCAGGATCAGCAGGGGCACGCACCAGACCCAGTGGTGGGACCACGAGATCGGGCTGATCATCAGCGCCGTGAACGCGCAGACGACCACGGCCACCGCCTTGTCGCCGCGCACCGCCGCCCGTACCGCGAGCACCATCGCCGCGCCGCCCAGGACGGCCGCGGTCATCGCCCACCACATGCCCGGGTCGTCCGTGTGCATCAGCCGGGCCAGGACCCCGCGGATCGACTGGTTGGCGGTCTCCTCGGCGAAGCCGACCCGGCCGGTCTCGAACAGGGTCTGCGTCCAGAACCGCTTGGAGTCCGCGGGCAGGGCGACGGCCACGGCCAGCGTCGTCCCGAGGAACACCCCGGTCGCCGTCAGCGCCGTGCGCAGCCACTGGTTCATGCCCCGGTCCCGGCGCCACAGCAGCAGGCCCGCGGCGAGCAGCAGGACCACGAAGAGTCCCGGTGTGAGTTTCACCGCGGTCGCCAGGCCGATGCCCAGGCCGGCCCAGCGGCTGCCCTCGCGGCGCGTGAGGTCCCAGAGCACGGCCACGGCTATGAGCAGGTTGATCTGGCCGTACCGCAGGGTCGTCCACACCGGCTCGCACCAGACCACGACGGCGGCGACCCACAGCGTCGTGCGCCACAGGTCCGTACGGGACAGCGAGGGGCGGATCAGCTGGAGCGACAGCTGCACGAGGGCGACCACCAGGAGCAGGTTCCCCGCCGTCGTCAGCGTCCGCATCAGCGGAACGCCCACCAGCGTCAGCGGGACGAACAGCAGCGCCGCGAACGGCGGGTAGGTCATGCCGAGGTTCGCCGAGGTCGCGCGCATCGCGTACAGGTCGCCGCCGGCCCGGACCGTCTCGCCCTCCGCCCGGTAGACCATGACGTCGAGCATGTTCACGTGGGCGAGGCGTTGCGCCACCCAGAAGGCCGTGAACGAGAGCAGGCAGACCGCCGCGGCGGTGGCCAGGGGCCACGGCCGGGCGCGGGTTCGGGAGAGCACGGAGACGGACACAGTCGGCGACCCTACCCGGGGCCCCGGACGGGTCGGAGAAACCGATTTGGCGATCTGCCGGGCGGCCCGTTACTGTTCTGTCCGTCGCCGCGAGCGAGATCGAAGCCGGGACGACGAATCAAGGGGCTATAGCTCAGTTGGTAGAGCGCCTGCATGGCATGCAGGAGGTCAGGAGTTCAATTCTCCTTAGCTCCACAGATCGGAACCGAGCCATCCGGACCGGATGGCTCGTGCCGATTCTGCGGTGATAACGAACATTCCCGTACGCGGGGCTATAGCTCAGTTGGTAGAGCGCCTGCATGGCATGCAGGAGGTCAGGAGTTCAATTCTCCTTAGCTCCACAGAAGAGAAGCGGGTCACCCCGATCAGGGTGACCCGCTTCTTCGTGTTCTCCCGCTCCGTGGAACGCCGGTGCGGCCCGCTCGGGCCCTGCGGTACCCTGGCGCCATGCGTGCCGTACGCCTCCTGCTTACCGAGCCGCGCTGACCAGTGCCGACGGGTGACAGAGCATCCCGTCGGAGTCGGCGCGGCATCCCCTCCTGTGCGAGGGGATTTTTCATTTCGGGCATTCGTGGCAGTGGGCAGAGACGATCGATGGAGCATCAAGGACCATGACCGAGATCACGACGGCCGCCGAGACGGCGGCCCCTCATCGCTACACGGCGGCCATGGCCGCCGACATCGAGGCACGCTGGCAGGACTTCTGGGACGCCGAGGGCACCTACGAGGCGCCGAACCCCACCGGTGACCTGGCGGGCGACCCCGCGGTCGCCGCCCTGCCCAAGAAGTTCATCATGGACATGTTCCCGTACCCCTCGGGTGCGGGCCTGCACGTCGGCCACCCGCTGGGCTACATCGCCACGGACGTCTTCGCCCGCCACGCGCGCATGACCGGCCACAACGTGCTGCACACCCTGGGCTTCGACGCCTTCGGCCTGCCGGCCGAGCAGTACGCCGTGCAGACGGGCACGCACCCGCGTGTGTCCACCGAGGCCAACATGGAGAACATGAAGGTCCAGCTGCGCCGGCTGGGCCTGGGCCACGACAAGCGCCGGTCGTTCGCCACGATCGACCCGGAGTACTACAAGTGGACCCAGTGGATCTTCCTGCAGATCTTCAACTCCTGGTACGACGACGAGGCCAAGAAGGCCCGGCCGATCGCCGAGCTGATCGAGCAGTTCGAGAACGGCACCCGTGAGGTCCCCGGCACGCGCGCGTGGAGCGAGCTGACCGCCGTCGAGCGCTCCGAGGTCCTGGGCGAGTACCGCCTGGCGTACGCCTCCGACGCGCCGGTCAACTGGTGCCCCGGCCTGGGCACCGTCCTGGCCAACGAGGAGGTCACCGCCGACGGCCGCTCCGAGCGCGGCAACTTCCCGGTCTTCAAGGCCAAGCTGCGCCAGTGGAACATGCGGATCACCGCCTACGCGGACCGCCTGCTGGACGACCTGGACGCGCTGGACTGGCCCGAGGCCATCAAGCTGCAGCAGCGGAACTGGATCGGCCGCTCCGAGGGCGCCCGCGTCGACTTCCAGGTCGGCGACACCGGTGCCATCACGGTCTTCACCACCCGCCAGGACACCCTGTTCGGCGCCACTTACATGGTCCTGGCGCCCGAGCACGACCTGGTCGAGAAGATCGTCCCGGCCGCCTGGCCCGAGGGCACCCACGAGGTGTGGACCGGCGGCCACGCCACCCCCTCCGAGGCCGTCGACGCCTACCGCAAGCAGGCCGCCTCGAAGTCCGACGTCGAGCGCCAGGCCGAGGCCAAGGACAAGACCGGCGTCTTCACCGGCGCGTACGCGACCAACCCGGTCAGCGGCGCCAAGGTCCCGGTCTTCATCGCCGACTACGTCCTGATGGGCTACGGCACCGGCGCGATCATGGCCGTCCCGGCGCACGACAGCCGCGACTTCGCCTTCGCGCGCGCCTTCGAGCTGCCGATGCGCTGCGTCGTGGAGCCGAGCGACGACCGCGGCACCGACCCGTCGACCTGGGACGACGCCTTCTCCTCGTACGAGGCGAAGCTGGTGAACTCGGCCAACGACGAGATCTCCCTGGACGGCCTGGGCGTCGTCGACGCCAAGGCGAAGATCACCACCTGGCTGTCCGACCGCGGCATCGGCGAGGGCACCGTCAACTTCCGTCTGCGCGACTGGCTGTTCAGCCGCCAGCGGTACTGGGGCGAGCCCTTCCCGATCGTCTACGACGAGGACGGCGTCGCCCACTCGCTGCCCGAGTCGATGCTGCCCCTGGAGCTGCCGGAGGTCGAGGACTACTCGCCGCGCACCTTCGACCCCGACGACGCGGACACCCAGCCGGAGACCCCGCTGTCCCGCAACGAGGACTGGGTCAACGTCACCCTGGACCTGGGCGACGGCCGCGGTCCGCGCCGCTACCGGCGCGAGACCAACACCATGCCCAACTGGGCCGGCTCCTGCTGGTACGAGCTGCGCTACCTGGACCCGCACAACGCCGAGAAGCTGGTCGACCCCGCCGTCGAGCAGTACTGGATGGGCCCCCGCGAGGGCATGCCGACCGGTGGCGTCGACCTGTACGTCGGCGGCGCCGAGCACGCCGTGCTGCACCTGCTGTACGCGCGCTTCTGGTCGAAGATGCTGTTCGACCTGGGCCACATCTCCTCGGCCGAGCCGTTCCACAAGCTGTACAACCAGGGCATGATCCAGGCCTTCGTCTACCGGGACGCGCGCGGGATCGCCGTGCCGGCCGCCGAGGTCGAGGAGCGGGACGGCGCGTTCTACTACCAGGGCGAGAAGGTCAGCCGCGTCCTGGGCAAGATGGGCAAGTCCCTGAAGAACGCGGTCACGCCGGACGAGATCTGCTCCGAGTACGGCGCCGACACCCTGCGCCTGTACGAGATGGCGATGGGCCCCCTGGACGTGTCGCGCCCCTGGGACACGCGCGCGGTGGTCGGCCAGTACCGGCTGCTGCAGCGGCTGTGGCGCAACATCGTCGACGAGGCGACCGGCGAGGTCACCGTCGTCGACACCGCGCCCGACGAGGACACGCTGCGTGCCCTGCACAAGGCGATCGACGGCGTCGCCCCGGACATGGCCGCGATGCGCTTCAACACCGCCATCGCCAAGATCACCGAGCTGAACAACCACCTGACCAAGTCGGGTGGCGCGATCTCCCGGCCGGTCGCCGAGCAGCTGGTGCTGCTGGTCGCCCCGCTGGCCCCGCACATCGCCGAGGAGCTGTGGCGCAAGCTGGGCCACACCGCCTCGGTCGTCCACCAGGACTTCCCGGTCGCCGACCCGGCGTACGTCGTCGACGAGACCGTGACCTGCGTCGTGCAGATCAAGGGCAAGGTCAAGGCCCGCCTGGAGGTCTCCCCGTCGATCACCGACGCGGAGCTGGAGACGCTGGCGCTGGCCGACCCGCACGTGGTCGCGGCGCTGGGCGGCGCGGAGATCCGCAAGGTGATCGTGCGCGCGCCGAAGCTGGTGAACATCGTCGCCGGCTAGCGGCACATAGGGGTTTCCCCTACGGGCAGGTTGGGGGTTCCGAAGGAACCCGCGGCCTGCCCGTTCCGTTTAACGTGGAAGAACCACAGCCGTGGGAATTCGACGGAGCCGGAGGGGCGCACATGGAAGCCACGATTATCACGATCATGGCGCTGCTCTTCTTGTCCTTCGTGGCGCTCGGGGTGTTCGTCACCGTGAAGGTCGCGAAGGCCGCCAAGCGCGGGGTCGACCGCACCATCGACCAGGCCCGGCGCACGGTCGAGGACACCACGCTGCGCGCCAAGAGCCTCGGCCAGGCCGGGACCGCGAGCGAGCTGGCCCGACTGCGGCTGTCGCTGCGCACCTCGATGCGCGCCACCCAGGAGGCGCTGCAGGCGGGCGTAGGCGAGGACGCCTCCCTGAAGGAGTCGCTCGACCTGTTCCACCGGCTCAGCGCCCACGGACTCGAACTGGACGCGGACCTCAAGCGCATGGAGCGCGAGCCCGACCGGGCCTGGGTGGCCGGCCAGCTGCCCGAGCTCGCCGCGCGGACCGAGCGGATCACGGGCTCGGCCGACGCGCTGCGTCGCGCCGCCCGGGACCGGGCGGTGAAGTTCGCCGAGGACGACCTGTCGACGCTCAGTGCCCAGATCGACGTCGAGGCCGGTGCCCTGCGCCACTGGACGCGTACGGAGGCCACGCAGGGAACGACCAGGGCGGCCGGACCCGGGACCGGGGCGGCGGACGCGGCGACGGCCGACGGCTGGGGACAGCCCGCCGGCCCCGGCCGCGAGACGGCCCCCGGGGCCGGTGGAGAGCGGTCCGCGATCACGGGACCCGATCCCCGGCGCACCGCCTACCCGTGGGAGAAGTCGGCCCGCCCGGAGACCACGACCTGACGGCCGCAGGCGAAGCCGGGGCGGGGCGCGGGTGGGCGTCCCGGGGAGAGGCCGTGCCCGAGGGACGGACAAGCGCCTGGTGAGGGGCCCGGAGTCCCCGGGCCGGTCCTGCGGGGTGCGAGCGGGTGTTCGGTGAGGGGGGCCGGGCTGCCGTGCGGTGGCCCCGGCGGGTAACCTCCCGCTCATGTCCCGGCATGTCGCGATCGTCACCGATTCCACGGCCTACCTGCCACGCCAGACGAGGGAGCGGCACGCCATCACCACGGTCCCGCTGACCGTCGTCATCGGCGACCGTGCCCTCGAGGAGGGCACCGAGATCTCGGCGAAGGCCCTTGCCGAGGCCTTGCAGAAGCGCCGGCCCGTCACCACCTCGCGGCCGAGCCCCGAGGTCTTCGCCGAGGCCTACCGCGAGGCCGCCGAGGCGGGCGCGAAGGGCATCGTCTCGCTCCATCTGTCCGCGGAGGTCTCCGGGACCTACGACGCCGCCGTGCTCGCGGCCAAGGACGCCCCCGTGCCCGTACGGGTGGTGGACACCCGCATGATGGGCATGGCCCTGGGCTTCTGCGCGCTCGCCGCGGCGGAGGTCGCGGAGGCCGGCGGTTCCCTCGACGAGGCGGTCGCGGCGGCCGAGAAGCGTGCCGCGGGGACCTCCGCCTACTTCTACGTCGACACCCTGGACTACCTGCGCAGGGGCGGGCGCATCGGGACCGCGCAGGCGCTGCTCGGTTCGGCGCTCGCGGTGAAGCCGCTCCTCGAACTCGACGCCGGGCGGATCGAACTCCGGGAGAAGGTACGGACGGCCTCGAAGGCCATCGCGCGCCTGGAGGAGATCGCCGTGGACCGGGCCGGCTCCGGCTCCGTCGACATCGCCGTGCACCACCTCTCCGCACCGGAGCGAGCCGCCGCGCTCGCGGACCGGCTCAGGGAGCGCGTCCCGGGAATCGAGGAACTCCAGGTCAGCGAGGTGGGGGCGGTCATCGGCGCCCACACGGGACCGGGTCTCCTCGCGGTCGTCGTCTCGCCGCGCTGAGACAGCCAGGTCCCTTCCGTCCCCCACACGGGTGACGGGGTTTTCCACAGCGGAGCGTCTGTCCACGGAAGACGACTGCGCTCCGCACGGGCCGTCCGTGATCTCTACCGTCACGGACATGACTCTTCGTACACGTATCGCAGCGACCACCTCCACGACCTCGGGCAGGGCGGGTGCCCCGACGAGCGGGCCCGGACGGGCGCTCGGGTCGGACGGGCGCGCCAGGACACGGGCCCGGGTCGGGCGGGCTTCCGCGGTGCCCGGGGGTGCCGTGCGCCGGCGGGGGGACGCACTGTTCCCGGGGGTGACACCACCGGTGCGGGTGCCGGTGCCATTGCCTTCGCCGGAGATTCAGGAGGCGCCGGATGTCCGTGAAGTGCCGGAGGCGCCGGAGCGGGGTTCCCCGCCGGGGGTACGGGCGAGGGTGGCCGCGCTGCTCCGCGACCGGGCCCCGGTGTGGGTGCAGACCAGGTGCGGGCTCGAACCGAGGGCGCTGGCCGCGCTGACGGTGGTGCTGCTCCTGGCGGCGGGCCTCGCGGGCGGGTACTTCTGGACCGGGCGGCCGGAGCCGGTGCGCGCTCCCGAACTCGTCCGGGCCGCTGCCCCCATGCCCGCCGCGCCCGCGACGAAGCCCGAGCCGGGAAAGGCACCGGTGCCAGGGGCCGGGGCTTCCGGGGCGCGGGTCGTCGTCGACATCGGCGGCAAGGTGCGCAGGCCCGGGGTGCTGACCCTGCCGGCCGGCTCGCGAGTGGCGGATGCCCTGCGGGCGGCGGGTGGCGCGGAGCCCGGCGCGGACCTCACGGGGGTGAACCGGGCCCGCGTCCTGTTCGACGGCGAGCAGGTCCTGGTCGGCGTGCCGGGGATGCCGGCGGGCGGGGCGGGTCCCGGCGGCGCCGGGACCGGTGGCACGGGGGTGCCGTTGAGCCTCAACACGGCCACGGCGGAACAGCTCGACGGCCTGCCCGGTGTGGGCCCCGTGCTCGCACAGCACATCGTCGACCACCGGACGGAGCACGGCGGTTTCCGGTCGGTAGGGGAGCTGCGGGAGGTAAACGGCATCGGCGAGCGTCGGTTCGCCGATCTCGAACCGCTGGTCCGGCCATGAAGGACGACGAGGGGCCGGCCGACCTCCGGCTCGTTCCCCTCGCGGCGGCGGTCTGGGCGGCGGCGGCCTGTGCCGTGGGCGTCACCGGGTGGTGGACGGTCGCAGGCGTCACGGTGTGCCTGGTGGGGGCCGTGCTTCTGCTGGTGTGGGCGTCGGTCCGGCGGCGGCGCGGCCTGGACGGCGGTTCCGGAGCCGCCGCACCAGGGGCCACACCCGGGTGGCGATTACGGGCGACGGCCTGGGCCGGGGTCCTGCTCTGTGCGGCGGCCGGAGCCGCCTCGGCGGGGCTGCACGCGGCGGATCTGCGGCGGGGGCCCGTGCCGGAGCTTGCGCGGGAGTACGCGCGGGCGCGGCTTGAAGTGGCCGTGACCTCCGACCCCCGGCTCACCCGGCCCAAGGTCCGGGGCAACGCGATGGCGCCGGTGTCGATCGTCCTGGACGGCGAGGTGACCCGCGTCGAGCGGTCGGACGGTTCGGTGCACCGGACCCGGACGCCGGTCCTGCTGATCGTGCCGTCGGGAAAGGGGCGGGAGGAGTGGTTGCGGCTCCTCCCCACCACCCGGCTGCAGGTCGGCGCCCGGCTCGCGCCGCCGCTGCGACCGGGGGAGCCCTTCGCGGCGGTGGCGAAGGTCGACGGAGCGGGGCCACCACGGATCGTCGGCCCGCCGAGCACCCTGCAACGGACGGCGGGGGATCTGCGCGCCGGGCTGCGCAGGGCGACCGACAAGCTCGATCCGGACGCGCGGGCTCTGCTGCCGGGACTGGTCGTCGGGGACACCTCCCGGGTCGGCCCCGAGCTGCGGGACGCGTTCGAGGCGACCGATCTCACCCACCTCCTGGCAGTGTCCGGCAGCAATCTGACGTTGGTCCTGCTTCTGCTCATCGGGAGGCCCGGGCGGGCGCACCAGGTGGAGAGGGGCGGGCTCGCGCCGCGGATCGGGTTGTCGCTGCGGGTCACGGCGCTGGCCGGAGGAGGACTGACGCTCGCGTTCGTGATCGTCTGCCGGCCGGACCCGAGCGTGCTGCGTGCCGCGGCCTGCGGTCTGGTCGCGCTGCTCGCGATCGGTACGGGACGCAGGAGATCGCTGATCCCCGCGCTGGCCGCCGCCGTGCTCGTCCTCGTGCTCTACGACCCCTGGCTCGCGCGCAGTTACGGCTTCCTGCTCTCGGTCCTGGCGACCGGGGCGCTGCTGACGATCGCTCCGCGCTGGAGCGAGGCGCTGCGGCGGCGCCGGGTGCCCGGCGGGCCGGCGGAGGCGCTGGGCGCGGCCCTGGCGGCGCAGGCGGTGTGCGCGCCGGTCGTGGTGGTGTTCGCCGCCCGGGTGAGTCTGGTCGCCGTCCCGGCGAACCTCTTCGCCGAACTCGCGGTGGCGCCGGCGACGGTGTGCGGGTTCGCCACGCTGGCCCTGGCAGCGGTGTGGATGCCGGCCGCGGAGGGCCTTGCGTGGGTGGCGGGATGGCCGGCCGGGTGGCTCGCGCGGGTGGCCCGTACGGGCGCGGCACTGCCGGGGGCCGAGCTGACCTGGCCCGGCGGCTGGTGGGGTGGGCTCGCCTTGGCGCTGCTCACGGTTCTGTTGGTCCTCGGCGTGCGGAGGCTGCCGTACCGGGGTGCGGTCGGTGTGATCGTCGCGGGGGTGCTCCTGCTCGTGGTGGTGCGGCCGGCGCCGCTCGCCAGGTGGACGACGGGGTGGCCGCCGCCGGGCTGGGTGTTCGCGATGTGCCAGGTGGGGCAGGGGGACGCGACGGTGCTCGCGGCGGGCGAGGACTCCGCCGTCGTGGTGGACGCGGGACCCGACCCGGTGCCGGTGGACCGCTGTCTGCGTGAACTCGGGGTGCGGAGGGTGCCGTTGCTGGTGCTCACCCATTTCCACGCGGACCATGTGGCCGGGCTTCCCGGGGTGCTGAAGGGGAGGTCGGTGGGTGCGATCCAGACCACGGGGCTCGAAGAGCCGCCTGCCCAGGCCGCGTTCGTGCGGCGGACCGCGGCCGCCGCCGGGGTGCCGCTGGTCCGTGCGGGGCCGGGGGAGCGGCGGAGGATCGGGGGCCTGGAGTGGCGGGTTCTCTGGCCGTGGGCCGGTGTCGGAGGGGCCGCGGTCCCGGAGGCGTCCGACGGCGGGCCGAACGACGCCAGTGTCACGTTGCTCGTCCGTACCGCCGGAGGGCTGAGGCTGCTGCTCCTGGGGGACCTCGAACCGCCGGCCCAGCGGGCGCTGGCGCGGTTGCATCCCGGGCTTGGGCCGGTGGACGTGCTGAAGGTCGCCCATCACGGTTCCGCGCACCAGGACCCGGGCCTGATGGAGGCGGTGCGACCGAGGCTCGCGCTGGTGTCGGCGGGCCGCGACAACCCGTACGGGCATCCCTCGCCCCGGACGCTGGAAGCGCTGCGGGCGGGCGGCGCGCGGGTGCTGCGGACCGATCAGGACGGGGCCGTCGCGGTGGTGGGGGCGGGGGCCGGGCTCGTGGCCGTGCCGGGAGGAGGGTGAGGCGGCCCCGAAAGCGCCGGGAGAAGGAGGAGGCGGCCCCGAAAGTGCCCGGAGGAGGAGGGTGAGGTTGCCGGAGGCGCTTGTAAAGAAATCCTTGTAAAGAAGTCTTTCTAAAGATACCTTTTCTTCATGCCGGAGATCAGCGAACCGCAGTCCGGGGGAGAGCAGCCCCGCAGCATCCGACTCACCGACCCGCGCGCCCTGCGGGCCTACGCCCATCCGCTGCGGATGTCCCTGGTCGGGCTCCTGCGCACCAGTGGGCCCTTCACGGCCACAAGGGCCGCCGAACTGACCGGCGAATCCGTGGCCAGCTGCTCGTACCACCTGCGGATACTCGCCAAGTACGGACTGGTGGAGGAGGCGCCCGGCGGGCGGGGGCGGGAGAAGCCCTGGCGGGCGACGGCCCGGTACACCGAGTGGCCGGAGCACAGCGAGGACGCGACGGTCGCCGAGGCGGCCGACGCGCTGAGCGCCGCCGTCGTCGAGCGGTACTTCGAGCGCGTCACCCGTGCCATGGAGAAGCGGCACCGGCTGCCGGCGGAGTGGCGGGAAGCCGAGCAGTTCGGCGACTCCGTGCTCCACCTCACCGCCGAGGAACTGGCCGGCCTCGGCGAGCGGATCGACGAACTGCTCCGGCCCTACGAGGCGCGGGCGACCGACCCGTCCCTCAGGCCCGAGGACGCCCGGCCCGTCAGCATCCTGCGGATCGCCTACCTGGACCAGGACATCCCCGACAGCGAAGAGGAGTGACCGAGATGGCCCTCGTGGAACGGATGCCGGCGCTGCTGCGCGAGCGGACCTTCCGCCGCTACTGGACCGGGCAGACCATCTCCCTCGCCGGGGACCAGATCTCGCTCATCGCGATCCCGCTCGCGGCCGTCCTGGTCCTCGGCGCCGACGCCACGGAGATGGGCCTGCTCAAGACCGCCGAACTCCTGCCGGCCCTCCTGCTCAACCTGCCGCTCGGCGCCTGGGCCGACCGGCAGAGCAGCCGCAGGCGCGCCATGATCGCGGCCGACCTGGGGCGGGTGGCGCTGGTGCTCTCCCTCCCCGTCGCCTACGCGCTGGACGCGCTGACGCTCGGTCAGCTGTACGCGGTGGCCTTCGGGATCGGCGCGCTCACCGTGCTCTTCGAGGTCTGCAACGTCACGCTGTTCGTCGCGCTCGTCCCCGGGGAGCGGTACGTCCAGGCGAACTCGCTGGTCAACGGCAGCCGTTCGATGGCCTGGCTCGCCGGGCCCGGGATCGGGGGAGTGCTCGTGCAGCTCCTCACCGCGCCCTTCGCGCTCGTCGCGGACGCCCTCACCTATCTGGTGTCGGCCGGGTACCTGGCCCGGATCAAGCCGGTCGAACCCGCGCCGGCGCCCGTGGCCAAGGGGCACTTCACCGAGGGGCTGCGCTGGGTGATCAGGGACCGTTCGATGCGCGCCCTCTTCGCCGCCTCCGGCACGGTCCAGTTCTTCAACTTCATGTTCAGCACCCTCTTCGTGCTCTACGCCACCACCGGACTCGGCATCGACGCGGGCCTGCTCGGCCTCGTGCTCGCGGCGGGAGCCGTCGGCGGCCTCCTCGGCGCGCTGGGAAGTGGAGCGGTCGTGCGGCGCATGGGGATCGGGGGCTCGCTCGTCGTCGGCTTCCTCGGGTTCACGACGCCGCTGCTCCTGGTGCCCCTGGCGGGCGGGCCGCTTCCGCTGGTGGTGGGCGTGCTCTTCGTCGCGGAGTTCCTCTCCTGCGCCGGGGTGATGATCGTGGACGTCGCCGCGGGATCGTTCCAGATGGCGGCGATACCCGACGCCGTGCGAGCGAGGGTCATGGGTGCCTTCCGCACGCTCAACCACGGCTTCCGGCCGCTCGGCGCGTTCACCGGTGGTCTGCTCGGCACCGCGATCGGGCTGCGGCCCACGCTGTGGATCGCCACCGCCGGGGCCGTCCTCGCCGTGCTCTGGCTGTTGCCCTCGCCACTGCCCCGGATGCGGGAACTGCCCGTGGAGGACGGGGAGTCCGTGCCCGTCGCCTAGCGAATTCGGGATGAGATGTGGATCAGAGAGGAGCAGACTGCCGGTATGACCACACATGAGCCTGCGGCCATCGACGCCTATCTCCGCCGCATCGGCGCGGAGCGGCCGGCGCGCGCGGACGGCGCCGCGCTGCGCGAGCTGCATCTGCTGCACCTGCGGACCGTGCCCTTCGAGAACCTCTCCATCCACCTCGGCGAGCCCGTCGTCCTGGACGAGAAGGCGCTCCTCGACAAGGTGGTCGGGGCCCGGAGGGGCGGGTTCTGCTACGAGGTCAACACGGCGTTCGCGGTGCTGCTTCGGGGCCTCGGGTACGAGGTCGCACTGCTCCAGGCGCGGGTGATCGGGCCGGACGGGACGCCGGGCATCCCGTACGACCACATGGCGCTGCTCGTGGAGGACGCGGAGGGGAAGCGGTGGCTGGCCGACGTCGGCTTCGGCGACCACATCCACCACCCGCTGGTCTTCGGCGCGCGAGACGACCAGACGGACCCGGGCGGGGTCTTCCGGATCGTGGAGACCGCGGAGGGGGATCTGGACGTGCTGCGGGACGGGAAGCCGCAGTACCGGCTGGAGCCGCGGCCGCGGGAGCTCGCCGACTTCACGGCGGGCGCCTGGTACCACCAGACCTCGCCGGACTCGCACTTCCCGAAGTCCCTGATCTGCTCTCTGCTCACCGAGGACGGCCGGATCACCCTCAGCGCGCCGAAGCTGATCACCCGCGTCGGAGGCGAGCGTGACGAGCGGATCCTCGGCGGTGAGGACGAGGTGAGGAACGCGTACCGCGAGCTGTTCGGCATCGAGCTCGACGTGCTGCCGGCCGTGCGAAGCGGAATGACCGATTCGAACCCTCGGTAACGCTTGGCGGGACTTGGCTCTGCTCACCCCGTTTGCCTCGAACGCCCCAACGGTGATCGAATGCGACTTCGTTGCATAGTGAACGAGTCGCACGGGGGTGCGTGAAGAATGTTCGATCGTCTCTTCGGGAAGCGCGCGACGGGAGCCGCGCGCGGCGGTCCGCTCGCCGGTCTCGCGGTCCCCTCCTCCGCCGGTGTGCTCAGCTGCCGGGTGCTCGACCCCGTGCACGAACCCGTCCGGCAGGCCGAGTTCGTCGTCAGCGACACGGCGGGCCGCAAGATCCTGGCCGGCGAGACCGATCCGTACGGAACCGTCCTCGCGACCGTGCCGGCCGGCGAGTACCGCGTCGCCGTCACCTCGGAGGGCTACACGCCCTACCATGGCGGCGCCGTCGTCGCCGAGGGCGAGCACCAGGGCCTCGGCGACGTCCTGCTCCAGGTCGCGCCCCAGCCCCAGCTCCCCGAGCCGGGTGACTGGGAGATCGACCCCGCGCACTCGCAGATCGGCTTCACGGCACGCCACATCGGCCTCGCCCGGATCCACGGACGGTTCAACGGCTTCGCGGGCGCGGTGCGGATCGCCGAGCGCATGGAGCAGTCCGCGATGCACGTCGTCATCGACGCCGCGTCCATCGACACCGGGGTGCAGATGCGCGACGACCATCTGCGCTCCGGCGACTTCCTCGACGTCGGCGCCTACCCGACGCTGGAGTTCTACAGCGAGCGCTTCGTCCACCGGGGCGGCAGCCGCTGGGCGGTCACCGGCGCGCTCACCCTCCACGGGGTGAGCCGCACGGTGACCCTGGACACCCAGTACCTGGGCCTCGGGAACGGCCTGGAGGGTGAGACCCGGGGCGCCTGCCGGGCCACCACCGAGCTGCACCGGGAGGACTTCACCCTCACCTGGCAGACGCTGCTCGCGCGGGGGATCGCGGCCGTCGGGTCGAGCATCAGCATCGACCTCGACATCCAGATCGTCCCCAAGAAGGGCTGACGGGCGGGGCCACGCCCTTTGTTCTACGGGGCTTCCAGCCAGCCCTCGTACTCGGCGGCCAGCGCGTCCAGTGCCGCCGGGTCGAGGCGGGCGTCCGGGTCCTCGACGACCACCAGCCACTGGGCGTCCTCGGCGTCGTCCTCCCCGGCCAGGGCGTCCCGTACGAGCTGCGGTTCCTCGGCCAGGCCGAAACGGTCGGGGAGCTCCTCGGCGACCTCCTCGGCGGCGTCGCGGTCGGGGAGTACCAGTACGTGTCGTTCACTCACCCCGCCATTCTCGACCCCTTGCAGGGCGGCGGTGTCAGTGGCCCGTGGGATGCTGGATCGCGATGGCCACCAGAAAGACTTCCCCCGACGACCTCCTCGGCCCCGTGACGCTCGCCGTGGGGCAGGAGGACCTGCTCCTCGACCGCGCCGTCCAGGAGGTGGTGGCGGCCGCGCGGGCCGCCGACGCCGACACGGACGTGCGCGACCTCACCCCCGATCAGCTCCAGCCCGGGGCGCTGGCCGAGCTCACCAGCCCCTCGCTCTTCGCCGAGCGCAAGGTGCTGGTCGTGCGGAACGCGCAGGACCTCTCCGCCGACACGATCAAGGACGTCAAGGCGTACCTGGACGATCCGATCGAGGACATCTCGCTCGTCCTGCTCCACGCCGGCGGCGCCAAGGGCAAGGGGCTGCTCGACGCGGCGCGCAAGGCGGGGGCGCGGGAGGTCGCCTGCCCGAAGACGACGAAGCCTGCGGAGCGGCTGACGTTCGTCCGGCAGGAGTTCCGGAGGCTGGGGCGGTCCGCCACGCCCGAGGCCTGCCAGGCGCTCGTCGACGCGATCGGCAGCGATCTGAGGGAGCTCGCGTCCGCGGTCTCGCAGCTCACGTCCGACGTCGACGGGACGATCGACGAGGCCGTCGTCGGGCGGTACTACACGGGCCGCGCCGAGGCCTCCTCCTTCAACGTCGCGGACCGCGCCGTCGAGGGGCGGGCGGCGGAGGCCCTGGAGGCCCTGCGCTGGTCGCTCTCGACCGGGGTCGCGCCCGTGCTCATCACCAGTGCGCTGGCCCAGGGGGTACGGGCGATCGGCAAGCTCTCCTCGGCCCGGGGCGGACGGCCCGCCGACCTGGCGCGGGAGCTGGGCATGCCGCCCTGGAAGATCGACCGCGTGCGTCAGCAGATGCGCGGCTGGACCCCGGACGGGGTGTCGCTGGCCCTGCGGGCGATCGCGGAGGCGGACGCGGGGGTGAAGGGCGGGGGCGACGATCCGGAGTACGCCCTGGAGAAGGCGGTCGTCGCGGTGGCGCGGGCGGCGCGGCTGCGGCGGGGGTGAGCCGGGCGGTTCCCGGGCGCGGGGCGGCTCGTGGCCGGCGCCCGACCGAATCCCCCACCCCACCCCTTCCCGAAACCCTGCCGGGGGCTGGTGGGGGCTGAGGCCGAATTTCTTCCCCGGAGCCCCCCGGGCCCCAGTAGCCGTGCGGCCGCTTCGCGCCGCCGGCCCCTGCAGCCGTGCGGCTGCCTCAGGCCGCCGGCCCCGTTACCCGGCGGCGGTGCCTTCGCGTTCCCGTACCCCCGCAGCCGCCCCCTGCGCGCCCTTCCCGGGCCCTCCTCTACCCCCCGGCAGGTACGGCGAAGGCCCCGCCGCTCCCTGGGGAAGGGAGTTGCGGGGCCTTCGGCGTTGTCGCTGGTGGGCTCGCGCCCGCGTGGCGAACGCGTCCGTGCGCGAGTCCGGGTGGCCGGGCGGGAGCGGGGTAGAGGGCCCGCTGGATCCCGTACGGCCGGTCACATCAGAGCTCAGCCCTGGAGGGAGGCAACCTTGGTGGCCAGCGCCGACTTCTTGTTGGCGGCGGCGTTCTTGTGGATGACACCCTTCGAGACAGCCTTGTCGAGCTGACGCGAGGCGGCACGAGTGGCAACGGTGGCCTTCTCGAGGTCGCCGGCGGCGACAGCCTCACGGGCCTTGCGGATCGCGGTCTTGAGCGAGGACTTGACGGCCTTGTTGCGCAGGCGCGCCTTCTCGTTCGTCTTGTTCCGCTTGATCTGGGACTTGATGTTCGCCACGAAAAGAGCCTTTACAGGTTCGATGTTCCTTCTGGATGCGCCTCGCAGCTGAGAGGGCATACGAGACACAGCTGTCCACACTATCAGCCACCCTCGGAGCCGCCCAAACCGGGCGCCGGGCGGCGGGCATGGGACCATGGTGTCTACGTATCCGTTCTGAAACATCGCCCGAGACGAGATCCCTGCGTGCCCGCGACTCCTACCAACGTGCCCGAGCCGAGCCGTACCGACCCGGCTCTGATCCGCAACTTCTGCATCATCGCGCACATCGACCACGGCAAGTCCACGCTTGCCGACCGGATGCTCCAGCTGACCGGTGTGGTCGACCAGCGGCAGATGCGCGCCCAGTATCTCGACCGGATGGACATCGAGCGGGAGCGCGGCATCACGATCAAGTCCCAGGCGGTCCGGCTGCCCTGGGCGCCCACCGACGGGCAGGGTGAGGGCAGGACGCACATCCTGAACATGATCGACACGCCCGGGCACGTCGACTTCACCTACGAGGTGTCCCGGTCGCTCGCCGCCTGTGAGGGCACGATCCTCCTGGTCGATGCGGCGCAGGGCATCGAGGCGCAGACGCTCGCCAACCTCTACCTGGCGATGGAGAACGACCTCACGATCGTTCCGGTCCTCAACAAGATCGACCTGCCGGCCGCCCAGCCGGAGAAGTTCTCCGAGGAACTGGCCAACCTCATCGGATGCCAGCCGGAGGACGTCCTCAAGGTCTCCGCGAAGACCGGCATGGGCGTCGAGGCGCTGCTCGACCGCGTCGTGCGGGACGTCCCGGCCCCGGTCGGCGTAGCCGACGCCCCCGCCCGCGCGATGATCTTCGACTCCGTGTACGACTCGTACCGGGGCGTCGTGACGTACGTCCGTGTCGTCGACGGTCAGCTCAACAAGCGCGAGCGCATCAAGATGATGTCGACCGGCGCGACCCACGAGCTGCTGGAGATCGGTGTCTCGTCGCCGGAGATGACGTCGTCCGACGGTCTCGGCGTCGGCGAGGTCGGTTACCTGATCACCGGTGTGAAGGACGTCCGCCAGTCCAAGGTCGGTGACACGATCACCTCCCTGCACCAGGGCGCCACCGAGCCGCTGGGCGGCTACAAGGACCCGAAGCCGATGGTCTTCTCGGGCCTCTACCCGCTGGACGGCTCGGAGTACCCGGACCTCCGCGAGGCCCTCGACAAGCTCCAGCTCAACGACGCCGCGCTGGTCTACGAGCCGGAGACCTCCGCCGCGCTCGGCTTCGGCTTCCGCGTCGGCTTCCTCGGTCTCCTCCACCTCGACGTGATCCGCGAGCGGCTGGAGCGCGAGTTCGGGCTCGACCTGATCGCCACCGCCCCCAACGTGGTCTACCGCGTGGTCATGGAGGACGGCAGCGAGCACACGGTCACGAACCCGAGCGAGTTCCCCGAAGGCAAGATCAACGACGTCTTCGAGCCCGTCGTGCGCGCCACGATCCTCGCCCCGAGCGAGTTCATCGGCGCGATCATGGAGCTCTGCCAGACCCGTCGCGGCACGCTGATCGGCATGGACTACCTCTCCGAGGACCGGGTCGAGATCCGCTACACCCTGCCCCTCGCCGAGATCGTCTTCGACTTCTTCGACCAGCTGAAGTCCAAGACGCGCGGTTACGCCTCCCTCGACTACGAGCCCACCGGCGAGCAGGCCTCCAGCCTGGTCAAGGTCGACATCCTGCTGCACGGCGACAAGGTGGACGCCTTCTCGGCCGTCACCCACAAGGACGCCGCGTACGCCTACGGTGTCCGGCTCGTCGCCAAGCTGCGCGAGCTCATCCCGCGGCAGGCCTTCGAGGTGCCCATCCAGGCCGCCATCGGCTCCCGGGTCATCGCCCGCGAGACCATCCGCGCCATCCGGAAGGACGTCCTCGCCAAGTGCTACGGCGGTGACATCTCCCGTAAGCGGAAGCTGCTGGAGAAGCAGAAGGAAGGCAAGAAGCGCATGAAGATGGTCGGCTCGGTGGAGGTGCCGCAGGAGGCCTTCATCGCCGTCCTGTCGAGCGACGAGTCCTCGGGCAAGGGCAAGAAGTAGCTGAGTTATGCACCGAATGGGCCCACGTGCGTCGCGCACGTGGGCCTGTTCGTTATCCACAGGCCCTTACGTGGCAGCATTCCGGCCTCTACTCTGATCCCGGCTCGAAGGTTACTCGCCAGTTAGTTACGAACCACCAGAAGGCACCGCCGCCGCCCGGAGGACGTCGTGAGCGACACACAGACCCAGATCGAGAACCGGCCGCCCTCCGTGGCGTCCCTCTTCCTTGAGCGCGTCGAGCGGACCCCGGACGCGGAGGCCTACCGCTACCCGGTCCCCGCCGCCTCCGGCACCGGCCCGGACGACTGGAAGTCGCTCAGCTGGGGACAGGCCGCCGAGCGGGTCTACGCGATCGCCGCCGGCCTCGTCGACCTCGGCGTCCAGGCCGAGGAGCGCGTCGCCCTCGCCTCCTCCACCCGTGTCGAGTGGATCCTCTCCGACCTCGGCGTGATGTGTGCGGGCGCCGCGACCACCACGGTCTACCCGCAGACCAACGCCGAGGAGTCGGCGTTCATCCTCTCCGACTCCGAGTCGAAGGTCCTCATCGCCGAGAACGCGGCCCAGCTGGCCAAGGCCGTCGAGCGCCGCGCCGAGCTGCCGAACCTCCGCCACGTCGTCGTCATCGACGCCGCGGACGTGGAGAGCGACGGGGACTTCGTCCTCTCCCTCGCCGAGCTGGAGAAGCGCGGCAAGGCCTACCTGGAGGAGCACCCCGAGGCGGTCAAGGAGCGGGTCGCCGCGATCACCTCCACGCAGCTCGCCACCCTCATCTACACCTCCGGCACCACCGGCCGCCCCAAGGGCGTCCGCCTCCCGCACGACAACTGGTCGTACATGGCGAAGGCCATCGCCGCCACCGGCCTCGTCACCCAGGACGACGTCCAGTACCTGTGGCTGCCGCTCGCCCACGTCTTCGGCAAGGTCCTCACCTCCGGCCAGATCGAGGTCGGTCACGTCACCGCCGTCGACGGCCGCGTCGACAAGATCATCGAGAACCTGCCGGTCGTCCAGCCGACCTACATGGCGGCCGTGCCCCGCATCTTCGAGAAGGTCTACAACGGGGTCGCCGCCAAGGCCCGCGCGGGCGGCGGAGCCAAGTACAAGATCTTCCAGTGGGCGGCCGGCATCGCCCGCGAGTACGCCAAGGCCACCCAGGACAACTTCCGCCGCACCGGCACCGCCTCCGCGCCCTTCGGCCTCTCCGCGAAGCACAAGGTCGCCGACGCCCTCGTCTACGGCAAGATCCGCGAGGCCTTCGGCGGCAACCTGCGCGCCTGCATCTCCGGCTCCGCCGCCCTCGCCCCCGAGATCGGCTACTTCTTCGCCGGCGCCGGCATCCACATCCTGGAGGGGTACGGCCTCACCGAGTCCTCCGCCGCCTCCTTCGTCAACCCGGGCGAGGCCTACCGCACCGGCACCGTCGGCAAGCCGCTGCCCGGCACCGAGGTCCGGATCGCCGACGACGGCGAGATCCTGCTGCGCGGCCCCGGCATCATGGAGGGCTACCACGGCCTCCCGGAGAAGACGGCCGAGGTCCTGGAGTCCGACGGCTGGTTCCACACCGGCGACATCGGCGAGCTGTCCGCCGACGGCTACCTCCGGATCACCGACCGGAAGAAGGACCTGATCAAGACGTCCGGCGGCAAGTACATCGCGCCGGCCGAGGTCGAGGGCCAGTTCAAGGCCGTCTGCCCCTTCGTCTCGAACATCCTCGTCCACGGCGCCGACCGGAACTTCTGCACCGCCCTCATCGCCCTCGACGAGCCCGCCCTCCTCGGCTGGGCCGCCGAGCACGGCCTCGGCGGCAAGCCGTACGCGGAGGTCGTCGCCGACCCGCGGACCGAGAAGCTCATCCAGGGCTACGTCGACCGCCTCAACGAGGGCCTCCAGCGCTGGCAGACGGTCAAGAAGTTCCGCCTGCTCCCGCGCGACCTCGACATCGAGCACGGCGAGCTCACCCCGTCCCTGAAGCTGAAGCGGCCGGTCGTCGAGCGCGAGTACAAGGAGCTCATCGAGGAGATGTACGCGGGCTCGCGCGAGGCGTGACCTGCGGGGCCGGGCCGCTACCTCGGGCAGTACGGGACAATGGGGCTCATGCCTTCCGTACTGCCCGATGGTGAGTCCGTTCCCGACGACGGGGCGCTGCCCCCGCACGCCCTCGAAGGGGCCGGGGAGCGGCCGCTCGGGTTCTACCTGCACGTGCCGTACTGCGCGACGCGCTGCGGCTACTGCGACTTCAACACGTACACGGCGAGCGAGCTGCGCGGTACGGGCGGTGTGCTCGCCTCCCGCGACAACTACGCCGACCAGGTCGTCGAGGAGATCCGGATCGCCCGGAAGGTCCTCGGGGACGACCCGCGGCCCGTCCGGACCGTCTTCGTCGGCGGCGGCACGCCCACGCTGCTCGCCGCCGGGGACCTCGTGCGGATGCTGGGGGCCATCCGGGACGAGTTCGGGCTCGCCGACGACGCCGAGGTGACGACCGAGGCCAATCCGGACTCCGTCGACCCGGCCTACCTCGCCGAGCTGCGCGCCGGCGGCTACAACCGGATCTCCTTCGGGATGCAGAGCGCCCGCCGGCACGTCCTGAAGATCCTCGACCGGACCCACACCCCCGGGCGGCCCGAGGCGTGCGTGGGGGAGGCGCGGGCGGCCGGGTTCGAGCACGTCAACCTCGACCTCATCTACGGCACGCCCGGCGAGTCCGACGACGACTGGCGGGCCTCGCTGGAGGCGGCGATCGGCGCCGGGCCCGACCACGTCAGCGCCTACGCCCTGATCGTCGAGGAGGGCACGCAGCTCGCCCGGCGCATCCGGCGCGGTGAGGTGCCCATGACCGACGACGACGTGCACGCCGACCGCTACCTGATCGCCGACGCGGCCTTCGAGGAGGCGGGCTTCTCCTGGTACGAGGTGTCCAACTGGGCCACCTCCGAGGCCGGGCGCTGCCTCCACAACGAGCTGTACTGGCGCGGGGCCGACTGGTGGGGCGCGGGGCCGGGCGCGCACAGCCACGTGGGCGGGGTCCGGTGGTGGAACGTGAAGCATCCCGGCGCGTACGCGGCGGCGCTGGCGGAGGGCCGGTCGCCCGGTGCCGGGCGGGAGATCCTCGCGGAGGAGGACCGGCGCGTCGAGCGGATCCTCCTGGAGCTGCGGCTGCGGGAGGGCGTCGAGCTGGCGATCCTCAAGCCCGCGGGCCTCGCGGCGTCGCGCAAGGCGCTGGGGGACGGGCTGCTCGACCCCGAGTCGTACGAGGCGGGGCGTGCGGTCCTGACGCTGCGCGGGCGGCTGCTGGCCGACGCGGTGGTGCGGGACCTGGTGGACTAGGAGGAGGGCCCTGGTCCACCAGGCGGACCAGGGGGCCTCAGTAGTGGGTCGGCAGGACGTCGTAGCAGAAGTCCGCCATCGCCGGGTTCTGGCTCAGGATCGCCATCATCTTGTCGCCCGTGTCGGGTCCGACGATGCCGTCCGCCTGGGAGTCGCCCAGCTTCCAGCGCTGGAAGCCCACCACGCCCCACTGCGTCCGCTCGCCCCAGATGCCGTCGATCTCCAGCGGCACCGAGACGGCGTGGGCCCAGTTCACGGCCGCCTGCACGCACTTCACGCCGTCGCCCCGGCTTCCGTACGAGAGGTACGGGGCGGAGGTGCCGGCGTCGGCGGTGCCCGCGAGGCTCACCATGGCGACGGCGACGGACGACGTCAGCAGGGCGGCTCGCCTGAACACGGGGCGGCTGAACACGGATTCCTCCAGGGGTGGGGTGATGCGGTGCCGCCACGCTGGCACGGCCTCGCTCGTCCCGGCACCGGTCCCGTGTCCCGGGACGCCCGGCCAGGGACGCTCCGGGACACCCCGGCCCGCCACCCCGCCTACGGCGCCGTCACGAAGTCGATCAGTTCCTCGACGCGGCCCAGGAGCTCCGGTTCCAGGTCCTTGTAGGACGTCACGCGCTTCAGGATCGCCTGCCAGACCGCGCCCGTGTTGTCCGAGGGCCAGCCGAGGGCGCGGCAGACGCCCGTCTTCCAGTCCTGGCCGCGGGGGACCGCCGGCCAGGCGGGGATGCCCAGGGAGGACGGCTTCACGGCCTCCCAGACGTCGATGTACGGGTGGCCGACGACCAGGACGTGCGGGGACGTCACCTGGGCGGCGATCCTCGACTCCTTCGAGCCCGGGACCAGGTGGTCGACGAGTACGCCGAGCCGGGCGTCCGGTCCCGGGGCGAACTCCGCGACGATCGACGGCAGGTCGTCGACGCCCTCCAGGTACTCCACGACCACGCCCTCGATGCGCAGGTCGTCGCCCCAGACCCGTTCGACGAGCTCGGCGTCGTGGCGGCCCTCCACGTAGATCCGGCCCGCCCGTGCCACGCGCGCGCGTGCGCCGGGGACCGCGATCGAGCCGGACGCCGTACGGGTGGGGCGGGACGGGCCCGACGCCGGGCGGACCAGGGTCACCACCCTGCCCTCCAGGAGGAAGCCGCGCGGTTCCAGCGGGAAGACCCGGTGCTTGCCGAACCGGTCCTCCAGCGTCACCGTGCCCGCCTCGCAGCGGATCACCGCCCCGCAGAAGCCCGTGGTGACCTCCTCGACGACCAGGTCGGGGTCGGCCGGGATCTCCGGGACGGGAGCGGACTTCTTCCAGGGCGGGGTCAGGTCCGGGTTGTAGCTGCGCATGGGCTCCGTTCCGTCCGGGGCGTGGTGGCGGGGGTTCTGCTGGGGGTCCGGGGGTCATCCCCCGGGCAGGCACGGTCAGGGCGGGGTCAGATCCGGGTTGTAGCTGCGCATGAGCTCTGTTTCGTCCGAGGCGGCGTCAGGTCCGTGTCGTAGCCGCGCATTCGGGCGACGCTACGACACCCCGAAGCGGCGTGCCAGTTCACCGCGCTGCGCCCGGACGAACGTGGCGTCCACCACAGCCCCGTGGCCCGGCACGTACGCCGCCTCCTCGCCGCCCAGGGCGAGCAGCCGGTCCAGGGCGTCCGGCCAGCGGGACGGGATCGCGTCCGGGCCCGCCTGCGGCTCGCCCGACTCCTCCAGCAGGTCGCCGCAGAAGACGACCTCGCGCTCACCCGGGACGCAGAGCGCCAGGTCGTGGCCCGTGTGGCCGGGTCCCACGTTCGCCAGGAGGACCTGGCGGTCGCCGAGGTCGAGCGTCCACTCGCCCGTGACCAGGTGCCGGGGGGCCACCAGGACGTCCGTCGCCTCCGCCGCCACCTGCGGATCGACCCCTTGCCGTACCGCGTCCCCGTACAGCTCCTCCCGGGCCCTCGTCCCGCTCAGGAGGTCGTCCGATCCCACCGCGCCGAAGACCTCCGCCCCGGCGAACGCCGCCGTGCCGAGCACATGGTCGAAGTGCGGGTGGCTGAGTGCGATGTGTGTCACCTTGCGGCCGCCTGTGAGTCCCCTCACCTGTGCGCGCAGTTCGGCGCCCTCCGCGAGCGAGGACCCCGTGTCGTACAGCAGGACCGCCCGTGTCCCCAGGACCAGCCCGACCGTGGCGTCCCAGCCGGGCAGCCGTCGCCGGCCCACCCCGTCCGCGAGACGCTCCCATCCGTACGCTTCCCAATCCACGTCCATGGGGCGACGCTAGCCGGTGCGGGCGCCGCCTCCTTGCCAGGAGCGATGTCCGCCGCCGTACACTGGCCGGGGGATCGCTGGCACTCGGACAGGGCGAGTGCCAAAAGCGGAGCAACCGGAACGACGACGACAGCTGGAGGTGCGCACGATGCTCAGCGAACGCAGACTCGAGGTCCTGCGCGCCATCGTCCAGGACTACGTCGGGACGGAGGAGCCCGTCGGCTCCAAGGCGCTCACCGAGCGCCACAAGCTCGGCGTGTCGCCCGCCACCGTCCGCAACGACATGGCCGTGCTGGAGGAGGAGGGGTACATCGCCCAGCCTCACACCAGCGCCGGGCGCATCCCCACCGACAAGGGCTACCGGCTCTTCGTCGACCGGCTCGCCGGCGTCAAGCCGCTGTCGACGCCGGAGCGGCGGGCCATCCACAACTTCCTCGACGGAGCCGTCGACCTCGACGACGTCGTCGGGCGCACGGTACGACTGCTCGCCCAGCTCACCCGCCAGGTCGCCGTCGTCCAGTACCCCTCGCTGACCCGCTCGACCGTCCGGCACGTGGAGCTGCTCTCGCTGGCCCCCGCCCGCCTGATGCTCGTCCTCATCACGGACACCGGCCGGGTCGAGCAGCGGGTCGTCGACTGCCCCGCGCCCTTCGGCGAGACCTCGCTCGCCGACCTGAGGGCCCGGCTCAACAGCCGGGTCGTCGGCCGCCGGTTCGCCGACGTGCCGCAGCTGGTGCAGGACCTCCCCGAGTCCTTCGAGGAGGTCGAGGACCGCGCCACGGTCTCGACCGTGCTCGCGACCCTCCTCGAAACCCTGGTCGAGGAGCACGAGGAGCGGCTGATGATCGGCGGCACCGCCAATCTCACCCGCTTCGGACACGACTTCCCCCTGATGATCAGGCCTGTCCTGGAAGCCCTGGAGGAGCAGGTCGTGCTCCTCAAGCTGCTCGGCGAGGCCAAGGAATCGGGCATGACCGTACGCATCGGGCACGAGAACGCCCACGAGGGGCTGAGCTCCACGTCCGTCGTCTCGGTCGGCTACGGTTCGGGCGGCGAGGCAGTCGCCAAACTCGGCGTGGTCGGACCGACCCGCATGGACTACCCCGGAACGATGGGAGCGGTACGCGCAGTGGCACGTTACGTCGGACAGATCCTGGCGGAGTCGTAAGTGGCCACGGACTACTACGCCGTACTCGGCGTGCGCCGCGACGCGTCCCAGGACGAGATCAAGAAGGCGTTCCGGAGGCTCGCACGCGAGCTGCACCCGGACGTCAATCCCGATCCCAAGACGCAGGAACGCTTCAAGGAGATCAACGCCGCCTACGAGGTCCTCTCGGACCCGCAGAAGAAGCAGGTCTACGACCTCGGCGGCGACCCGCTCTCGGCCTCCGGCGGCGGTGGCGCGGGCGGCGGCTTCGGAGCCGGCGGCTTCGGCAACTTCTCCGACATCATGGACGCCTTCTTCGGCACGGCCTCGCAGCGCGGCCCGCGCTCGCGCACCCGCCGCGGCCAGGACGCCATGATCCGCCTGGAGATCGACCTCAACGAGGCGGCCTTCGGCACCACCAAGGACATCCAGGTGGACACGGCGGTCGTCTGCACCACCTGTTCGGGTGAGGGTGCCGCGCCCGGCACCTCGGCGCAGACCTGTGACATGTGCCGCGGCCGCGGTGAGGTCTCCCAGGTCACCCGGTCCTTCCTCGGCCAGGTCATGACCTCGCGGCCCTGCCCGCAGTGCCAGGGCTTCGGCACCGTCGTCCCGACGCCGTGCCCCGAGTGCGCCGGCGACGGCCGCGTGCGGTCCCGCCGCACCCTCACGGTCAAGATCCCGGCCGGTGTCGACAACGGCACCCGCATCCAGCTCGCGGGCGAGGGCGAGGTCGGCCCCGGCGGCGGCCCCGCCGGCGACCTGTACGTCGAGATCCACGAGACCCCGCACGAGGTCTTCCAGCGGCGCGGCGACGACCTGCACTGCACGGTCACCATCCCGATGACGGCGGGCGCGCTAGGCACCAAGGTGCCGCTGCAGACCCTCGACGGCGTCGAGGAGATCGACATCCGTCCGGGCACGCAGTCCGGTCAGTCGATCCCGCTGCACGGGCGCGGCGTCACGCACCTGCGCGGCAACGGCCGGGGCGACCTGATCGTGCACGTCGAGGTGACGACCCCGAGCAAGCTCGACGCGGAGCAGGAGCGGCTCCTGCGCGAGCTGGCCAAGCTCCGCGGCGAGGAACGGCCCACGGGGCAGTTCCAGCCGGGGCAGCAGGGTCTGTTCTCACGCCTGAAGGACGCCTTCAACGGGCGGTAGGCGCTCGGCTGGGGGTCCGGGGGTCGTCCCCCGGGTCAGCACAGTCAGCCGGGGCAGCAGGGCTTGTTCTCGCGCCTGAAGGACGCCTTCAACGGGCGGTAGGCATGAGGAAGGGGCGGCACTCCGGTGCCGCCCCTTTTCCTGTCCCCCCGTAGGGGCATGACACGATGCCCATATGTCCCCCACCGCACTGAACGATCTCTCTCGGTTTCCGATCGTGCAGGCCCCCATGGCCGGTGGCGCCTCCTCTCCCGAGCTCGTCGGGGCCGTCTGCGGGGCCGGGGCCCTCGGTTTCCTCGCCGGCGGGTACAAGACGGCCGGAGGCCTGTACCAGGAGATCAAGCGGGTCCGCACCCTCACCGCGCGCCCGTTCGGTGTCAACCTCTTCATGCCGCAGGACGGCCGGCCCGCCGACCCCGCCGCCGTCGAGGTCTACCGGCACCAGCTCGCGGGCGAGGCCACCTGGTACGAGACCCCGCTCGGCGAGGCCGACGACTCCCGCGACGACGCCTACGACGCCAAGCTGGCCATCCTCCTGGAGGACCCGGTCCCCGTCGTCTCCTTCACCTTCGGCTGCCCCGCGAAGGAGACGTTCCACGCCTTCGACCGCGTCGGTACGTACACGATCGTCACCGTCACCTCCGCCGACGAGGCCCTCGCCGCGGAGCGGGCAGGCGCCGACGCCGTCTGCGTCCAGGGCGTCGAGGCCGGCGGCCACCAGGGCACGTACCGCGACGACCCGGCCGACGAGGGCGCCCCCGGCACCGGGCTCCTCACCCTCGTCACCCAGGTCCGCGAGGCCGTCGCGCTGCCGATCGTCGCCGCCGGAGGGATCATGCGCGGCGCGCAGATCGCCGCCGTCCTCGCCGCCGGTGCCGACGCGGCCCAGCTCGGCACCGCCTTCCTCCCCTGCCCCGAGTCGGGCGCCCACCCGCTGCACAAGCGGGCCCTGACCGACCCGCTGTTCACCCGGACCGCCCTCACCCGGGCCTTCTCCGGGCGTCCGGCGCGCGGCCTCGTCAACCGCTTCATGCGCGAGCACGGGCCGTACGCCCCCGCCGCCTACCCCGAGATCCACCACCTCACCGCCCCGCTCCGCAAGGCCGCCGCCACCTCCGGCGACGCCCAGGGCATGGCCCTGTGGGCCGGCCAGGGCCACCGCCTCGCCCGCGAACTCCCCGCCGGACAGCTGGTCGAGGTGCTGGCCGCCGAACTCGACACCGCCCTCTCCGGCCTGGCACACAGGAGTGCTTCATGACCGCGCCCGTCTTCGTCGTCGACACCGTCCCCGGTGCCGGGAGTTTCCTCCTGGACGGGCCCGAGGGCCGGCACGCCGTCTCCGTGAAGAGGCTGCGCGCGGGCGAGGAGCTGGTCCTCGCCGACGGGCGGGGCCGCTGGGCCGAGTGCGTGGTGGTCTCCGCCGAGGGCAAGGACGAGCTCACCGTGCGGGTCGACGAGGTCCACGAGGACCCCGAGGAGGAGCCGCGCATCACGGTCGTCCAGGCCCTCCCCAAGGGCGACCGGGGCGAACTCGCGGTCGAGACCATGACGGAGACCGGCGTGGACGCGATCGTGCCCTGGGCCGCCTCCCGCTGCATCACCCAGTGGAAGGGCGACCGGGGCCTCAAGGCACTCGCCAAGTGGCGGTCCACCGCGCGCGAGGCCGGCAAGCAGTCGCGCCGCACCCGCTTCCCCGAGGTCACCGACCTCATGACGACCAAGCAGCTCGCCGCCCTCCTCGCGGACGCCGACTTCGCCGCCGTCCTGCACGAGGACCGCGAGCACCCCAGCGGCACGCTGGCCACCGCCGAACTCCCGGCGAAGGGCTCGATCGTGCTGATCGTCGGCCCCGAGGGCGGGGTCTCCCCGGACGAGCTCGCCGCCTTCGAGGCCGTCGGCGCGAAGCCGTACCGCCTGGGCCGCAGCGTCCTGCGCACGTCGACGGCCGGCACGGCGGCGACGGCCCTCGTCCTGGGGCGCACCGGCCGCTGGAGCTAGGGCCTGTCCGGCGGACCATGGCCGGGGCGGCGGCCTGAGCCGCCGGACAGGCCCTGGGCCGTGCCGGTCAGCGCGTCGTAGAGCGGCCAGGCGTCCTCCTCGCGGACGCCGTGGACGGTGGGGAGGAGGCCCCGGGCCGCGGCCTCCTCCAGGAAGCGGCGTACGACACCGGGCATGTTCAGGTTCAGGATGTCGCCGTCGGCCGAGGCCACGTCGCCCAGGCCGAAGGGGTACCCGGCCACGATGCGGCCCGGTCCTTCCCGGAAGACGAGGCGGAGCTGCGCGTGGGGGTGCTCCGCGCGGCGCAGCGAGAGGACGGTCCGGCAGTCCGGGTGCCGGTGCCGGACGTTCCACAGCCACAGGGCGCCGTCCACGGTCAGTCTGCGCGGCGCGCCTTCCCGTCTCATGCCGCGCACCCTACGCCCGTGCCCCGCCGCCCCCGGTGGACAGGGGCCCCCGGATGCTCCTTAGGCTGACCCGCATGGCCGACGAGTCCCCCCTCATCCGCAGTCTGCGCGCCGCCGTGGCCGCCGCCCCCGGTGATGTGCCCCTGCGCCTCCACTTCGCCGAACTCCTCCTCTCCGAGGGGCGGAACGACGAGGCCGTCGCGGAGGCGGCCGCCGCCCTCCAGCACGCGCCCGGCGACGCGGACGCGCGTGCGCTGATGGTGCGGGCGATGGGGATGCCTCCGGTGGAGCCCCGGAAGCCCGAGCCCTCACCCGTGCCCGAGAAGCCCGTCGAGCCCGCCCCCTCCTTCGACTGGGACGCCGCCGAGCAGCAGGTGCGGGACCTCGTCGGGCCCCGGTTCCTCGACGACCCGCAGGCCGAGGGGGCCGACGGGACCGCCGGGGACGCCGCAGCCTGGGACGTCGACGCCCCCGGAGCCGTACGCCTCGCCGACGTCGGCGGCATGGAGGAGGTCAAGGAGCGCCTGGAGGCCGCCTTCCTCGCGCCCATGCGCAACCCCGAACTGCGCAGGCTGTACGGCAAGTCGCTCCGCGGCGGCCTGCTCCTGTACGGCCCTCCCGGCTGCGGCAAGACGTTCATCGCGCGGGCCGTCGCGGGCGAGCTCGGCGCCAACTTCCTCACCGTCTCGCTCTCCGACGTCCTCGACATGTGGATCGGGGCCTCCGAGAAGAACGTCCACGACATCTTCGAGACCGCCCGCCGCCAGGCGCCCTGCGTGGTCTTCCTCGACGAGCTGGACGCCCTCGGCGCCAAGCGCTCGCGCACCCACCACAGCGGCCTGCGCAACGTCGTCAACCAGCTCCTCACCGAGCTCGACGGCATCGCGAGCGGCGCCGGCAACGAGGGCGTGTTCGTGCTCGCCGCGACCAACGTGCCCTGGGACGTGGACATCGCGCTGCGCCGCCCCGGCCGCCTCGACCGCACGCTGCTCGTGCTGCCGCCGGACGCGGCCGCCCGCGAGGCGATCCTCCGCTACCACCTGCGGGAGCGGCCCATCGAGGCCGTCGACCTCGGCAAGCTCGTCAAGGCCACCGAGGACTTCTCCGGCGCGGACCTCGCCCACGTCTGCGAGTCGGCCGCCGAGGCCGCGCTCCTCGACTCCGCCCGCACCGGCTCCGTACGCCTGATCACCACCAAGGACCTGCTCGGCGCGGCCAGACAGATCAAGCCGTCGACGGAGCCGTGGTTCGCGGCCGCCCGGAACGTCGCCATGTTCGCGAACGAGGGCGGCCTGTACGACGACCTCCTCGCCCACCTCAAGCGGAAGCGCAAGCTGTGACCGCGTCCACCGTGCTCGCGCGCGCCGAGGCGCTCTACGAGACCGGGCGGTACGCGCAGGCCGGTGAGCTCGTCGCCCGGCACCTGGCGACCGAACCGGAGGACGCCGAGGCGCTCGTCCTGCTCGCCCGCTGCCACCACCGGGCCGGCGACCAGGCCGCCGCCCTCGCCGCCGTCGACCAGGCGCTCGGGGCCCATCCCGATCTGCTCGGGGCCTGGCTGATGCGGGTCCAGATCCTCCTCGCCGACCGACGGTTCCCGGAGGCCGAGGCCGCCGCGCGGTACTCCGTGGAACTCGCACCGAACTTCTGGGGCGCCCACTACGCGCTCGGCACGGCCCTCGCCGAGCACGCCGAGTACGCGCGCACGCCCGCGCGTACCGTCGAGGCGTACGAGATCGCGCGGACCGCCGTCAGCCTCGCCCCCGAGGAGGACGCCGCCCACTTCCTGGTCGGCCTCACGGCCCAGCGGCGCGGCGACCACGCCACCGCCCAGCGCGCGTACGAGACGACCCTGCGCCTCAACCCGCACAGCAGCGAGGCCCACAACAACCTCTCGCTGCTGCGGCTGCGGCGGCGCTGGTTCCGGCGCGGTGCCTGGACGCAGGCCGCCGAGGGCTTCGTCGCCTCCGCCGCGCTCGACCTCCAGGACCGCAAGGCCCGCTACAACCTGGAGGCCATGGCCTGGAACACCGCCGCCGGGGCCCGCTGGGTCGCCCTCCTCGGCTTCGTGGCCTCCGCCGTCGCCCGCGCCGCGGTCCCCGACGGCGCGACCTGGGTCGTCGCGGCCGTGCCGCTCCTGGTCGGCGCGGCCGTGGTCCTCGGCGCCTGGACCGGGTGGGGGGTGTGGATGGCCCGCCGGGTGCCGCCCAGGCTGCGCCGGCCCCTGCTCCTCGTGGCCCGCAACTGCCGGCCGGTGCTGTTCATGGCCGGGGCGGTCGGGCTCCTCGGCCTCTACTCGCTCGCCTCGCCGGCCCTGTGGTCCTTCGACTCGGGCACGGTGAGCGGCTTCGGCACGCCCCTGTTCTGGGGTGTGATCATCACGTACTGGGTGAGCCGCTCGGCGCTGAACCGTCGTATTCCGAAGGACTGATCCTGCCGTTCGCCGTCGGAGGCGGCGGATAGCATGGCCGGGTAGTTGATCGTCAAGGCACGGCCAGTACATGGTCAGTGATCGGCATCAGACCGAGGAGGTCCGGGACATGGCCGGAGAGCCGCAGAGCGACTGCCTGTTCTGCAAGATCGCGGAGGGGGAGGTGCCGGCGACGATCGTGCGCGAGACGGAGACCACCGTCGCGTTCCGCGACATCAACCCGCAGGCGCCCACGCACGTCCTCGTCATCCCGCGCGTCCACTACCCCGACGCCGCGTCGCTGGCCGCCGCCGCGCCGACCGTCGCCGCCGACATACTGCGCGAGGCGGGCGAGGTCGCCGAGCAGGAGAAGATCGAGGGCAGCGGCTTCCGGATCGTCTTCAACACCGGCGCCGGAGCCGGCCAGACCGTCTTCCACGCGCACGCGCACGTCCTCGGCGGCCGCGGCCTCAACTGGCCCCCCGGATAAGACGTGTCCGTACGCGAACTGGTCGTCCTCGGGACCGCCAGCCAGGTCCCGACCCGGCACCGCAACCACAACGGCTACGTGCTGCGCTGGGACGGCCGGGGCATCCTCTTCGACCCCGGCGAGGGCACCCAGCGCCAGATGCTGCGGGCCGGGGTCGCCGCCCACGACCTCGACCGGATCTGCGTCACGCACTTCCACGGCGACCACTCGCTCGGCCTGGCCGGGGTGATCCAGCGGATCAACCTCGACCAGGTCCCGCACCCGGTCACCGCCCACTACCCGGCGAGCGGGCAGCACTTCTTCGAGCGGCTGCGGTACGCCACGGCCTATCGCGAGACCGTGCAGCTCACGGAGGCCCCGGTGGCCGCCGACGGGCCGCTCGCCGTCACCGAGTCCTTCACCCTGGACGCCCGCCGGCTCTCCCACCCCGTCGAGTCCTACGGCTACCGGATCACCGAGCCCGACGGGCGCCGCCTCCTGCCCGAGAAGCTCGCCGCGCACGGCATCAAGGGCCCCGACGTCGGCCGGATCCAGCGCGACGGCAGCCTGAACGGTGTCCCGCTCGACGAGGTCAGCGAGGTCCGGCGCGGGCAGCGCTTCGCCTTCGTCATGGACACCCGGCTCTGCGACGGGGTGCACGCCCTCGCCGAAGGCGCCGACATGCTCGTCATCGAGTCGACCTTCCTCGACGAGGACGTCCGGCTCGCCACCGACCACGGCCATCTGACCGCCGGGCAGGCCGCCGCCGTCGCACGCGACGCGGGCGTCCGGCACCTCGTCCTGACCCACTTCTCGCAGCGCTACTCCGACCCCGCCGCCTTCGAACGGCAGGCGCGGGAGGCCGGGTTCGACGGCGAGCTGAGCATTGCCCAGGACCTCATGAGGGTCCCCGTACCGAAACGAACGTGAACATGCCCGTACCCAAGGCAGAACTGCACCTCCACATCGAGGGCACCCTCGAACCCGAGCTCGCCTTCGCGCTCGCGGCCCGCAACGGCATCACCCTGCCGTACGCGGACACCGCCGCCCTCCGCGAGGCCTACCGCTTCAGCGACCTCCAGTCGTTCCTGGACCTCTACTACGGCCTGATGGCCGTCCTGCGCACCGCCGAGGACTTCACCGAACTCGCCGACGCGTACCTGGAGCGGGCCGCGGCCCAGGGCGTCCGGCACGCCGAGATCTTCTTCGACCCGCAGGCACACACCGCCCGCGGCGTCCCGATCGGCACCGTCATCGAGGGCCTCGGGGCCTCCCTCGACCGCGCCGAGGAGCGGTACGGAATCTCCACCCGGCTCATCCTGTGCTTCCTGCGCGACGAGTCGGCCGAGTCGGCACTCGCGACCCTGGAGGCCGCGAAGCCGTACCTGCACCGGATCACCGGCGTCGGCCTGGACTCGGCGGAGGTCGGCCACCCGCCGGCCAAGTTCCGCGAGGTGTACGAGGAGGCCGCCCGGCTCGGCCTGCGCCGCGTCGCCCACGCGGGCGAGGAGGGCCCCGCCGCTTACGTCCGCGAGGCGCTCGACGTACTCGGAGTGGAGCGCATCGACCACGGCCTGCGCTGCATGGAGGACCCGGAGCTCGTCGACCGGCTGGCCCGCGAGCGGATCCCGCTGACGGTGTGCCCCTTCTCGAACGTCCGGCTCCGCGTCGTCGACACCCTCGCCGACCATCCGCTCCGCGCGATGATGACGGCGGGGCTGCTCGTGACCGTGAACTCCGACGACCCGGCGTACTTCGGCGGGTACGTGGGGGACAACTTCGACGGGGTGCGGAACGCGCTGGACCTGGATCCGGAGCAGCTCCGCGAGCTGGCGCAAAACTCGTTCCTGGCGTCGTTCCTGGAGGACGACGAGCCGCGCAGGGCGCGGTACCTCTCCGAGGTGGAGGCCTACACGTTCGGTGAGGGGTAGCCGGCCGCGGGCCGGTGCGTGTGCGGGGGTGGGGGAGACGTCTTTCTGTGCGTCCCACCCGTCACCCCACCCCCATCGGGCACACTGATCTGATCCGCACCGCGACCGGGGAGTCTGCCGTGACCACAGCAAGGGGAGAGCAGCCGCAACACGACGCCGGGGTCGACCCGTTGGTGTGCCTGCGCGAGCCCACCGACCCGGACTGCGACGTCTTCCTGACCGGCACCGTCTTCCTCGACATCATCTTCACCGGCCTCGATTCCGCCCCCGTGCGCGGCACCGAGTCCTGGGCCCGCGGGATGGGGTCGAGCCCCGGCGGCGTCGCCAACATGGCCACCGCCCTCGCCCGGCTCGGGCTCCGGACCTCGCTCGCCGCCGCGTTCGGCGACGACCACTACGGCGAGTACTGCTGGGACGCCCTGGAGCAGGGCGAGGGGATCGATCTCTCGCTGTCGCGGACCGTGCCCGGCTGGCACTCGCCCGTCACCGTCTCCATGGCGTACGAGGGCGAGCGCACGATGGTCTCCCACGGCCACGAGGCCCCGCCGCTCGACGGCGCCCTGCCCGCCTATCCGCCGCACGCGCGCGCGGCCGTCGCCTCCCTCGTGCCGGGCCGCTCCGAGGAGTGGGTCGCCCAGGCCGCGCGCGGCGGCGCCAAGGTCTTCGCCGACGTCGGATGGGACGACACCGGCCGCTGGGACCTGGCCGGGCTCACCGACCTCCAGCACTGCGAGGCGTTCCTGCCCAACGCCGCCGAGGCGATGCGCTACACCCGCACCGACTGCCCCCGGGCCGCCGCCCGCGCCCTCGCCGACAAGGTCCGCTACGCCGTCGTCACCCTCGGTTCCGAGGGCGCCTACGCCGTGGACGGCGGCACCGGCGAGACCGCCGAGGTGCCCGCGATCCAGGTCTCCGCGCTCGATCCGACCGGCGCCGGGGACGTCTTCGTCGCCGGGTTCGTCACCGGCACCCTCGCCGACTGGCCGCTCGCCGACCGGCTCGCCTTCGCCGGTCTGACCGCCGCCCTGTCGGTGCAGGAGTTCGGGGGGTCGCTGTCCGCCCCCACCTGGCACGAGATCGCCGCCTGGTGGCAGCACGTCCAGGGTCACGCCCGGCAGGACCCCGAGGCGCTGCGCGGCCGCTACGCCTTCCTGGAGCGGCTCCTGCCCGCACCCGCCCGCCCGTGGCCGCTGCGCCGGGCGGTGCCGACGATCGGGTTCCGGGCCGCTCATCCGTAAACCCCTACGGTCTTGTCGGCGGCTGGTCGTAGGCTTGGTAGCCGAGAGGTTGTCGAGCAGCGAGAACCCTGCAACGGGAGGTATGTGCAGGCCACAGTGCCGGCCCATGACGCAGACACCCACAGCCCACAACGGTGCGCCCAGTGACGAGGCGCCCGGACAGGCCCGCGCCCACTTCACCGTCCCCGCGAAGCACCCCATGGTGACCATTCTCGGTTCCGGTGACTCCCTGCTCCGTGTGATCGAGCGGTCGTTCCCGCAGGCCGACATCCACGTGCGGGGCAACCAGGTCAGCGCGGTCGGCGACGCCGTGGAAGTCGCCCTGATCCAGCGCCTGTTCGACGAGATGATGCTGGTGCTCCGCACCGGTCAGCCGATGACGGAGGACGCAGTGGAACGCTCGATCGCCATGCTCAGGGCGAGCGAGAACGGATCGGCGGAGGGCGGCGAGGAGACTCCCGCCGAGGTGCTCACGCAGAACATCCTCTCCAGCCGGGGACGCACGATCCGTCCCAAGACGCTCAACCAGAAGCGGTACGTCGACGCGATCGACAAGCACACGATCGTCTTCGGCATCGGCCCCGCCGGCACCGGCAAGACCTATCTCGCCATGGCGAAGGCGGTCCAGGCCCTGCAGTCCAAGCAGGTCAACCGGATCATCCTGACCCGGCCCGCCGTCGAGGCGGGCGAGCGGCTCGGCTTCCTGCCCGGCACGCTCTACGAGAAGATCGACCCGTACCTGCGGCCGCTGTACGACGCGCTGCACGACATGCTCGACCCCGACTCGATCCCCAAGCTCATGGCGAGCGGGACGATCGAGGTCGCGCCCCTGGCGTACATGCGCGGACGCACGCTGAACGACGCGTTCATCATCCTCGACGAGGCGCAGAACACGAACCCCGAGCAGATGAAGATGTTCCTCACCCGCCTCGGCTTCGACTCGAAGATCGTCATCACCGGTGACGTCACCCAGGTCGACCTGCCGAACGGGACGAAGAGCGGTCTGCGGCAGGTCCGCGACATCCTCGACGGCGTCCCGGATGTGCACTTCTCGACCCTCACGTCGCAGGATGTCGTCCGGCACAAGCTCGTCGGCCGTATCGTCGACGCGTACGAGCAGTACGACAGCCGCAACGGGAAGTAGCAGAAACAGCACATGTCGATCGACGTCAACAACGAGTCCGGCACCGAGGTCGACGAGCAGTCGATCCTCGACATCGCCCGCTACGCGCTCGCGCGCATGCGCATCCACCCGCTCTCCGAGCTCTCGGTGATCGTCGTGGACGCGGAGGCGATGGAGCAGCTCCACATCCAGTGGATGGACCTGCCCGGACCCACGGACGTCATGTCCTTCCCGATGGACGAGCTGCGCCCGCCGTCGAAGGAAGACGAGGAGCCCCCGCAGGGCCTCCTCGGCGACATCGTGCTCTGCCCCGAGGTCGCCACCCAGCAGGGCAAGGACGCCCCGACGCAGCACTCCATGGACGAGGAGCTCCAGCTCCTCACCGTCCACGGGGTGCTGCACCTGCTCGGGTACGACCACGAGGAGCCGGACGAGAAGGCCGAGATGTTCGGCCTCCAAGCGGCGATCGTCGACGGCTGGCGCGCGGAGAAGGGCCTCACCGGCCCGTCCCCGGCGCCGACCGTGTCCTGACCCCGATGAACGCTTCGCTCATCCTCGGCGCGGTCGCGCTGGTCATCGTCGCCTGGCTCGCCGCCTGCGCCGAGGCCGGTCTCGCCCGCGTCTCCAGCTTCCGCGCCGCCGAGGCCGTCAGGTCCGGGCGGCGCGGGGCCGAGAAGCTCGCCCAGGTCGCCGCCGACCCGACCCGCTACCTCAACGTGGCGCTGCTCGTCCGCGTCGCCTGCGAGATGGCGGCCGGCGTCCTCGTCACGTACGCCTGCCTGGAGGCCTTCCCGGAGACCTGGGAGGCGCTGCTCGTCGCGATCGTCGTGATGGTCCTCGTCTCGTACGTGGCCGTCGGCGTCTCGCCGCGCACCATCGGCCGCCAGCACCCGCTGAACACGGCGACCGCCGCCGCGTACGTGCTGCTTCCGCTGGCCCGGATCATGGGCCCGATCCCGCAGCTGCTCATCCTCATCGGCAACGCGCTGACCCCGGGCAAGGGCTTCCGCAAGGGCCCCTTCGCCTCCGAGGCCGAGCTGCGGGCCATGGTCGACCTCGCCGAGGCGGAGTCGCTGATCGAGGACGAGGAGCGCCGCATGGTGCACTCGGTCTTCGAGCTGGGCGACACCCTCGTCCGCGAGGTGATGGTGCCCCGGACCGACCTGATCTGCATCGAGCGGTACAAGACCATCCGGCAGGCCCTCACCCTCGCGCTGCGCTCCGGTTTCTCCCGGATCCCGGTCACCGGGGAGAACGAGGACGACATCGTCGGCATCGTCTACCTGAAGGACCTGGTCCGCAGGACCCACATCAACCGGGACTCCGAGTCCGACCTGGTGTCCACCGCGATGCGGCCCGCCGCCTTCGTGCCCGACACCAAGAACGCCGGTGACCTGCTGCGCGAGATGCAGCAGGAGCGCAACCACGTCGCCGTCGTCATCGACGAGTACGGCGGCACGGCCGGCATCGTCACCATCGAGGACATCCTGGAGGAGATCGTCGGCGAGATCACCGACGAGTACGACCGGGAGCTGCCGCCCGTCGAGGAGCTCGGCGACGACCGCTACCGGGTCACCGCCCGCCTCGACATCGGCGACCTCGGCGAGCTGTACGGCTTCGGCCCCGACGAGTACGACGACGAGGACGTGGAGACCGTCGGCGGTCTGCTCGCCAAGGCGCTCGGCCGGGTCCCGATCTCGGGCGCCAAGGCGGTCGTGGAGCTTCCGGACGGACGCTCGCTGCGGCTGACGGCCGAGTCGCCGGCCGGCCGCCGGAACAAGATCGTCACCGTGCTCGTGGAACCGCTGGAACCGGAGGAGAAACCGGAATGACCCCCGACGAGCTGCGCGCCTTCTGCCTGGACTTCAACGACGCGGCGGAGGAGTTCCCGTTCGGCCCGGACGTCTCCGTCTTCAAGGTCGCCGGGAAGATGTTCGCGCTCTCGTGGCTCGACGCCGAGCCGCTGCGGGTCAATCTCAAGTGCGAGCCGGACGAGGCCGTACGGCTCCGGGAGGAGCACCCGGCGATCGCCCCCGGCTACCACATGAACAAGCGGCACTGGAACACCGTGACCGTGGGAGAGCTCCCGGACCGCATGGTCCGGGAGCTCGTCGAGGACTCGTACGACCTCGTCGTCGCGGGTCTTCCGAGGGCGGTACGGCTCCGCCTCGACCGGCCGTAGCCCAGGGCCGGCGCCGCACACCCGGCCTTCAGGACCGGCGCCGCAGGCCGAGGGCGACCAGGACCGCCGCGGCCACCACGATCGCCGCGTCCAGGGCGATGACCGTGCGGACCCCCGAGAACAGGTCCTCGCCGGTGGTCGCGAGCACCCCGAGCAGCGGGATGCCGACGGTGAGACCGACCTGCTGGGTGGTGGTGACCAGACCGGTCGCCAGCCCCTGCTCCTCGTCGCGGACGCCGGAGGTGACGGTCACGCCGTACGAGATGATCGCGCCGAGGTGCAGCATCGACGCCAGGGAGACGGCGACGGTCGCCAGGACCGCGCCCGACTCCCGGCCGATGCCGAGGATCGCGGCGGTCAGCAGGCCCTGTCCGGCGAGCGAGACCACCAGGGTGCGGTGGGCGCCGAAGCGGCCGATCACCTTCGGGGTGATCATGCCGGCGAGCACCGAGAACGCGCCCTGGACGCCGAAGACGATGCCGGAGGCGAAGGCCGAGAGGCCGAGGGTCTCCTGCAGGTACAGCGTCAGGACGAAGACGATCGTCGACATCATCGAGAAGGTGACCAGACCGCCCAGGTTGCCGAAGGCGACGGTACGGCGGCGCAGCACCGGCAGCGAGACCAGCGGGGCCGGGTGCCGGGACTCGATCACGCCGAAGGCCACGAGGAGCAGCACGCCGAGGGCGAGCGCCACGGGGACGTCCACGCCGCCGAAGCCGCGCTCGGCCGCCGTCGTCAGGGCGTAGATCAGGGAGAGCAGACCGCCGGTGACGGTCATCGCGCCGGGCACGTCGAGGCGGGGCCGCTCCGGGGTGCGGGACTCGGGCAGCAGGCCCGGGGCGAGCGGCAGCACGATCAGGGTGAAGACGGCCAGCAGCGCCATCGTGGAGCGCCAGCCGAGGGTGTCGGTCATGACACCGCCGAGCACCATGCCGATGGTGAAGCCGAGGGACATCAGGGTGCCGGAGATGCCGAGCGCCCTGGCCCGCAGCGGGCCCTCGGGGAAGACGGTGGTGAGCAGCGCCATGCCGGTCGGCACGATCGCCGCCGCGCCGAGGCCCTGGAGGGCGCGGCCGGCGAGGAAGACGCCGGGGCTCCAGGCGAGGGTGGCGAGCAGGGAGGCCGCGCCGAAGAGCACCAGGCCGGAGAGGAAGAGCTTCTTGCGGCCGAAGAGGTCGCCGATCCGGCCGAACAGGAGCAGGAAGCCGCCGGAGGGCAGCGCGAAGGCGGTGACCGCCCACTGGAGGGCCGACGCGTCGAAGCGCAGGTCGGCGCCGAGGACGGGCAGAGCGACGTTCAGGACGGAGAAGTCGAGCGCCACCATGAACTGGGCGGCGCACAGGACGAAGAGGACCAGCCGGTCGCGGCGGCTGAGGGCCGGGGGAGCGGCCGGGGCGGTGGGGGACTCGGGCGGGGTGGTGGTCGTCGTTGCCATGCGTCCACCTTCGGCGTGCGGGTACAACGCCGGGGAGCGGGAACTTATCCTGTTGGTCGCACCACCAGGCACCGCATTGCGTCCAGGGGGAGGAAGCACACGTGGCCGTCGCTCTCGAGAGCACCAGCGCGAAGCAGCACCGACTCGGGGAACTGCGCGAGTTCCTGATGAGCCGTCGGGCCCGGGTCAGCCCGGCCGAGGCGGGACTGCCGGACGGCGGCGCCCGCCGCCGCACCCCGGGCCTGCGCCGGGAGGAGGTCGCGGTCCTCGCGGGCGTCGGCGTCTCCTGGTACCAGTGGCTGGAGCAGGGCCGGGACATCACGGTCTCCCCGCAGGTCCTCGACTCGGTCGCGCGGGTGCTGCGGCTGAGCCCCGCCGAGCGGCGCCATCTGTACGTCCTGGCGGCGCTGAACCCGCCGGCCCTGGAGGCGGCCCCGGAGGACCGGGACATGTGCCACGGGCTGCGGCGGCTCATCGACGCGTGGATGCCGTTCCCGGCGCACATCATGGACCAGTACTGGAACACCGTGATGTGGAACGACGCGGCGGCGATCGTGCTCGGGATGCGCCAGGAGATCGTCCAGAACTGCCTGATCGCGTTCTTCACGGACCCGCTGTACCGCGCGCGGTCGACGCGCTGGGAGGAGCTGGCGCCGAAGATCGTCGCGCAGTTCCGCTCGGCGTGCTCCGAGTGCCCGGACGACGAGGGCTTCCGGGCGGTGGTCGAGGAGGCCAAGGAGGTCAGCCCGGAGTTCGCGGAGCTGTGGGAGCGGCGGGACATCCTGCCCGGCGGCCAGAACCGCAAGGAGATGGAGCACCCGCTGGTCGGCACGCTGGTCGTCGAGGCCACCCAGCTGAGGGTCCCGGCCCGCCCGGACCTGGTCATCGTGATGCACACCCCGCTCCCGGAGGCGGACACGGCCGAGAAGCTGGAGTGGCTGGTGTCGCCGGAGGGGCGGCGCGGGGCGATGTACCCGGTGGCGGGCTGAGGCCGGAGGCGAGGTGCGCGGTGGGGGCCGGGACCTGAGGTCATGCTCTTGGTCACGGGCTGAGACCTGAGCCGGTCGAGCCGGTGCACCTGGTCGCGGGCTGAGACCGGGATCGATCACGGGCTGAGACCCGCACCGGCCCGGCCCCGGCCTCGACCTATGCTCGGCTCATGACACTCAGCAGCGAGCACGGCGACCTCGGCGCCGAGGACCTCAAGATCATCACCCTTGCGCGGAGCGCCCGCGCCCGCAACGGCGTGCCCGAGGGCGCGGCCGTACGCGACGAGACGGGCCGCACCTATGTGGCCGGCACCGTGGAGCTGGAGTCGCTCAAGCTGAGCGCGCTGCAGACCGCGGTCGCGATGGCCGTGGCCAGCGGTGCCCAGTCCCTGGAGGCGGCGGCCGTGGTGTCGAACGCCGAGGCCGCCTCCGCCGACGACCGCGCGGCGGTACGGGACCTCGGCGGCCCGGAGACCCCGGTGCTGCTCGCCGGTCCGGACGGGCAGCTGCGCGTGGCCGTCACCGCGGGCTGAGCGACGGGATCAGGACAGCGGGGGTCCGGCGGCACGCCGGGCCCCCGCCGCTTTGTGTGTTTGTGAAGGATCACCGCACCTTCTCTTGCCTTCCCCGGCGGTCTGCGCGTCAATGACAGCGGTTCGTCCGACGGACCGTCAGATCTCCATCATCCACGCAGTGTCCGCACCCCTGCGTTCGGTATCGGAAGGGGTTCGAACTCGCCATGAGAAGCAGAAGCACCTTAGGAGCCGTCGCGGTACTCACGGGGGCGCTCGCCGCCGCCGGACTCGCCTTCGCCCCGACGGCCGGCGCCGTGTCGCCGGGCTCGGCGACGGCGACGTACGACTGCGGTACGTGGGGCAGCGGCACCGCCAACCTCGCGGCCACGCAGAGCGGCACCGCCGCGACCATCACGCTCACGTCGGCCATCACGACGCCGGTCGCGGTCGGCGCCGACACGATCAGCTCCACCCTGACGATGGCCAAGGGGGGCGGTGGCACCCGGGTCTTCACCGGGAAGAAGAACCCGGCGCTGGCCGCCGGGCAGTCCGTCAAGATCGGCCCGCTGAGCGGGACCGTGGCCTCGGGCGACAGCCTCAACTCGTACTTCGCGGGGGTCGCCCTCAAGATGGTGATCTTCGGGGTCACGGTGAACTGTGACGCGGTGACCTCGCAGTCGCCGGGTCCGTTCGTCTTCAGCTGAGCCCGCATCACCCGGACCGGTGTCGCCCTGGGCGGCACCGGTCTTCGTCGTGGCCCAGGGGGCGCGACCTGGGGGAATGCCCCTCATGTGCCGATCTTGACAGTATCTGATGGGTCATCAGTCGATGTGTTTCGATTCCATTGACTTCTCTCCGCCCGCGGCCGTCAATGGCGCCCACTCATCCCTCAGGAGGGGGCATACCCATGGCACTCACCCGATCCCGGGCGGCGTCCCGAAGACGGCGCTGGACCGCCGTCCTCGGCGTCGCCGCCCTCGCGGTCGCCGGCGGAGGCGCGCTCGCGGCTCCGGCCGGCGCGGCGACCACCTCGCAGGCGGTGGACTTCCAGACCCGCTGCGTCCCGCCGCCGATCGCCCAGATCCCGCCGATCGAGGGCGCGACCACCGCCCAGATCACGGTCGACAAGCCGAGCCCCAAGGTCGGCGAGACCGTCACCGTGACCTACACGATCACCAAGCCCGCCGCGTCCAACCCCGTCGACCTCGCGCTTCCGGCCGACATCATGACGCCCACCGGCAAGGTGGTCCTCGGCGGCGCCCAGAGCGGCACGGTCACCGTCACCGGCCCCAAGAAGAACCCGCCGGTCCCCGGCAAGGGCTCCTTCCCGGCCTTCTCCATGACGGGCACCTTCACCGCCACCGAGGCCGGCTCGATCACCCTCTCGCCCGGTGACTACAACATCCACACCAGCTACCTCATGGAGCTGGACACCCCCTGTACGGTGCTCAACCCGCCCGCCCCGGTCTCCGAGACGGTCGTCGCGAGCCCCGTGACCAGCCCCAACCTCCGCGCGCTCCAGCTCGACAACGCCTCCGGGGACCCCGGTGTCCGGGTGACCGTCACCGGCTCCAAGTTCACCCCGCTCACCGAGGTGACCGTCGTCGGCCGCGCGGGAGCGGCGGAGACCGCCGACCGGATGACCGTCACGACCGACAGCGAGGGCGGCTTCGCGGCGCGCCTGAAGGTCAACGACCCGGCGACCACCGGGATCGTGGCGTACGAGGGCACGGCCTGGGACGCCGAGAAGGGGGCGGGTCCCGCCGCGTACAAGGTCATCGTCCCGGCGCCGCCGAACAGTCAGACGATCACCGCGGCCGTCAACGCGGGTGAGCTGTCGATGACCCAGGCCGGCGACGCCGTCCAGCTGTCCTCCGTCGACTTCGGCGCGGGCGGCGCGGCCACCGGCGCCCTGCAGACGGTGACCGTCAAGGACTTCCGCGGCGGCCCCGCCGGCTGGTCCCTGACGGGCAAGGTCACCGACTTCACCGGCCCCGGCGGCTCCATCGGCGCCGGGAACCTCAGCTGGACCCCCGCCTGCACCGCCAAGGCCGGCAGCCCCAGCGCCTGTGCGGCCGGCTCGGCGGGACCCGTCGGCAGCGGCGGCGCGACCCTCGCCTCCACGCCGAACGGCACCCTCACGGGCGGTGAGTTCACCGTCGACGCGGGCCTCTCCCTCGACGTCCCGGCGTTCACCGCGCCCGGCTCGTACGCGGGCGTGCTCACGCTGACCCTGTCCTGACCGTCCCGCGGGCCGGGCGCGCACCCGGCCGGCCCGCTCCGATCGGCATCCGAGCCCGATCCGAGCCCGAGCCCGATCCGAGCCCGAGCCCGATCCGAGCCCGAGCCCGATCCGAGCCCGAGCCCGATCCGAGCCCGGGTCCGATCCGTCACCCGTCACCAACCCGCACCCGTCTCCGATCCGCACCCCGGGGGGTTCCGCACCCGTGCGCACGAAGCCGTACGTCCTCCTCCTGAGCACGCTCCTCGTGCTGCTCGGCCTCGCGCCGGGCGCCCAGGCCGCCGAGAACGGCGAGTGGGCCGTCTACCCGGCCGCCTCCCGGCTCGGCGGCCGCCCGTACTTCTACCTCTCCGCCGACCCCAACACGACGCTCACCGACCGCGTCACCGTCGCCAACAAGACCGCCGCCCCGCTCACCTTCCGGCTGTACGGCGCCGACGCCTACAACACCGACCGGGACGGCGGCTTCGCCGTCCGCACCCAGCGGGAGAAGCAGACCGGGGCCGGCGCCTGGATCAAGCCCGAGCGGACCCGGATCACCGTCCCCGCCCGCTCCGCCGTCACCGTCCCCTTCACCCTGACCGTCCCCGCCGATGCCGACCCCGGCGACCACCCCGGGGCGCTCGTCGCCCTCGACGAGCGGATCGCCCCGGGCGGCAAGGGCTCCGTCGCCGTCGGCGTCCAGCGCGCGGTCGGCGCCCGCGTCTACCTCCGGGTCAACGGGCCCACCGTCCCCGCCCTCGCCGTCGAGGACGTCGCCCTCGACCAGGACCGGCCGCTCGTCCCCGGCACCCGCACGAGCAGCGCCCTCGTCTCGTACACCCTGCACAACCGGGGCAACGTCACCCTCAACCCCAAGGTCGTCCTGAAGGCCCAGGGCCTCTTCGGCCGCACCCTCCTCGACCGCGACCTGGCCAGGGTCCCCGCCGAGCTGCTGCCCCGGCAGAAGATCCGGCTCACCGAGCGCTGGAGCGGCTCCCCGCAGTTCGACTGGGGTGACATCACCCTCACCGCCACCGCGAAGGACGTGAAGGAGACCGGCACCGTGTCCTTCCTGGCCCTGCCCTGGCTCGTCGCCTCGGTCCTCGTCGTGGGCGGCGCGGCCGGGCTCTTCGGCCTGCGGATACGGCGCCGCCGGGCACTGAGTGCGTGACGCGGGCGCTCATCGGGGACAATGGCCCCCATGAGCGCTCGCAACCAAGAAACCGAAGCCGTCCACCGGGCCGGCTTCGCCTGCTTCGTCGGCCGCCCCAACGCGGGCAAGTCCACCCTCACGAACGCTCTGGTCGGCCAGAAGGTGGCCATCACCTCGAACCGGCCGCAGACCACCCGGCACACCGTCCGCGGCATCGTGCACCGCCCGGACGCGCAGCTGATCCTGGTCGACACCCCAGGCCTCCACAAGCCGCGCACCCTCCTCGGCGAGCGGCTCAACGACGTCGTGCGCACCACCTGGGCCGAGGTCGACGTCATCGGCTTCTGCCTGCCCGCCGACCAGAAGCTCGGCCCCGGCGACCGGTTCATCGCCAAGGAGCTCGCCGAGATCAAGAAGACCCCCAAGGTCGCGATCGTCACCAAGACCGACCTGGTGGACTCCAAGACCCTCGCCGAGCAGCTCATCGCCATCGACCAGCTCGGTCGTGAGCTGGGCATCGAGTGGGCGCAGATCGTCCCCGTCTCGGCCGTCGGCGACAAGCAGGTCCAGCTCGTCGCCGACCTGCTCATCCCGCTCCTGCCGGAGTCCCCGCCGCTCTACCCGGAGGGCGACCTCACGGACGAGCCGGAGCAGGTCATGGTCGCGGAGCTGATCCGCGAGGCCGCGCTCGAAGGCGTACGGGACGAGCTGCCGCACTCGATCGCGGTGGTCGTCGAGGAGATGATCCCGCGGGAGAACCGCCCGGCGGACCGGCCGCTGCTCGACATCCACGCGAACGTGTACATCGAGCGCCCCAGCCAGAAGGGCATCATCATCGGCCCCAAGGGCAGCCGCCTCAAGGAGGTCGGCATGAAGTCCCGCAAGCACATCGAGGCGCTCCTCGGCACCCCGGTCTTCCTCGACCTCCACGTGAAGGTCGCGAAGGACTGGCAGCGGGACCCGAAGCAGCTCCGCAAGCTCGGCTTCTAGTCCCGGTGTTCTAGGCAGGTCCCTCGGGTGCGTGTCAGCATGGCGCCGTGACAGAGATCGTCAAGGGGGGAAACCTGCCGGTCCCCGGGCAGGTGTGGCGGGTCGCGGTCGTCCGGCGGGCCGCCGGCGACGGGGTGCCGGAGGCCGACGCCTCGGCGCTGCTGCTCGACGCCTCGGGCCGGGTCCGGGGCGACGGCGACCTGGTCTTCTACAACCAGCCCGCGCACGCGTCCGGCGCGGTGCGCCTGCTCGGGCAGGTGCGGGACGAGGAGCAGCGGGTCGCCGACTGGCTGGAGATCGACACCGAGCGCGTGGAGCCCGCGGTCCAGCGCATCGTGATCACCGCGTCCAGCGACGACGGGACGTTCGGCCAGGTGCCGGGGCTCCACATACGGACGATCAGCGCCGCCACGGGCGAGCAGCTGGCGCTGTACGAGGTCGACGACGCGAGCACCGAGACGGCGTTCGTCCTCGGCGAGTTCTACCGGCGCGACGGGGCGTGGAAGTTCCGCGCGGTGGGCCAGGGGTACGACTCCGGGCTGGTCGGCCTCGCCGAGGACTTCGGCATCGTGGGCAAGGACCCGGAGCCCGTCCCCGAGGACGAGCACGTCCCGGCCGACGAGCCCACCCCCGCCGACGCCCTGCCGGAGGCCATCCCCGAGGAGCTCCTGGCCAAGGTCCGGGAGGCCGAGGCCGCCGCTCCGGCGCGGGCTCCGGTACGGATCCCCGCACAGGGCCCCGGCCGGGTCGGCCCGCGGTCGGACATCGAGCTCTTCGGCGAGGACTTCCCGGAGTTCGTCCGCAGCGGCAAGGGCACCACGACCATCACCGTCGACGTGCCGATCCCGGCCGGCTACGTCCTGGTCGACTCCACCCGGAAGGGCGACGGCTACTTCGGAGTGGACAGCCTCGACGAGAAGGACGAATGCGCCGTCCTGCTCGCGAACACGACCCTGGAGGACCACGAGGGCCGTGGGCTGCTGCGGCACGACGGCCGGAACCCGCTGCGCCTGCGCGTGAACGCCTACGGCAGCGAGTGGACGATCGCCGTCCGTCCGGTGAGCACCGTGGAGGAGCTCGGCCGCGACGCCCGGGGACGGGGTGCCGACGTGCTGCTGTACACGGGCCCTGCCGCCCAGCTCTCCTCCCGGCTCCGCACCGGGTTCGGCCACGCGTACTTCCACGTGCAGGGCGATGAGCCGGACGGCCGCGATCACCTCCTCGCCAACGTGGCGAGCAGGATCCCCAGGGACGCCCGGCCGCTGCCCGAGGGGCCCCTGCTCGTACAGGTCAGGAGCGCCGAGGGCGACTGGTCCCTGGAGGTCCGGCCGCCGAAGCAGAGCAGGTTCTGGCGCCGCGTCCGCTAGGGCCTACGCGCCTTCCTCGAGGACCCTCGTGACGAGGGTCCTCTGGGCGTCCGTGAGGTGGGGGTCGCCGCAGCGGAGCGTGCGGCCGTCGACGGTGATCTCGTACGAGAAGCCGTCCGGCACGCCCTTGACGTCGCCGTCGCCCTCCGCGAGGACGGTGGCGGCCAGGGACTCCCACTCGGGGTCCGAGACCACCACCTCCGCCGACCGCTCGATGCCCGCGAAACCACCCGTGCGCCGCACTCGAATCCGCATGGGCCCCTGTCTACCAGCCGGTCACTCGGCGGGCACCCCCACCGCCGTCCACGCCTTGAGGACGGCCTGGATCTCCTCCCCGTCGCCGTACCGCGCCTTCGCCGCCGCGACGGTGGCCCGTGCGAACTCGGAGAAGCGGGCCTCCTCGGTCAGCGTGCCGCCGGTCATCACGTCGTACCAGATCTGCCCCGCCCGCTCCCAGGCGTTCCCGCCGAGCTCGGTGGCAAGCAGGTAGAAGGCGTGGTTGGGGATGCCGGAGTTGATGTGCACACCGCCGTTGTCGGAGCTGGTGCGCACGTAGTCGTCCATGGTCGCCGGCTGCGGGTCCTTGCCGAGGACGTCGTCGTCGTAGGCCGTGCCGGGCTCCTTCATGGAGCGCAGCGCGACCCCGTTGTCGATGGCGGGACCGAGGAGACCGGCGCCGATCAGCCAGTCGGCCTGAGCGGCCGACTGGCCCAGCGCGTACTGCTTCACGAGCGAGCCGAAGACGTCGGACACCGACTCGTTGAGCGCCCCGGACTGGCCGAAGTAGGCGAGGTTCGCGGAGTGCTGGGTGAAGCCGTGCGCGAGCTCGTGGCCGATGACGTCGACGGGGATCGTGAAGTCGAGGAACAGCTCGCCGTCGCCGTCGCCGAACACCATCTGCTCGCCGTTCCAGAACGCGTTGTCGTACTTCTCGTCGAAGTGGACGCTCGCGAGGAGCGGCATGCCGGCGCCGTCGATCGAGCGGTGGCCGTAGGCCTTCGCGAAGAGGTCGAAGGTCGCGCCGAGCCCGGCGTGGGCGCGGTTGACGGTGGCGTCCTTCACCGCCGCGTCCCCCTCCTTGCGCACCAGGACGCCCGGCAGCTCGGTGCCGTGCCCGGCGTCGTAGATGGTGCGCCTCGGCGTGTCGGAGGGCTCGGCGTCCGCGGGGGCGGCGGGCCCCTGCGTACGTGCCGCGCGCTGCGCCGTGTCCACCAGGAGGGTGCGCCGGGCGGCCTCGGCGATCGCCGGGTCGTCGGACGCGGAGAGCCGCTCCAGGATGTGCGGCGGGACGATCGTGCAGAAGGCAGACGAGTGCTGATTCATCCCTCGAATGTGGCACTGCGTGATGAAACTGTCACGGGTTGGGGCGAGGATTGGCGAAATGGAGTGATGGGTCACCTTTCGACCTTGACGCGGCGGCCGTCCCGCATACTGAAACAGGACGTCCGCCTTCCGCGGACCTGGGCTATGGTGACGCACATCATGCGTTTCGGGCTGCTTCTCCTTAGCTGCCGCGGCGAGGGCCTGTAGTCGTAGGCCGACCCCCTCCCCGCGGGTTTTGGTGTTGCGTTCGACAGTCGGCCGTCCCTCCCGCAGGACCCGAGGAGCCCTACGCACATGTCTCAGTCGCCTTTCGTCAGCCGCCCGACGCCCATCACCAACGCGACCCACACGCAGCAGCCGTCCGGGATGCCGATCCACAAGTACGGCCAGTACGAGGCCGTGGTCATCCCCGACCGGACCTGGCCCGAGAAGCGCATCACCAAGGCGCCCCGCTGGCTGTCCACCGACCTGCGCGACGGCAACCAGGCCCTGATCGACCCGATGTCCCCGGCCCGCAAGCGCGAGATGTTCGACCTGCTCGTACGCATGGGCTACAAGGAGATCGAGGTCGGCTTCCCGTCCTCCGGCGAGACCGACTTCGCGTTCGTGCGCTCCATCATCGAAGAGGGCGCGATCCCGGACGACGTCACCATCTCCGTCCTGACCCAGGCCCGCGAGGACCTGATCGAGCGGACCGTGGAGTCCCTGAAGGGCGCCAAGCGCGCCACCGTCCACCTGTACAACGCCACCGCGCCCACCTTCCGCCGGGTCGTCTTCCGCGGCTCGAAGGAGCAGATCAAGCAGATCGCCGTGGACGGCACGCGCCTGGTGATGGAGTACGCGGAGAAGCTGCTGGGCCCGGAGACGGTCTTCGGCTACCAGTACAGCCCCGAGATCTTCACCGACACCGAGCTGGACTTCGCCCTGGAGGTCTGCGAGGCGGTCTGCGACGTCTGGCAGCCGGGCCCGGGCCGCGAGATCATCCTCAACCTGCCCGCCACCGTGGAGCGTTCGACGCCGTCCACGCACGCGGACCGCTTCGAGTGGATGTCCCGGAACCTGACCCGCCGCGAGCACATCTGCGTCTCCGTCCACCCGCACAACGACCGCGGCACCGCCGTGGCGGCCGCCGAGCTGGCGATCATGGCCGGCGCCGACCGCATCGAGGGCTGCCTGTTCGGCCAGGGCGAGCGGACCGGCAACGTCGACCTGGTGACGCTGGGCATGAACCTGTTCTCGCAGGGCGTCGACCCGCAGATCGACTTCTCCCAGATCGACGAGATCCGCCGTACCTCCGAGTACTGCAACCAGATGGAGGTCCACCCGCGCCACCCCTACGCGGGCGACCTGGTCTACACCGCCTTCTCCGGCTCCCACCAGGACGCCATCAAGAAGGGCTTCGACGCCATGGAGGCCGACGCGGCCGCCCAGGGCAAGACCGTCGACGAGATCGAGTGGGCCGTCCCGTACCTGCCGATCGACCCGAAGGACGTCGGCCGCTCCTACGAGGCCGTCATCCGGGTCAACTCGCAGTCCGGAAAGGGCGGCATCGCGTACGTCCTGAAGAACGACCACAAGCTGGACCTGCCGCGCCGGATGCAGATCGAGTTCTCGAAGATCATCCAGCAGAAGACCGACACCGAGGGCGGCGAGGTCACGCCGGCCGCGATCTGGGCCGTCTTCCAGGACGAGTACCTGCCCAACCCGGACAACGCCTGGGGGCGCATCCAGCTGCGCTCCGGCCAGTCGACCTCCGACACCGACGGCACGGACACGCTGACCGTCGAGGCGGTCGTCGACGGCGTCGACACCGTCCTGACGGGCTCCGGCAACGGTCCGATCTCCGCGTTCTTCGCCGCGCTGCAGGCCATCGGCGTCGACGCCCGCCTGCTGGACTACCAGGAGCACACCATGAGCGAGGGCGCCTCCGCGCAGGCCGCCTCGTACATCGAGTGCGCCATCGACGGCAAGGTCCTGTGGGGCATCGGCATCGACGCCAACACGACCCGCGCCTCCCTGAAGGCGGTCATCTCGGCGGTCAACCGCTCCGCGCGCTGACCCCCGGTCCCGGTCCACGAGCCGCCCCGCACCCCGAGAAGGGGTGCGGGGCGGCTCGCTTTTGTGACCTGTGTCACGGTTTCAGGTTCGCTTAAGGAAGATTGCTCAGGCATGCCGGAATCGGCGGCATATGGGGTGAGTTGACGCCACATCAGCGTCTGGCGGAAGGTCGGCTCGTCCACTCGGACACTCCCTCCCCGCACTCCCGACCTGGAGCTCGCATGCGCACGTCCGCCGCCGTGGCCGCCGTTCTCGCGGTGACCGGTGCCGCCCTCGGCTGGGCCCCCACCGCCTCCGCCACCACCACGGAGTGCGCGTCGCAGCCGCTCGGCACGGCCGGTCTGTACGCCGAGTTCGTCGAGAAGGACTCCGTCCGCCACTCGGACTCCGAAGGCGCGGTCGCGGTCGGCGGCGACGCGACGTTCGGCGACCCGAAGCAGCCCTCCGGCTTCTCCGTCGGCCACAAGCTCACCGGCGCCGACCTCGCGAAGCTGCCCGGCGGCCACAGCCTCGTCGTCGGCGGCACGCTGTACGCGAACCAGGTCGTCCTCGACAACGGCACCGGCGTCGCGGGCAAGGTCGTCGACCGCTCCACGCCCGGTCAGGGCTTCGGCGTCGACGGGAACAAGGTCGCGGAAGGCACGTCCCCGGTCGACTTCGCGAAGGAGTTCGCGCGGCTGCGGACCCTTTCCACCGGCTGGGCCGCGACGCAGCCCAACGGCACGGTCGCCGCCGCCGGCGACGGCCTCTTCCTCACCGGCGCCGACAAGAAGCTCAACGTCTTCGCCGTGAACGCCGCCGACCTGGAGAAGGTCCGCGCGATCACCCTGGACGTCCCGGTCGGCTCCTCGACCCTCGTGAACGTGCTCGGCACCTCGTACGACATGAGCACCTCGGCCACGTACGGCGTCTACTACGAGAACCTCGACGGCGGCGCCCCCGTCATCGACGACTACGCCGTCCCGCGCGACGAGTACCGCCAGATCCGCTCCCGGCTGCTGTGGAACTTCCCGCAGGCCGAGAGCGTGAAGAAGAACTACACCTCCTGGCCGGGCACGATCCTCGCCCCGAACGCCAAGGTCGAGATGGGCGGCAAGGGCATAGGCCCCGGCCACGTCAACGGCTCCGTGATCGCCGAATCCATGACGACCGTCCCCGGTGCCGAGACCCACCAGATGAACTTCACCGGCTGCCTCCCCGGAGGGACGACGCCCGGCCCGGTCGTCACCCCCGGGACGCCCGAGCCGACCGACACCCCCGTCCCCACCGCGCCGGCCACCCCCGAGCCCACCCCGAGCCAGGGCGGCGCGACGCCTGGCGCCCCGGAGACCCCTTCGACCCCTTCGACCTCGGCGTCCCCGTCCGCCCCGGGCGAGACCACCCCCGGTGCGGTGACCCCGACTCCCTCCGCCACCCCGGAGGGTGATCTCGCGACGACCGGTTCGGCCATCGGTCCCGGAGCGATCGGCGCCGCCGTGGCGGCCGTCGCCGTCGGCGGAGGCTTCCTGGCCTTCGCGAAGCGCCGCCGCCGCGCTTCCTGAGGCCTTCCGGCACGGTGACGTGTCTCGGCCATCTCCGGGGCGAAGTCCTGACGGGGTGCTGACGCCACATCGAGGATGTGGCTAACATCACGCCAACGCCGGCAGTGCAGCCGGGCCGTTGAGGAGGTGCGTGTGCGGTCTGCCCGGAATTCACGTGGTGGGAAAGTGGGCATCTGCGGAATCCGCACCTCCTGGAACACCGTCGGAGACGGCGAGTTCTTCTGCGAGGAGTGCGGGGGCGACCGGAACTACCGGCGCCGCACCGGCCGCCGCAGGTTCGCCGTCCTGGGCGTCCCCGTCCTGCCCCGGGGCTGTACCGGCCCCGTCGTCGAGTGCGCGGCCTGTCACACGCACTTCGGTACGGAGGTGCTCGACCACCCGACGACGAGCCGCTTCTCCGCGATGCTGCGCGACGCCGTGCACACCGTCGCCCTGGCCGTCCTCGCCGCCGGCGGCACCGACTCCCGCGAGGTCCTGGACCGGGCCGTCACCGCTGTCCGGTCCGCCGGCTTCGCCGAGTGCACGGCCGTCCAGCTCGTCGACCTCGTCGAGGCACTGGAGGCCGACACCGGGCGCTTCATGCCCGAGGTGAACCCCGAGGGGACGCTCCTCTCGATCGAACTCCACGAGGCCCTGGAGCCGCTCACCCCGCACCTGTCGCCCGCCGGGCGGGAGTCGATCCTCCTCCAGGCCGCCCGCATCGCCCTCGCGGACGGCGCGTACACCCCGTCCGAGACGGAGGTCCTGGGCACGGTCGGCAACGCCCTCGCCCTGGCCCCGGAGGACACGGTCAGGCTCCTGGCCTCGGCACGGACGGTCTCGTAGGTCCGTAAGTCCCCTAGCGCCCGAGGAGAGCCGCCGTACGCCGGGCGTCCGGCACCGCCCCGAGCCGCTCGAAGACCATCCGCGCCATCCCCAGCTCCCGACGGGCCGACGTCCGGTCGGCCGACGCGAGAAGCACCCGTACCCGCGCCGCCTCATACGGCACCCCCAGCCCCAGCCACCCCCCGAGCGCCCGGCGCAGCAGACGCCGTGCGGGCTCCGGGCGGGACTCGGCCAGGGCCACCGCGCCCCGCGCCGTGTCCGCCATCGCCCGCAGCAGCGGTACGTCCCCGGCCAGTACCTCCAGCTCCGCCGCCGCACCCGCCGCCCCCGGCACGTCACGGACCGCGAGGGCCACCTCGGTAAGGGCGGCGAGCAGCCGGGCCCGGCCGAGGAGGTCGTGGCCGGGGTCGCAGGCGAGCGCCAGACCGACGCCCGCCACCGCCGCCTCGGCCCGCCCCTGCGCCAGGCGCAGCAGCGCGAGCCCCGGCTGCGGGATCCGGCCCAGTTCGTGCGCGTGCGCGTACGAGGCGGCGGCCTCCTCCAGACGGCCCTGGCGCCGCTGGACGTCCCCGGCCGTGTAGTACGCGGCGGCCGCCGACTCCAGGCAGTCCACCGGCACCTCCCGGCACGCCTGCCGCGCCTCCGCCTCCGCGAGCGCCCACGCCCCGAGGAGGTCGAGGACCGCGACCCGGTGGGCCCGGCAGACACCCCGGAAGGGGTTCTCTCCGGAGGGCGTGACGCCCAGCGGCGGCGTCTCGGCGGGCCGGCGGCCCGTCCAGGGCGGGGAGCACCATTCCATCGCCGCGTTCGTCCACTCCACCGCGCGGCCGAGGTCCGCGGACCGCATGCACAGGTCGATGGCCAGGCAGTACAGCAGGCCGGTGAACATGCCGCTCAGCTCGCCCGCCGTCACCGCCCGCACCGCCTCGTCGAGCTGTGCGAACCCCTCGGCACGGCGGCCCTGGGCCAGCAGGACCGAGGCCTCGGCCCGGCGGCTGAGCGCGAGGACGTCCGGGCTGCCGGAGCGGACGGCCGGCCCGGTCATGCGGCGGATCGCCGCGAGCGCGGACGTGCGGTCACCGCGTGCGGTGGCCTCCTCGGCGTCCGTCCATGCGACGAAGCACTGCTCCGGGCAGGGCGGCAGGTCGTCCAGATGGTGGTGCGCCCGGTGCAGCCAGCCGGCGGCCGCCGCGGGCCGGCCGAGACCCCCGTACTCGTGGTGCAGCCACCAGGAGGCGAGCCCCGCACCCCGGTGGTCGCCACCCGCCACGTACGCCGCGTGGGCCCGCAGCCGCGCGGCCACGGACTCGTCCACGTGGCCCGACCACCAGGCCGCGTCGGCGAGCGTCATCAGGTCGTCGGCGGTCAGCGCCCGTGAGGGGTGCGCGTCATGGGCGCGCAGCAGCTCGTACGCCTCGGACCAGGCCTCCCGGGCCGCCGCGTCCCGGGCCTGCCCGAGCCGGTCGATCGCGGGTGCGGACACGGCCCTCACCTCCTCCGGGTCCTTCCAGGTTATGAGCGCGCGCGACCCCGGGCCCGTCGGAAGCCGAGGGTGGGAGGCCGCCGTCGTACCCCACCCGCACGCGCGCGTACCCGCTCCCGTGGCTCCCCACCCGTCACCCCTCCCGTACGCGCGCGCGTACTCCCCGGGGAGTAATCACCCCCGCTCACCGCCCCCGGGAGTACCCGCCACCTCCCTCGTCAGCGCGACGAATTCGCCTTCGGGCGACGGGAGTCTGGGAGCGAACCCAAGAGGACCGATGGAGGGAGGCCCGTGATGGAGGGCCGTAAGAGGATCGTCGGCCGGGGGGTGCTGGCCCTGTGGGTGATCGTGATCGCCCTCGCCGCGCCCCTCGCCGGAAAGCTCGGCGACGTCCAGCGCAACCGCGCCGTCGACTACCTGCCGGCGAGCGCCGACTCGACGCAGGTCGCGAAGATCACCGAGCAGCTGCCCGGCGGGGACTCCACCGACCTCGTGCTCGTCTACCACCGCGAGGGCGGACTGACCGCCGCCGACAAGGCCACCGCCGCCCGGGAGGTGCGGGAGGTCGCCGCCGCGCACCCGCTCCTCTCGACCCCGCGGCCCGTCCCCTCCGAGGACGGCAGCACCCTCCCGTACGCCGTGTCGAGCACCGAGCCCGGTTCGGACGAGACGGCCAGGGACGCCTTCGTCCACGACGTCCGCGAGACCGTGAGCGGCGAGGTCGGCGGCCCCGGCGCCCTCGCCACCGACGCGAGCGAGGTCTACAACTCCCTCGACGGCCCGCTGCTCTACACGACCGTCGCCGTCGTCGCGATCCTCCTGATCGTCATCTACCGCAGCCCGTTCCTCTGGTTGGTGCCGCTGGTCGTCGCCGGCGTCGCCGACTTCCTCTCGATGGCCGTCACCTACGCCCTCCACCAGGGCTTCGACATCAGCGTCTCCGGCCAGAGCACGAGCGTCATGACGATCCTCGTCTTCGGCGCGGGCACCGACTACGCCCTGCTCCTCGTCTCCCGCTACCGCGAGGAGCTGCGTCGGACCCCCCGTCCGTACGACGCGATGGCCGCGGCCCTGCGCGGCTGCGGGCCCGCCGTCCTCGCCTCCTCCGGGACCGTCGCCCTCGGCATGTTCTGCCTGCTCGCCGCCGACATGAACAGCAGCCGGGGCATGGGGCCCACGGCCGCCGTCGGCGTCCTGTGCGCGCTCGTCGCGATGACGACGCTGCTGCCCGCCCTGCTCGTCGTCCTCGGCCGACGGGTGTTCTGGCCGCTGATCCCGGCGTACGGAAGCGAGCCGAAGGCCGCGCGCCGTTCGCTCTTCGCCGCGATGGGCTCCTCGGCCGGCCGGCGCCCGCTCGCCGTCCTCGTCACGGGATCCGCCGCCCCGGCCGCCCTCGCCCTCGGCGCGCTGAACATGCCCGGAGACATCAAGCAGGAGGACTCCTTCAGCTCCACCCCGGAAGCGGTCGCCGCGATGAAGACGCTGGCCGCCGCGTACCCGGAGACGAGCACCCAGCCCCTCACCGTCGTGGCGCCGACCGCCGCCGCCACGCGCGCGCTGGACACCGCGCGGGCGACCGGGGGAGTCGTGCGGGCCGAGCGCGGCCGCAGCGGTGGCGGCTGGACGGAGATCTCCGTCGTCGCCGCGCACCCGCCGCAGTCCGCCGGCGAGACCGCGACCATCCGGGAGCTGCGCTCCGCGCTCGGCGAAGGGGTGTACGTCGGCGGGCCCAGCGCCGAACAGCTCGACATGACCGACACCGAGGCCCGCGACCGGAGGATCGTCGTCCCGCTCGTCCTCCTCGTCGTGACGATCGTGCTGGTCGCGCTGCTGCGCAGCCTCGTCGCGCCGCTGATCCTGATCGCCGCGGTCGTCGCCGTCTGGGGCGCGGCCCTCGGCATCGGTGCCCTCGTCTTCGAACCCCTCTTCGGCTACGCGGGCAGCGACCCGGGCCTGCCCCTGCTCTCCTTCGTCTTCCTCGTCGCCCTCGGCGTCGACTACGGCATCTTCCTGATGCACCGGATGCGCGAGGAGTGCCTGAACGGGAGCGCCCCGGCCGCCGCGGCCCTGACCGCCCTGCGCACGACCGGCGGCGTGATCGCCTCGGCGGGGCTCGTCCTGGCCGCCACGTTCGCGGTCCTCGTCAACATGCCGATGGTGCCGCTGGCGGAGCTCGGCTTCGTGATCGCGGTCGGCGTCCTGCTCGACACCTTCCTGGTCCGCACCTACCTCGTCACCAGTGCGAGCGTCCTGCTCGGGCGGAAGGCGTGGTGGCCGGGTCCGCTGGCCGCGAAGCCCGCGTCAACATCGGGCTCAGGGGCGGAGCCGGAGCCGGTACGGGTCTGACCGGGGGCGGGGAGTCCCTGCTCTCCCCGGGCCCGACGTCCCGCCTGATAGCCAGGGTCCTCGCGAGCCCGCGAACTCCGGTGACGGGCGGCCCGGAAGGCCTCTCGGACCGCGAACGCCAGGTCCTGACCCTGGTGGCCCGAGGCCTCAACAACACGGAGATAGCGGAAACCCTGGGCCTCTCCCCCCTGACGGCGAAGACCCACGTGAGCCGCATCATGGGAAAGGTGGGTGCAAGGGACCGCGCCCAACTGGTGATCGTCGCGTACGGGTCGGGCCTGGTGGCGCCGGACTTCCGTGTGGGCAATCGTCCCGCAGGGCGGGACGGGTGGGCACACGGGACGGCGCCCTAAGCCGGGCCTAGGCTCCCGCGCCTGGACCCGCACACGCGGGACCCGCACGTGTCGGGACCCCGCACGCGACTGGACCCGCACGCGAAGGTGCGGGTCCAGGGGGAGGGCCTCAGCCCAGGTCGACACCCGACGCGCGGAGCATGTCCTCGCGCTCCACGATCTTCACCCGCTCACGCCCCTGCTCGGCACCGAGCGCCTTCTCGGCCGCGTCCAGCGCGTACCACCCCTCCCACGTGGTGTACGTGATGCCCTTGCCCTCGAGGAAGGACACGACCGCGTCCTGCTCCGGGGTCTCCGGGGTGAGGAGGCGACCGTTGGCGAAGTCGTCGAGGAGGTTCGCGACGGTCTCGTTGGCGTCGCCCTTGGTGTGGCCGATGAGGCCGACGGGGCCACGGCGGATCCAGCCGGTGCAGTAGGTGGAGGCCATGTGCGCGCCGGTCTCCTCGATGACGCGGCCGCCCTCGTCCGGGACGGTGCCGGAGACGGCGTCCCAGGGGAGCTTGGGCAGCTCGTCGGAGAGGTAGCCGACCGCGCGATAGACGGCCTGGACGTCCCAGTCGGTGGTGGCGCCGGTGCCCTTGACGTTGCCCGTGCCGTCGAGCTCCGTGCGCTCGGTGCGCAGGCCGACGACCTGACCGTCCTCGCCGAGGATCTCGACGGGGGACTCGAAGAAGTGGAGGAAGAGCTTGTGCGGGCGGTCGCCGATGTCGCGGATCGCCCAGTTCTCCAGCGTCTTGGCGACCATGTCGGTCTGCTTGTTCTTGCGGCGCTCGGCGATCGAGCCCTCGTCGTAGTCGATGTCCTCGGGGTTGACGATGACCTCGATGTTCGGCGAGTGGTCGAGCTCGCGCAGCTCCATGGGGCTGAACTTCGCCTGCGCCGGGCCGCGGCGGCCGAAGACGTGGACCTCCAGGGCCTTGTTGGCCTTGAGGCCCTCGTAGACGTTCGCCGGGATCTCGGTCGGGAGGAGCTCGTCCGCCGTCTTGGCGAGGATGCGGGCGATGTCGAGCGCCACGTTGCCGACGCCGAGGACGGCGACCTTCTCGGCCTTCAGGGGCCAGGTGCGCGGCACGTCCGGGTGGCCGTCGTACCAGGAGGCGAAGTCGGCGGCGCCGTACGAGCCGTCCAGCTCGACGCCGGGGATCTTCAGCTCGCGGTCGGCCATGGCGCCGGTCGAGAAGATCACCGCGTCGTAGAAGGCGCGCAGGTCGTCGAGGTGGACGTCGGTGCCGTAGTCGACGTTGCCGAAGAGGCGGACCTGCGGCTTGTCGAGGACCTGGTGGAGGGCGGTGATGATGCCCTTGATGCGCGGGTGGTCGGGGGCGACGCCGTAGCGGATCAGGCCGAAGGGCGCGGGCATCCGCTCGAAGAGGTCGATCGACACACCCGGCTCGGCGGCGGCGTCGGACTTCAGCAGCGCATCGGCGGCGTAGATTCCGGCGGGGCCGGCGCCGACGATCGCGACCCGGAGGGGGCGGGGCATGACGGGGTTTCCCTTCGCAAGCGACGTGGCGGCGAGGCCGCCGACACTTAGGCCACCCTAAATAACGCTTTGCGCGGAGTGGTACCCGCCCCCGGTCTATGACCTCATAAGGGGAACTTATGACTTCCCAAAGGGTGGCTAAGATCCGAAGGCGTCGGTCACCACGGCGACCAGCGCCGCCACGCCGCCGAGCCCGCAGAGGAAGAGGAACCACCCCAGCCAGATCGTGAGGCGCTGCCACAATCCCGGCGTCACGGTGAAGACGTCCGCCGGATCCTCCGGATCGTAGGCGACCTCGACGTACGGCCCGGAGGCGAAGCTGGACACGGTACGGGCCATCCCGGCCCTGTCGACGTACAAGTACATCCCCGGCAGGTTGGCCGGGCGGGCGAACTCCTTCACGCCGTGCCTGCGCACGCGCCGACGGTGGGCCCACGCCACCAGCTCCTGCCCGCCGAGCACGAGGCAGGCGCCCGTGAGGACCCCGATCGGGACGATCGCGACCGGGTAGACGGCGCCTCCCGCCATCCCGCCGATCACGGACAGCACGACGATCACCGCGAGGCAGCCCAGCGCCGCCCACTTCATCCGGCGCATGGCCGACCGTTCCCAGCGCGTCTTGAAGGTCCTCAGGACCACGAGGGTCCGGCCGTCGATCTCCTCGTCCGGCGCGATCAGCAGGGAGTTCACGCCGTCGGCGAAGGCGGTGGCGGTGAACGCGTCCACCCCCTCGATCCGGTGGGCCGCCGATGCGGCCCCGGCGGGAACCCGCAGCTCGACGACGACGGACCCCCCTTCGGCCCGCACCCGTGCCACGGCCTCGCCGGGGATCGAGAGCTCATCGTGACGGCTCCGCAGGAGCAGTCCCTCGGGGGAGACGGTCAGGTCGGTGCCGCCGTGGCCCTTGAGGACGGGTATGGACGAGATGATCGACATGGCCGAGATCGTAGGGGCCGATCCGGCTCAGAAGGAGGGGTTATGCGGAGCAGATGGACGCTGGACGACGAGAACCATGGGCAGTTGTGGTGGATGCCGCTGGTCGCCGTGGTGCTGGCCGCCGCGACCTGGGGCCTGCTCGGGCTCGTCGAGGGCGGCTGCCGGGTCGGCCCACGGGGGGGTTGCGTCGCCGCCGACGGCTACCGGGCGAACGGCTGGGTGCTCTTCCTCGCCGCGATGCCCACGCTGTTCGTCGTGGGCACCGGGCTCACCACGAAGCGTTGGCCGCCGGCGGTCGGTGTTACCGCCGGAGGCGCGGCGTGCGCGGTGTACGTGCTGACGCAGGGGCGCACGCCGGCGCACCTGACCACCGCGAGCGTGCTGCTCGTCCTCGCGGTGCTCGCACCGGTGTCGGTCTGGCGTCGCCGTGCGGAGGTCAGCCCTTCAGACCGCTGACGAACGCGGCCCAGGCGGCGGCCGGCACGACCAGGACGGGGCCGTCGGTGACCTTGCTGTCCCGGACGGGGACGATGCCGGGGACGTCGTCGAGGACCTCGACGCAGTTCCCGCCGTCGCCGTCGCTGTAGGAGCTCTTGCGCCAACGGGCGTTGCTCAGGTCGTACGCGTGCATCGTCTGAAGTCCTCCGCCGCCGACTCGATCAGGGACAGGGACGCCTCTGGCGACAGAGCGGCGGCCCTGAGCAGATCGTAGGTGGCCTGTGTTCGCTTCACCACCGCCGGATCGTCAAGCAGGTTGCCCGAATACACCGCCTCTGTATAGGCCGTTGGGGGAGCGTCCTCGAACTCCATGAGCTTCAACGGTTTGCCCATCTGGGGGTAGGCGCCTGCGGCGAATGGCAGTACCTGGATCAGAGCCACGCGGTTGCGCGCCTGTGTCACGAGGTGGCCCAGCTGTTCGGCCATGACGGCGGGGCCGCCCACGGGGATGCGCAGGGCGGTTTCGTGCAGGATCACCCAGTACATGGGCCGGGTGGCGTCCCGGAGGATCGCGGAGCGGTCGAGACGGCCCCTGACGGTCTCTTCGATGTAGTCGTCGGTGGCAAGCGGGTTGCTCGCGCGCACGACCGCCCTCGCGTAGGCGGGTGTCTGGAGCAGGCCCGGGATCGCGGTCGACTCGAACTCGCAGATCTTCGTGGCCATGTCCTCCAGCTCGGCGGCAGCCTGGAAATACGACGCGTACGGCGACTTGTTGATGAGCTTGCGCCACGTGCGTTCGAAAATACCGCCGGTTTGTAGGACTTCGTCGATTCGCTTCGCCACATCCAGCTGCGGCTTTCGAATTCCCTGCTCGAACAGGCCGATGTACGCCCCGGATACGAACACCCGTCTGCCCAGTTCGCCCTGGGAGAGGCCCGCCTCCTCGCGGCGTTCCTTCAGGAGCTCGCCGAAGAACTCCCACGCGTCCTGCTGCTTGCTTCTGGCCATGGATTAACTCCCCAACCCTACGCCGCAGTTGTACGGCCTGCGCGTCTGCCGATTCTACGGATCTGCCCGCACCCTGGAGAGGCGAAGCGGGAAATGGATTCAGAAAGGCATACGTTGGTGAAGGAAGAACACATGAAGACGACCACGGGTGCGATCGGGACCGCACAAGAGGCGGTGGCGGAATTGCGCGAGGCCCTCGCGAGGGCGGGAATCACGCTCCCCTCGCTCGGGCTCGACGTCGTCACGCTCGCCGCGGAGCCCCCGCGACCGCTCGTGGAATTGGGATGCTGCACGGTGGAAACGGCCCGGCTCCTCGCCGCCGCCGTACTGCCGAGGGAGGAGGGTCGCTCATGACGCTGCCCATCGGGTCGTACGTCGTCGAGATCCGCACCGGACGGGTCGGGACACTCATGGGGCGCGAGGGCCCGTACGTCCAGATCCGTCCGCTGGGCGGCGGGCGGGAGTGGGACGTGGAGCCGGAGGGGGTGCGGGAGGCCACCTCGGCGGAGCGGCTGAGCGCGGCCACGGCGCACGTCAACGCCCGGAGCCGGGGCGAGGTTCCGTGAGCCCGCGCGGGTGAAACGCCGTTTCGGAGGCCCGTTGGTCCATCCGCCGCGCCCGCGCTGCACGCGCCTCGCCGCACCGGTTACGTGGTTGCCGCGAACCAGTTCGTGTTCGTCGACCACGAAAGGAGACGAGGTGTTCGGCATGGCGGGACGAGGGCGGGTCGCGAGACCGGCGTACCGGCTGGCGGCGGTGTCCGCGGCGGCAGGAGCGTTGCTGGCGGGGGGACTTACCGGGGCGCGGGCCGCCGAGCCGGAGGGGCGGTACGTGATCGTCCTGAAGGACTCGGAACGGGGCCGGCTCGACGAGGTCGTACAGGCGCACGGGCGGGACCACGGGGTGCGGGCGGGCTTCCGGTACAGCCATGCGCTGGTCGGGTACTCGGCGGTGGTGCCGGAGTCCCAGGTGGCCGCGCTGCGGGAGGACCCGAACGTGCTGTCGGTGGCGCCCGACCGGCCCGTGTACGCCACCCAGCAGGTGCTGCCGACCGGGGTGGACCGGATCCAGGCCGACGTGAGCAGTACGGCCGCCGGGAACGGGGCCGGTTCCGTCAACGCGGCGGTGGCGATCATCGACACCGGGATCGACACCGGGCACCGCGATCTCAACGTGGCCGGCGGGTACAACTGCATGAACCCCTTCCTGCCCAACGCCTACCGGGACAACAACGGCCACGGCACCCATGTGGCCGGTACGGTCGCCGCCCGGGACAACGGCGACGACGTCGTCGGGGTCGCGCCCGGCGCCCGGCTGTACGCGGTGAAGGTGCTCGGCGCGAACGGCAGCGGATCCACCTCCAACGTCGTCTGCGGGCTCGACTGGGTGGCGCGGAACGCCGCCCGGCTCGGCATCAAGGTCGCGAACATGAGCCTCGGCGGCGACGGCGCCGACGACGGCAACTGCGGCCTCGGCAACAACGACGCCGAGCACCAGGCGATCTGCCGCGTGGTGAAGCAGGCCGGCGTCACCATGGTGGTCGCGGCCGGGAACAGCACCGACGACCTGGCCCGCCACATCCCCGCCGCCTACGACGAGGTCCTCACCGTGACCGCCGCGGCCGACTTCAACGGGCAGCCCGGCGGCGGCGCCGCCGCGACCTGCCGGAGCGACGTCGACGACACCGCGGCGGATTTCTCCAGCTTCGCGGTCGGCGCCGCGGACGTCGCCCACACCATCGCCGGTCCGGGCGTGTGCATCCAGTCCACGCGCAACGGCGGCGGCACGACCGTCCTCTCCGGCACCTCCATGGCCACGCCGCACGTGACCGGCACGGCCGCGCTGTGCCTCGCCGCCGGGCCGTGCGCCGGCATGACCCCCGCGCAGGTGGCCGCCAAGCTCCGCGCCGACGCCGCGGCCCAGCCCGCCTCGTACGGCTTCGCGGGCGACCCGAACGCTCCCGTCGCCGGGCGCTACTACGGACACCTCGTCCACGCCGGCGGTTACTGAGCCGCACCCCGCCCAGGAACGGAGCCCCGGGTACCGGCCCGGGGCTCCGGCGGCGTACGAGAGAATGGGGGCATGAGTCTGTTCCGCGACGACGGCATCGTGCTGCGCACCCAGAAGCTGGGCGAAGCGGACCGCATCATCACGATCCTCACGCGCGGTCACGGCCGCGTACGCGCCGTCGCGCGCGGCGTACGCCGGACGAAGTCGAAGTTCGGGGCGCGCCTCGAACCCTTCTCGCACGTGGACGTGCAGTTCTTCGCCCGGGGGAGTGAGCTGGTCGGACGCGGGCTGCCGCTGTGCACGCAGAGCGAGACCATCGCCGCGTACGGCAGCGGGATCGTCACCGACTACGCCCGGTACACCGCGGGCACGGCCATGCTGGAGACGGCGGAGCGGTTCACCGATCACGAGGGCGAGCCCGCCGTGCAGCAGTATCTGCTGCTCGTCGGCGGCCTGCGGACGCTCGCCCGGGGCGAGCACGCGCCCCACCTCATCCTGGACGCCTTCCTCCTCCGCTCCCTCGCCGTGAACGGCTACGCACCCAGCTTCGAGGACTGTGCGAAATGTGGACTCCACGGGCCCAACCGGTTCTTTTCGGTCGCAGCCGGCGGGGTCATATGCGGCGACTGCCGGGTGCCCGGAAGCGTCGTACCCTCTGCGGAGGCCATCGGCCTGCTCAGCGCGCTGCTCACCGGCGACTGGGCGACGGCGGACGCGTGCGAGCCGCGTCACGTCAGGGAGGGCAGCGGACTCGTGTCCGCCTATCTGCACTGGCACCTGGAGCGCGGCCTGCGCTCCCTGCGTTATGTAGAGAACAGCTAGGAGAGACCACTCATGGCCATCGCACGACTCCTCGGGCGCCAGCGTCGGGAGTACAGGACCCCCGAGCCGCACCCGTCCGGCGCCCGCCCGCCGAAGCTCCAGACCGAGCTGGTGCCGGAGCACGTCGCGATCGTCATGGACGGCAACGGCCGCTGGGCCAAGGAGCGCGGCCTGCCGCGCACCGAGGGCCACAAGGTCGGCGCCGAGCAGGTCCTCGACGTGCTCCAGGGCGCGATCGAGATGGGCGTGGGGGCGATCTCGCTGTACGCCTTCTCCACCGAGAACTGGAAGCGCTCGCCCGAGGAGGTGCGCTTCCTGATGAACTTCAACCGCGACTTCATCCGCAAGACCCGCGACCAGCTCGACGAGCTCGGCATCCGGGTCCGCTGGGTCGGCCGGATGCCCAAGCTGTGGAAGTCCGTCGCCAAGGAGCTCCAGGTCGCGCAGGAGCAGACCAAGGACAACACCAAGCTCACGCTGTACTTCTGCATGAACTACGGCGGCCGCGCGGAGCTCACGGACGCGGCGCAGGCGATGGCCGAGGACGTGAAGGCGGGCCGCCTCGAACCGTCGAAGATCACCGAGAAGACCATCCAGAAGTACCTCTACTACCCGGACATGCCGGACGTGGACCTCTTCCTTCGGCCCAGCGGTGAGCAGCGCACCTCCAACTACCTGATCTGGCAGAGCGCGTACGCCGAGATGGTCTTCCAGGACGTGCTGTGGCCCGACTTCGACCGCCGCGACCTGTGGCGGGCCTGCGTCGAGTACGCCCAGCGCGACCGCCGCTTCGGCGGCGTCGACCCGGCGGACCTCGCCGTCCTCGACAAGGCCTGAGCCGGCCGTGGGGGAGGGGATGGAGCTCGTCTACACGCCGACGCGCGGTGACGTGGCCGATGCCGTGGGCGTCCAGATGAGGCACGGCTGGTTCCGGTGGGTGCTGCGGGCGTCGCGGATCGTCGCGGTCCTGGCGGCCCTGGTGGTGGTCCTGGAGCTCTTCGGGCCCGGTGGTCCGAAGCCGGCCGGGGCCGCCCGCCTGGCGGGGCTCGCGCTCCTGCTCGTGGTCCTCGGGCCGCTCGCGCGGTGGCTCACCACCCGGCAGATGTACGCCCTGGTGGGGCGGCAGGGGGAGTTCCGGGCCCGCGTGGACGAGGACAGCGTCCGCTGGACCACCCGCGACAGCGAGATCGTCCAGCGCTGGCGGCTCCTGAACCGGTACGCCGAGACGCCCACGCAGTTCGTGCTGCTCTCCGCCGACAAGGGCCGTGTCGGAGTGGGGGCCCTGCCCAAGCGCGGCTTCGCCGACCCCGCCGACGTCGACCGGCTCCGCGAGGTCCTGGACCGGAACCTCACCCGTCTGTGACCTGACATACGAAGGGCCCGCACCGAATCATCTCGGTGCGGGCCCTTCGTATGTCAGGTCACTTCCCGGCGCAGTCCGCGCAGGTGCCGAAGATCTCGACCGTGTGCGCCACGTTCACGAAGCCGTGCTCCGACGCGATCGTCTCGGCCCACTGCTCCACCATCGGGCCCTCCACCTCCACGGCCTTGCCGCAGACGCGGCAGACCAGATGGTGGTGGTGGTCACCGGTGGAGCAGCGGCGGTAGACCGTCTCGCCTTCGCTGGTGCGCAGCGCGTCGACCTCGCCCGCGTCCGCGAGGGACTGGAGCGTGCGGTAGACGGTGGTGAGGCCGACGGAGTCGCCGCGGTGCTTGAGCATGTCGTGCAGCTCCTGGGCGCTGCGGAACTCGTCCACCTCGCTCAGCGCCGCCGACACTGCGGCCCGCTGCTTGGTGGAGCGGCCGCGTACGGGGGGTCCTGCCGTCGCCACGGGGGCCTCCTTGAATGCTTGTCTGCCCCGCCATTCTGCCAGTCCGCCCTGCCCCCGGGATCAGTCGTGGATCAGACCTTCACATCGTCCGTCGGCCGCCGGCTGGCCGGAACCTGCGCGTCGCAGTCCCTCGTGGCCGCCTCGGCCGCGCGGGCCCGCCGCTTGGCCAGCGGGGTGGCGAGGACGGTGAGCGCGATGAAGACGGCGATGGCGAGGAGGACGATCGTCGCGCCGGGCGGGGCGTCGACGTAGTACGTGGTGACGGTGCCCGAGAGGGTGACGCCGATGCCGATGACGACGGCGAGCACGAAGGTCGTACGGAAGGACCGGGACAGCTGCTGGGCGGCGGCCACCGGGACCACCATCAGGGCGCTGACCAGGAGCAGGCCGACGACGCGCATGGCGACCGTGACGGTCACGGCGGCGGTGATCGCGACGAGCAGGTTGAGGAACCGCACCGGCAGGCCGGTGACGCGGGCGAAGTCCTCGTCCTGACTGACGGCGAAGAGCTGACGGCGCAGGCCGACGGTGACGAGGACGACGAAGGCGGCGAGGATGACGATCGCCGTGACGTCGGCGGGGGAGACCGTCGCGAGGGAGCCGAAGAGGTACGAGACCAGGTTGGCGTTGGAGCCGGTCGGCGACAGGTTCATCAGCAGGACGCCGCCGGCCATGCCGCCGTAGAAGAGGAGCGCGAGGGCGAGGTCGCCGCGGGTCTTGCCGTACGCCCGGATGAGCTCCATGGCGACCGAGCCGACGACGGCGACGGCGGTGGCCATCCAGACGGGGCTGGCGTTCAGGAGGAAGCCGAGGCCGACGCCGGTCATGGCGACGTGGCCGATGCCGTCGCCCATGAGGGCCTGGCGGCGCTGCACGAGGTAGACGCCGACGGCGGGGGCGGTGATGCCGACCAGCACGGCCGCGATGAGTGCCCGCTGCATGGCGGGGGAGGCGAGGAAGTCCATGGTCAGGTCAGCAGTCCCGTACGGAGCGGCTCGTCGGCCGCGTGGGGGTGGACGTGGTCGTGGCCGGGCAGCGCGTGCTGGCCGACGGCCTCCGGCGGCGGGCCGTCGTGGACGACGCAGCCGTCGCGGAGCACGACCGCGCGGTCGATGAGGGGCTCCAGGGGGCCCAGCTCGTGCAGGACGAGGAGGACGGAGGTGCCGAGGGCGACCTGCTCGCGCAGGGTCGCGGCGAGGATCTCCTGGCTGGCGAGGTCCACGCCGGCCATCGGCTCGTCCATGATCAGCAGTTCGGGCTCGGAGGCGAGCGCGCGGGCGATGAGCACGCGCTGGTGCTGGCCGCCGGAGAGCGCCGAGACGGAGTCCTTCGCGCGGTCGGCGAGGCCGACGAGCGCGATGGCGCGGTCGACGGCGGCCCGGTCGACGTTGCTGAGCCAGCCGAACTTCCGGCGGGCGAGCCGGCCGGAGGTGACGACCTCGCGGATGGTGGCGGGGACGCCACCGGCGGCGGTGGTGCGCTGCGGCACGTATCCGACGCGGGCCCAGTCGCGGAACCGCTTGCGCGGGGTGCCGAACAGTTCGATCGTGCCGCCGGTCAGCGGGACCTGGCCGATGATCGAGCGGACGGCGGTGGACTTGCCGGAGCCGTTCGCGCCGAGCAGCGCGACGACCTCGCCGCGGCCGACGGTGAGGTCGACGCCGCGCAGGACGGGGCGGGCACCGAGGGCGGCGGTGGCGCCGCGGACGGAGATGACGGGCTGGTCGTCGCTCACGGGGGGCCTCCTACTTGGCGCCGAGCGCGGTCTTGAGGGCGGCCAGGTTGGACCGCATGACCTCGATGTAGTCGTGGCCCTTGGACGTGGCCGTGATCCCCTCCAGCGGGTCGAGCACGTCGGTCTTCAGGCCGGCGTCGCCCGCGAGGGTCTTCGCGGTCTTGTCGCTCGCGAGGGTCTCGAAGAAGACGGTGGAGACCTTGTCCTTCTCCGCGACGTCCTGGAGCTGCTTGATGCGGGCGGGGCTCGGCTCGGACTCGGGGTCGACGCCGGAGATGCCCTCCTGCTCCAGGCCGTAGCGCTCGGCGAGGTAGCCGAAGGCGGAGTGGGTGGTGATGAAGGTCTTGGTGGCGGTGTTCTTCAGGCCCGTCTCGAACTCGGTGTCCAGGTCGCCGAGCTTCTTCACCAGGGCTTCGGTGTTCTTCTCGTAGTCGGCGGCGTGGGCCGGGTCGGCCTTCTGGAAGGCGGTGCCCACGCCCTTGGCGACCTCGGCGTACTTCACGGGGTCGAGCCAGATGTGCGGGTCGGCGCCGGCCTCGGACGCGTGGTCGTGACCCTCGTGGCCCGCCTCCTCGGCGGCGTGGTCGTGGCCGCCGGCCTCGGTGCCGTGCTCTTCCATCGTGGTGAGGGTCGAGGCGTCGACGGTGTTCTTCACGCCGGACTGCGCGATGGCCTCGTCGACGGCGGGCTGCAGCCCCTTGAGGTAGAGGATCACGTCGGCCGTGCCGAGGTCGACGACCTGCCGCGGCCTGAGCTCCAGGTCGTGCGGCTCGACGCCCGGCTTGGTCAGCGTGTCGACGGAGACGTGGCCGCCGCCTATCTGCTCGGCCAGGAACTGCATCGGATAGAACGACGCCACGACGCCCAGCTTGCCGTCCCCGTTCCGGTCGGCCGCGTCCGAGCTTCCGCCGCAGGCGGAGAGGGTGACGAGCCCGAGCGCGACGGCTCCGGCGACGGCGGTCGGGGGTATCAGTCGGCGTACGTTCATGACAGTCATTTTCAACAAAGATGGAAACGGTTGTCAATTGCCGATGGTCGGGGGCGGTCGACGCGGAACCGATTTGATACGGGGCCCGTGCGCGCCGGTAACCTGTGGCATTCGCACTTCGTCGTCGTAATGAAGAGAGCACCGTGGCCGCCGACAAGATCGACACCATCGTCAGCCTGAGCAAGCGCCGTGGCTTCGTCTACCCGTGCAGCGAGATCTACGGCGGCCAGCGTGCCGCCTGGGACTACGGACCGCTGGGTGTCGAGCTGAAGGAGAACCTGAAGCGCCAGTGGTGGCGTTACATGGTCACCGCGCGCGAGGACGTCGTCGGCATCGACTCGTCCGTCATCCTGGCCACCGAGGTGTGGGAGGCGTCCGGTCACGTCGCGACCTTCACCGACCCGCTGACCGAGTGCACCTCCTGCCACAAGCGCTTCCGCGCCGACCACCTGGAGGAGGCGTACGAGGAGAAGCACGGCCGTCTCCCCGAGAGCCTCACCGACCTCAACTGCCCGAACTGCGGCAACAAGGGCACCTTCACCGAGCCCAAGCAGTTCTCCGGCCTGCTCTCCACGCACCTCGGCCCGACCCAGGACACCGGCTCCGTCGCGTACCTGCGTCCCGAGACCGCCCAGGGCATCTTCACCAACTTCTCCCAGGTGCTGACCACCTCGCGCAAGAAGCCCCCGTTCGGCATCGCGCAGATGGGCAAGTCCTTCCGGAACGAGATCACTCCGGGCAACTTCATCTTCCGCACGCGCGAGTTCGAGCAGATGGAGATGGAGTTCTTCGTCAAGCCGGGCGAGGACGAGCAGTGGCAGGAGTACTGGATGCAGCAGCGCTGGAACTGGTACACCGGCCTGGGTCTCCGTGAGGAGAACATGCGCTGGTACGAGCACCCGCAGGAGAAGCTCTCCCACTACTCGAAGCGCACCGCCGACATCGAGTACCGCTTCCAGTTCGGCGGCAGCGAGTGGGGCGAGCTCGAGGGCGTCGCCAACCGCACCGACTACGACCTCAACGCGCACTCCAAGGCCTCCGGCGCCAACCTGACGTTCCTGGAGCAGGAGAGCGGCGAGCGTTACACGCCGTACGTCATCGAGCCCGCCGCCGGTGTCGGCCGCGCGATGCTGGCCTTCCTGCTCGACGCGTACATCGAGGACGAGGCCCCGAACGCCAAGGGCGTCATGGAGAAGCGCACCGTGCTGCGCCTCGACCACCGCCTGGCCCCGATCAAGGTCGCGGTCCTCCCGCTCTCCCGCAACGCGCAGCTCTCCCCGAAGGCCAAGGGCCTCGCGGCGGACCTGCGCCAGAACTGGAACATCGAGTTCGACGACGCCGGCGCCATCGGCCGCCGCTACCGCCGTCAGGACGAGATCGGCACCCCGTACTGCGTCACCGTCGACTTCGACACCCTCGAGGACAACGCGGTGACCGTGCGCGAGCGCGACACCATGAAGCAGGAGCGCGTCTCCCTCGACCAGATCCAGGGCTACCTGGGCAGCCGTCTGCTGGGCTGCTGAATCTGATCGCCCGTACGGGAAAGCCCCCGGTTCCGACATCGGAACCGGGGGCTTTCCCGTCTGTGCTCCAGCTGCCCTAGGCGTTCGCGGCGGCAGCGGCAGCGGCGGCGACGGCGGCCGCCTCCGCCTCGGCCGCGCGCCGGGCGCCCTCGGCCGCGCGGCGCTTGCCGAACCAGGTCGTCCAGAGGCCGAGGGCGCCCAGGACTCCGTAGATCATGATCGGGCTGATCGTGACCATGGTCTTGGTCGGCAGCACGTACGCGAGGGCGATACGGACGAGCGCCTCGGCCACGTACGCCACGCCCCACACCAGCGTCATCGTGCGCATCGTGGAGCGGAAGCCGTCGAACTGCCACATGCCGTTCCACCAGGCCGTGCTCGCCGGGGTGCCGTCGGTCGCGAACTTGCGGCCGAAGTAGAACATCAGCGGGCGCGGGGCGAGCAGCGTCCCCAGGCAGAGCAGGCCGAACAGGCCCGTGATCGACGAGTCCTTGATGAGGAGCGCGCGGGCGGTGTGCGCGCCGACCAGCGAGACGACGGCCGTGATCACCAGGAAGACCAGGGTGACGATCGCGAACTCGTCGATCTTGCGGCGCCAGGCCGCCATGATCGCCGTGTCGAGGACCGGCCAGGCGCTGCTGAGGAGCAGGGCGGAGAACTCGGACCAGCCGTGGTCCTCCGTGAGCGTGTTGTACGTGAGGATCGGCGCGACGACGTTGAGGCCGATGGTGAGGACCCACCCGATGGCGGCGGCCCCGCGTGATCGGGCCGGCTTGGCGAATTCGGGTGCGGGTGCGGGCGTGGACATGGTTCCCCCTGGGTGGTTCTGCGGCCTTGCGGCCACGGTGCGGGGGAAGGCTAGTCATGCACCGGACAGGGAAGGGGAAACTCCACGCCAAATGATCTTCAAATGGGTTTTCAGGCCCGCAGCGCGCGTTGTACGAGGGACACGACCCCGTCGAACGCGTCCTCGACGTCCGGGGCCGACCAGTCGGCCGCGTGCGCCGGGTTGTGGAAGCGGTCCGTGGCGTGGAAGACCGCACGGGCCGTCGCCGTGAAGTCCCGCTCCGGCGCCGCGAACACGCCCTCGCGGTGGCCGTCCTCCAGGATCCGGGCGATCTGCTCGACGAGGTGCTCCTCGTGCCGGTCGACCACCGCGCTGTTCTCGCCGATCAGCACCTGGAAGGTGGCCATCAGCTCCGGATCGCCGCCCGCCTTGCTGCGCTTGAACCGGAAGAGGGCGGTGAGCCAGCCGGTGAGCCGCTCGTCGGCGGGCTCGTCACCCTCGACGTACGGCGACAGGGAGACGATCGTCCGCTGCAGCCACTGCTCGGTGACCGCCTCGCGCAGCGCCGCCTTCGTGCGGAAGTGGCGGTACACGCTGCCATGGCTCACACCGAGGACCCGCGCCACGTCGACGACCGTCGCCTTCGCCGGGCCGTAGCGCCGGAGCACCTCCTCGGTCGCTTCGAGGATGCGCTCGGCGGTCAGGGTCTCCGTGGTGGCCATGGAATGACATTACCCGTCAGTGCTCACTGTCCAGGTGGGCCATCTGGGACTCCGGGTAGCGGTCGCCGGCCGCCGCGCCCGCCGGGACGGCCTGCTCGATCGCGGCCAGGTCGGCGGCGTCGAGCGTGACGTCCAGGGCGCCGAGGGCCTCGGCGAGCCGGTCGCGGCGGCGGGCGCCGACCAGCGGGACGATGTCTGCGCCGTGACGAGGTCCTTGGGCCAGCACCCAGGCGATCGCGGTCTGGGCGACCGTGACGCCCTTGGCCTCGGCGACCGCGCGCAGCCGGTCCACCAGGTCCAGGTTCCGGTCGAGGTTCTCGCCCTGGAAGCGCGGGCTGAAGCCGCGGAAGTCGCCCGGGGTCAGCTCGCGGTCCCGGGTGAAGTGTCCGCTGATCAGGCCGCGGGAGAGCACTCCGTACGCGGTGATGCCGATGCCGAGTTCGCGGGCGGTCGGCAGGATCTTGTCCTCGATGCCCCGGGAGATCAGCGAGTACTCGATCTGGAGGTCCGCGATCGGGGCGACGGCCGCCGCTCGGCGCAGGGTGTCCGCGCCGACCTCGGAGAGGCCGATGTGCCGGACGTGCCCGGCCTCGACCAGCTCGGCGATGGCGCCGACGGTCTCCTCGATCGGGACCTCCGGGTCGACGCGGGCGATCCGGTAGACGTCGATGTGGTCGGTGCCGAGGCGCTGGAGCGAGTACGCGAGGAAGTTCTTCACCGCGGCCGGGCGGCCGTCGATCCCGCTGAAGCCGCCCTCCATCGTGCGCAGGGCGCCGAACTTCACGCTGGTCAGCGCCCGCTCGCGGGCGGCGGCCGGCGCGGTCCGCAGCGCCTCGTCGATCAGCAGCTCGTTGTGGCCCATCCCGTAGAAGTCGCCCGTGTCGAGGAGGGTGATCCCGGCGTCCAGGGCGGCGTGGATGGTCGCGATCGACTCGGCGCGGTCGCTCTCGCCGTACAGCGCGGACATGCCCATGCAGCCGAGGCCGAGCGCGGAGACGGTGGGGCCGGTGGTGCCGAGGGGGCGGGTGGGGACGGAGGTCTTCGTGTGTGTCGTCATGCAACAACCATGACATGACCGATGACAGATTTCAATATCTGTCACTCCATCCTCCACTCCGCCCTCTACTTCACCGTGCGGGGCAGACGCAGGCTCAGCAGCAGCGTCAGCACCACCACACCCAGCTGGACCAGGAGCGTCGTCCGCAGCGCCGTCCCCATCTCCGCCGGCGAGGAGGCCAGCGAGAGGAAGAGCGAACCGAGCGTCGCCACGCCCAGCGTCAGCGCCGACTGCTGCGTCGTCACCATCACCCCGCTGCCCACGCCCGCCCGCTCCGACGGCACCTCGGAGAGCACCACCCGGAAGAGCACCGGCAGCTGGAGCCCCTGACCGAGACCCGCCACCGCCATGCCCGGCACCAGGTCCCAGACCGAGAGCCCCTGCCAGTCGCTCCCCACCGACCAGGCGACGGCGGCGACGCCGAGCCCCTGGAGCACGGCACCCACCGGCACCACCCGGGTGCCCCAGCGCCGTACCAGCCGCGGCCCCGCCAGCGAGGCGCCGAAGAACGCGAGCGCCATCGGCACGAACGCCAGACCCGAGGCCACCGCGCCCATCTCCAGACCCTGCTGGAGCGCCACCGCGACCACGAACATGAAGCCGCTGAAGCCCAGCGAGAGCGGCAGCACCACCATCAGGCCGCGCCGCAGCGGGACCAGGGCGAGCAGGCTCGGCGGCACCAGCGGCACGGCGCCCCGGCGGTCCGCCCGCCGCTCCACCCACCAGAACGCCCCCGCCGCGAACGGGAACACCACCAGCGACGCCCAGGTCCACAGCGGCCAGCCCGCCGCCCGGCCCTCCGTCAGCGGCGCGAGCAGGGAGAGCAGCGCCAGCGCCAGGAGCAGCGTGCCCGGCACGTCCACCGGCGCCGGCCGGTCCGAGCGGGTCTCCGGCACGGTACGGAGGGCGAGGGCCAGGCCCGCCACCGCGACCGGCACGTTCACCAGGAACACGGCACGCCAGCCGGAGCCCGCGATGTCGGCGGTCACGAGGACCCCGCCCAGGATCTGGCCGCCCGCCATCGCGAGACCGGCGGTCGCCCCGTACAGGCTGAGCGCCCTCGCCCGGCGCGGCCCCTCCGTCGAGGAGTGGATGGTCGCGAGCACCTGCGGCAGCATCAGCGCCGCGGCCGCGCCCTGCGCCACCCGCGCGGCGACCAGGCTCCAGGCGTCCGGGGCGAGCCCGCAGGCCAGCGAGGTCAGTCCGAAGGCGGCCATGCCGGCGAGGAAGAGCCGCCGGCGGCCGAAGAGGTCGCCGAGCCGCCCGCCGAGGACGAGCAGCACCGCGTACGAGAGGCCGTACCCGGCGACGACCAGCTCCAGGAGCGCGGGTCCCGCGGCCAGGTCACGGTCGATGGACGGCAGGGCGACGTTGACGATGAAGAAGTCGATGAGGGGGAGCGCGGCGCCGAGGAGGACGGTGAACAGGCCGAGCGCGCCGAGGGCCGTGGGCGGCGCCTGGCGGCCGGACGGGGCCGCGGTACGGACGGAAGGGGAGGTCGTAGTCACGGGACCGAGCCTCCGCCTCCACTCAGCCTGGTACCAGAGTGTCTTTATCCTGGTACAAGCACTACCTGGAAACCGGCTGAAGGCCCCGGCACCCTGGAGGCATGACCGTCATGGCGATGAGCGCACCCGGACAGGACGTACGACGGCACGAGCTCGCCGCCTTCCTGCGCAGCCGGCGCGAGCGCATCACCCCCGAGCAGGTCGGCCTGCCCCGGGGCCGGCGCCGCCGCACCCCCGGACTGCGCCGCGAGGAGGTCGCGCACCTCTCCGCCGTCGGCGTCACCTGGTACACCTGGCTCGAACAGGCCCGCGACATCCAGGTCTCCCCGCAGGTCCTGGACGCCCTCGCCGAAGCCCTGCTCCTCGACCCGACCGAGCGCAGCCACCTCTTCGCCCTCGCCGGCGCGACCGACCCGCACCCCGAGGCGCCCTGCTCCGTCGTCACGCCCACGCTGCGCCGGCTGCTCGACCAGCTGGAGCCCGTCCCGGCCGCCATCCAGAACAGCCGCTACGACTTCCTCGCCCACAACCGCACCTTCGGGCAGCTCTTCTGCGACCTCGACGCGCTGCCCCGCGAGGACCGCAACTCCCTCTGGCTGGCCTTCACGAACGAGGAGTTCCGGGCCTCGGTCACCGACCTCCCCGAGGTCATGCGCGCCCTCGCCGGGAAGCTCCGCGCCGCCATGGCCGAGCACCTGGCCGAACCCGCCTGGAAAGAGCTCGTACGCCGCCTCGAAGAGGCCTCGCCCGAGTTCCGGGAACTGTGGGCGCGGCACGAGGTGGTCGCCCCCGGCGGCCGCGTGAAGATGATCCGCAACGCCCGCGTCGGGCTGCTCGGCTTCGAGCACACCAACCTCTGGCTCGGCCCGAACGCCGGGACCCACCTCGTCACGTACGTCCCCGTCGACGACGCCACCCAGGCGGGCGTCGCCCGGCTCCTCGACCTGGTGGTCCGCGAGAGGCAGGGTCAGGTCGAGGGGGCCTTGGCCATCGCCTGAGGCCCACCCTCCGCAGAACCCTCCGTCGCCAGGCACCGCGCCGTCCGCTCCGCCGTGCGCCGCGCCCACTGGCCGCTGGTCAGCGCCCCGACCGCCAGGACGGCGAGACCGCAGCCCGTGATGACCCAGTAGCCGGGGCGGGCCGCCGCCACGAACGCGTCCGCGTGCGGCGTCGCGCCCAGGCCCGCCGCCAGGACCGTGCCGATCACCGCGACGCCCAGCGTCTGTCCGACCTGGCGGCTCGTCGAGGCGACGGCCGCCGCCACCCCGGCCTGCGCGCGGGGCATCCCGGAGACGGCGGTGTTCGTGATCGGGGCGTTCACCAGGCCGAAGCCGATGCCGAAGACCACGTACCCGGTGAGGAGCAGCCAGTCGCTCGTCTCGGCCGCGAAGGCCGCGAAGAGCAGCGGCCCGGCCGCCATCGCCGTCCCCGCGAGGAGCAGCGAGAGGCGCGGCCCGCGTGCGGCCGTGAGGCGGCCCGACAGCGGGGCGAAGACGAACGTCATGCCGGCCATCGGCAGCATCCAGAGCCCGGCGGACAGCGGGGAGAGCCCGCGCACGTCCTGGAGGTAGAGCGTGTTCAGGAAGAGGAAGCCGCCGAGCGAGGCGAAGGCGCAGACCGCGATGACGGTGGCCCCGCTGAACGGCGCGCTGCGGAAGAACCGCAGGTCGATGAGGGGTTCACGACGCCTGGGCTCGTAGAACAGGAGCCCCGCGAGCGCGACGCCCGCGAGCCCCGCGAAGAGCGGGTCGGTCTCGATGATCGCGTACGTGAGGGAGCCGAGGAGCACCGTCACCAGGAGCTGCCCGACGGGATCGGGGCGCCGGGGCCGGGGCGCGCGGGACTCGGGGACGTACCGCAGCGTCAGGAGGAGGGCGGCGAGGGCGACCGGCAGGTTCACCCAGAAGATCGCCCGCCAGTCGACCGACTGGACGAGCACACCGCCCACGAGGGGTCCTGCGGCCATCGAGACGCCGACGACCCCGCCCCAGACGCCGATGGCACGCGCGCGTTCCGCCGGTTCCGTGAAGGTGTTGGTGATGATCGACATGGCGACCGGGTTCAGCATCGAGCCGCCCACGGCCTGGACGGCCCGGAAGGCGATCAAGGCCTCCAGGTTCGGCGCGAGGGAGCAGAGCAGGGAGCCGAGCGCGAAGACGGCCAGGCCGGTGACGAAGACCTTGCGGCGGCCGATCCGGTCGGCGGTGGAGCCCGCGAGCATCAGCAGGGAGGCGAGGACCAGGGTGTAGGCGTCGATGACCCACTGCATGCCGGCGACGGTGGCGCCGAGATCGCGGCGCATGGCGGGCAGGGCGACGTTGAGCGCGGTGTTGTCCAGGCTGACGATCAGCAGGCTCATGCAGCAGATCGCGAGGACGACGAGGCGGCGACCGCGTGTGAGCTCGGGCATGTGCGGATCGTATGGCTGTCTAAGAAACTCCGCAGTGCGGGACAATGGCCGAATGACCGCGTTCACCCCTCTCGCCATCGGGCCGCACATCGTGCAGCCGCCGGTGGTGCTCGCCCCCATGGCCGGCATCACCAACGCCCCCTTCCGTACCCTCTGCCGTGAGTACAGCGGCGGCAAGGGGCTGTTCGTGAGCGAGATGATCACGACGCGTGCCCTGGTCGAGCGCAACGAGAAGACGATGCAGCTCATCCGCTTCGACGAGACGGAGAAGCCGCGCTCGATCCAGCTGTACGGCGTGGACCCGGTGACGGTCGGCAAGGCCGTGCGGATGATCGTCGACGAGGACCTGGCCGACCACATCGACCTGAACTTCGGCTGCCCGGTCCCCAAGGTGACGCGGAAGGGCGGCGGCTCGGCCCTGCCCTACAAGCGGCCGCTGCTGCGGGCGATCCTCCACGAGGCCGTGACGAACGCGGGCGACCTGCCGGTCACGATGAAGATGCGCAAGGGCATCGACGACGACCACATCACCTACCTCGACGCGGGCCGGATCGCGGTCGAGGAGGGCGTCACGGCGATCGCCCTGCACGGGCGGACGGCGGCGCAGCACTACGGCGGCACGGCCGACTGGGACGCGATCGCACGGCTCAAGGAGCACGTGCCGGAGATCCCGGTGCTCGGCAACGGCGACATCTGGTCGGCCGACGACGCCCTGCGGATGATGCGCGAGACCGGTTGCGACGGCGTCGTCGTGGGCCGCGGCTGCCTGGGCCGCCCGTGGCTCTTCGGGGACCTGGTGGCGGGCTTCGAGGGCACGGGGGCGTACGCGCAGCCGGGGCTCCGGGAGGTCGCGGACGCGATGGTGCGGCACGCGCGGCTGCTCGGCGAGTGGCTCGGCGACGAGGCACGCGGTGTCATCGACTTCCGCAAGCATGTCGCCTGGTACCTGAAGGGCTTCTCGGTGGGCTCCGAGATGCGCAAGAAGCTCGCCATCACGTCGTCCCTGGACGAACTGCGCGCTCAGTTGAGCGAGCTCGACCTGGACCAGCCGTGGCCGGTGGGTGCGGACGGCCCTCGGGGTCGTACGTCCGGAAACAACCGAGTTGTCCTGCCGGATGGCTGGTTGAAGGACCCATATGACTGTGCCGGAGTGAGTGAGGACGCCGAGCTGGACACGTCCGGCGGCTGAGATCAGGCCCCTTCCGGGGGAGTGATCCTCGCCACCCTTGAGGGGGGTGGTGCTCAGATGAGCATGTTAAGGGTGGCTGTAAAAACTGAAGGGGTGGCACTGAGTGCCACCCCTTTTGCATTCAAGACTTGAACGCAAGTGAGGTGTTTAGGCGCTCAGATGAGCGAATCGGGCCCGATTTGGGCCAGCTGGCCTTCGGGGTGTGAAACCGGAATGTTCGGCTCGGTAACTTTCGAAGTGCTGGCGGATGGGTGGTTAAGACCGGGTGTCCGGCAGGCGTACCTCCCCAGAAGCCTTCGATCTGGGTATGTTCCTCGCCGTCAGGGCAGCCAACCGAGTCGTCGAGGAGTCGAGACCCGTGTCGGGAAACATTGATCAGAAGTTCGTGTACGACTTCACCGAGGGCAACAGGGACCTGAAGGACCTGCTCGGTGGCAAGGGCGCCAACCTCGCCGAGATGACCAATCTCGGCCTGCCGGTGCCTCCGGGCTTCACGATCACCACCGAGGCGTGCAAGGTCTACCTCGAGAGCGGCTCCGAGCCGGTCGAGCTCCGCGACGAGGTCACCGCGCACCTGGACGCCCTCGAGCGCCAGATGGGCAAGAAGCTCGGCCAGGCCGACGACCCGCTGCTCGTCTCCGTCCGCTCGGGCGCCAAGTTCTCCATGCCGGGCATGATGGACACCGTCCTCAACATCGGCCTCTCCGACGAGTCGGTGACCGGTCTCGCCCGCCAGGCCGACAACGACCGCTTCGCGTGGGACTCGTACCGCCGGCTCATCCAGATGTTCGGCAAGACCGTCCTCGGCGTCGACGGCGAGCTCTTCGAGGAGGCCCTCGACGAGGCCAAGGCCGCGAAGAAGGTCGCCAGCGACACCGACCTCGACGCCGCCGACCTCAAGAAGGTCGTCAAGCACTTCAAGAAGATCGTGAAGGCCCAGACCGGCCGCGACTTCCCGCAGGACCCGCGCGAGCAGATGGACCTCGCCATCGAGGCCGTCTTCAACTCCTGGAACACGGACCGCGCCAAGCTGTACCGCCGCCAGGAGCGCATCCCGGGCGACCTCGGCACCGCCGTCAACATCTGCTCGATGGTCTTCGGCAACCTCGGCCCCGACTCCGGCACCGGCGTCGCCTTCACCCGCGACCCCGCCTCCGGCCACCAGGGCGTCTACGGCGACTACCTGCAGAACGCGCAGGGCGAGGACGTCGTCGCCGGTATCCGCAACACCGTGCCGCTGGCCGACCTCGAGTCGATCGACAAGAAGTCGTACGACCAGCTCATGCACATCATGAACACGCTGGAGACCCACTACAAGGATCTCTGCGACATCGAGTTCACCATCGAGCGCGGCCAGCTCTGGATGCTCCAGACCCGTGTCGGCAAGCGCACCGCCGGTGCCGCCTTCCGCATCGCCACGCAGCTCGTGGACCAGGGCCTGATCGACGAGGCCGAGGCGCTCCAGCGCGTCAACGGTGCCCAGCTCGCCCAGCTGATGTTCCCCAAGTTCGACGAGAACGCCAAGGTCGAGCAGGTCGGCCGCGGCATCGCCGCCTCCCCGGGCGCGGCCGTCGGCAAGGCCGTCTTCGACTCGTACACGGCCGTCAAGTGGTCCCGCTCCGGCGAGAAGGTCATCCTGATCCGCCGCGAGACCAACCCGGACGACCTGGACGGCATGATCGCCGCCGAGGGCATCCTCACCTCCCGCGGCGGCAAGACCTCGCACGCCGCCGTCGTCGCCCGCGGCATGGGCAAGACCTGTGTCTGCGGCGCCGAGGAGCTGGAGGTCGACACCAAGCGCCGCCGGATGACCACGGCCGACGGCCAGGTCGTCGAGGAGGGCGACGTCGTCTCCATCGACGGCTCCACCGGCAAGGTCTACCTCGGCGAGGTACCCGTCGTGCCGTCCCCGGTCGTCGAGTACTTCGAGGGCCGCATGCACGCCGGCGCCGACGACGCCGACGAGCTCGTCGCCGCCGTCCACCGGATCATGGCCTACGCCGACCGCGTCCGCCGCCTCCGCGTCCGCGCCAACGCCGACAATGCCGAGGACGCCTCGCGCGCCCGCCGCTTCGGCGCCCAGGGCATCGGTCTGTGCCGCACCGAGCACATGTTCCTCGGCGAGCGCCGCCAGTACGTCGAGCGGCTCATCCTCGCCGACACGGACGCCGAGCGCGAGGAGTCGCTGAAGGCGCTGCTCCCGCTGCAGAAGCAGGACTTCATCGAGCTCTTCGAGGCCATGGACGGGCTGCCCGTCACGGTCCGCCTGCTCGACCCGCCGCTGCACGAGTTCCTGCCCGACATCACCGAGCTGTCGGTGCGCGTCGCCCTCGCCGAGTCCCGCAAGGAGCCGCACGAGAACGACCTGCGCCTGCTCCAGGCCGTGCACCGCCTGCACGAGCAGAACCCGATGCTGGGTCTGCGCGGCGTCCGCCTCGGCCTGGTCATCCCCGGCCTGTTCACCATGCAGGTCCGGGCGATCGCGGAGGCCGCCGCCCACCGCATCGACGCCAAGGGCGACCCGCGCGCCGAGATCATGATCCCGCTCGTCGGCACCGTCCAGGAGCTGGAGATCGTCCGCGAGGAGGCCGAGCAGGTCATCGCCGAGGTCCGGGCGCAGACCGGCGTCGAGCTGAAGCTCGCGCTCGGCACCATGATCGAGCTGCCGCGCGCCGCCGTGACCGCCGGTCAGATCGCCGAGGCCGCGGAGTTCTTCTCCTTCGGCACCAACGACCTGACGCAGACGGTCTGGGGCTTCTCCCGCGACGACGTGGAGGCCTCGTTCTTCACCGCGTACCTGGAGAAGGGCATCTTCGGCGTCAGCCCCTTCGAGACCATCGACAAGGACGGCGTGGGCGCCCTGGTCCGCAGCGCCGTCCAGGCCGGCCGCGCCACCCGCCCCGACATCAAGCTCGGTGTCTGCGGCGAGCACGGCGGCGACCCGGAGTCGGTGCACTTCTTCCACGAGGTCGGCCTCGACTACGTCTCCTGCTCGCCCTTCCGGATCCCGGTGGCGCGCCTGGAGGCCGGCCGCGCCGCCTCGGGTGCGAAGGGCAGCGACAGCCGCTGAGTCCACCGGGGCCGCCGTCGGTCACGCTCTGACCCTCACCGACGGGCGGCGGCTCCGGATTCACAGAAAAACAGACGGGACGGACACCTTTTGTGCGGAGGTGTCCGTCCCGTTTGTTTGGTTGCTTGTCGAGCTGGTGTGAGTCAATGTTCAATTGCGGCGGATTGAATTATTGGGCATTGAACATCCCGGATTGAACGACCTGGATTCTTCAGCGCAAAGAACGGGGCGGGCGCGACCCCCGGATCCCCACCCGGAGGCCGCGCCCTTTACCGATGCCGGACAGGTGAGCCACAACCTCGCCGACCGCCGCCGGACGGGCAAAGCCCCCCACGGTCTTCGCCACGTCACCTCGGTCCTGAAGGTTTCCTGCCCGACCCGTACAGCTTTTCGGTTCCCCCCTGATTGCCGCGATGCCTTTCAACTGTGGCTGAAACACCCTGGTAACGTGCAGTGATGCTGTGCATACTCGTCGTCGGGGGTGGTTGCGAGTGCACAGGTGGGGACGTTCATGCTGCGGATTCATTTCACCGGGAACGATTTGGCGGGGGTGCGGACGGCCGCCCGGCCGGATGTTCTGTGGGAAACGATTCTGAGCTTTCACCGTTTAAGAGACCGGCGCGGCTCCGTCGTCTACGGGGAATGGCGCTCGGACGCGAGGGTCCGGCTCGGCGGTGAGACCCGGCTCCTCGCCGCGCTCGTTCCCAGCCGCGGTTATTTCCCCGACTTCCTGACGCCCGCCGAAGGCGTCCACGGCCTCGACGAAGGCCTCCAGGCGATCCGCGCCACCGATCCGGACCGGCTGCTCGGCGAACTCTCGCTGCTCGCCGCCGACCGTTCCGGCGGCCGGACCGTGCCCCACTCGCTGCGCGCCCTCGCCGACGGCGGCGCCGAGCCCTTCGACCGGCTCGTCGGGGCCCTGCGCAGCTACCACCGCGCCGCCGTCGAACCGTACTGGCCGCACATCAGGGCCCGCGTCGAGGCCGACCGGGCCCGCCGCGGCCGGGCCCTCCTGGACGGCGGCGCCGAGGAACTGCTCGCCTCGCTGCCGCCCATGCTGCGCTGGCGCGCGCCTGTCCTGGAGGCGGACTACCCGGTCGACCGGGACGTCCACCTCGACGGGCGGGGGCTGCTGCTCCAGCCCTCGTTCTTCTGCCGGGGCACCCCGGTCGTGCTGCGCGACCCCGCGCTGCCGCCGGTCCTCGTCTACCCCGTCACGCACGGCGAGGCGCCGACCGTCCGCGCGCCGGGCGGCTCCTCGCTGGCGAAGCTCGTCGGCCAGACCCGCTCGGCCGTCCTGCACGCCATCGGGGACGGCGGCACGACCAGCGAGCTGGCCCGCAGGGCCGGGGTGTCGCTCGCCTCGGCCAGCCAGCACGCGGGCGTGCTCCGCGAGGCCGGACTCATCGCGACCCTCCGCCACGGCAACGCGGTCCTGCACACGCTGACGCCCCTGGGCGCCGCCCTGCTGGGCGGCGCCGGGCAGCCGGTGGACCTGCGGTGCTACACGACGAGCTACGCGCGTAGGGGGCCGGTCGCGTCGTAGGGGAGGCGTCGCTGTCGGTGCCGGGCGCCAGGTTCCCGCCATGTCGTGCACGCACAGCAGAGCGGTTCCGTACGGGCCGTCGGCGTGGACGGCACGACCCTGTGGGAGTACCGGCACCCGTGCCGGGGACCCGAGCTCGGCCACGCGCGCACCGGGAACGAGCAGCAGGTCTGCAACGGCTCCGAGCACGACTCGGTCCGGGTCTCCGGCGACGGCCGGTTCGTCTGAGGGCGGGGACCTTCGGCACTTGGGGGAGCGGGCGGCGGTCGGCAGACTGGGGGCATGCGTGCCACCCCGGACATCGGCGACCGCCACGACCTCGACGTGCTGCTGCGCCGCTTCTACGGCGCCGCCTTCGCCGACCCGCTGATCGGGCCCTTCTTCACCGAGATCGCCGGGACCGACCTGGAGGTCCACCTGCCGCACATCGCGGACTTCTGGGAGCGCGCCCTCCTCCGTACGGCCGACTACGGGCGCGACCCCTTCGCCCCGCACGCCGCCCTGCACGGCGCCCGGCCGCTCACCGCCGCCCACTTCGGCCGCTGGGTGCAGCTCTGGCACGCGAGCGTCGACGGGCTCCACGCCGGGCCCCGGGCCGAGCGGGCCAAGGCACAGGGCGAGCGGATCGCCCTCGCCATGCTGCGCCGGCTCGCCGGACCCGGGGCGGCCACCGAGGGCACGGGAGGCGGGTTCGTCCCGCTGGCGGCTCTCGAACTGCGCTCGGTCGCCTGAGCGAAAAGACTCTTCGGGACAGCGATGAGTTCCGAGGGGCCGGCACGTCCACCCCTCGACAGCGCCGCACGACGGAAGAGAGAGCGCCATGGCCCCGCAGATGATCTTCGTGAACCTGCCCGTCAAGGACGTCGACGCCAGCAAGGCCTTCTTCGAGAAGCTCGGCTTCTCCTCGAACCCGCAGTTCAGCGACGAGACCACCGCCTGTGTGGTCATCAGCGACACGATCTTCGCGATGCTCCTCGAAGAGCCCAAGTTCAAGTCCTTCATGGCCCCCGGCAAGGAGGTCTCCGACGCGACCAAGAGCACCGAGGTCCTCGTCACCCTGAGCGCCGAGAGCCGCGAGAAGGTCGACCAGCTGGCCGACCGCGCCCTCGCCGCCGGCGGCAGCCCGGCGAAGGACCCGCTGGAGATGGACTTCATGTACGGCCGTTCCTTCGCCGACCTGGACGGCCACCACTGGGAGGTCTTCTGGATGGACCCGGCGGCCGTCCAGGGCTGAGCCTCCAAGGCCGGGTCAGGCCGAGACGCCGCCGTCGATCACCAGGTCCGCGCCGACGGCGGAGCCCGCGTCGTCCGACGCGAGGTACAGCACCGCCGCCGCCACCTCGGCCGCGGACGAGATGCGGCCGAGCGGCGACTCCGCCTTCATCCGGACCTCCCGCTCGGCCTCCGTCTCGCCGGGCCGCAGCGACATCGTGGACTCCGCTGCTCCGGGGCTGACCGCGTTGATCCGGACCCCGTCGCCGATGTGGTCCAGGGCCGCGGCCCTGGTGAGCGCCGAGACGGCCGCCTTGGAGACCTGGTAGCCGAAGACCCCGGGGATCCGGACGTGCGGGCCCAGGTTGGACGCGATGTTCACGATGGCCCCGCCACCGTTCGCCCGCATGTGGGCGACCTCGGCCTGGAGGGCGTGCAGCACCCCCGTGACGTTGATGTCGAGCAGCGCCTGCCAGTCCTCCAGGGGGAAGTCGGCGGCGCTGTGGCCGCCGCCCCGGAAGACCCCCGCGTTGTTCACGGCGACGTCCAGGCCGCCGTACAGCTCGACCGTGCGCCGGACCAGCTCCCTGGTGGACTCGGCGCTGGACACGTCGGCGGCGACCGCGGCGGCGGTGCCCCCGGCGGCCTCGATCAGGGCGACCGTCCCGTCGAGGGACTCCGTCGTACGGCCGGCGACGACGACCTTCGCGCCCTCGGCGGCGAAGGCGAGCGCGATGGCCCGGCCGAGACCGGAACCGGCGCCGGTGACGAGGACGGCGCGGTCGGTGAAGCGTGCGGACATGGTGGGCCTTTCCGGTACAGGAGAGTGAAGAGTGAACTTGACCGTACGTTCCAATATGAGGTCCGAAGAAAGGGCGCCCCCCGTGGGCGCCCGTTCCTCGGTCTCCTCAGTCCAGCAATGCCAGGGCCTGCTCCGCCGCGTCCCTGACCAGGCCCGGCTCGCCCGACACCTTGCCGACCACCCGGATCCCCTGGAGCAGGACGAGCAGCATCCGGGCCAGGGCCCGCGGGTCCCGGTCGGCCGGGAGCTCGCCCCCGGCCCGCGCCCGGGCGAGCGCCCCGTGCAGGAGCGTCTCGATCTGCTCCCAGCTGAGCTCCACCCGCCGGGCGACCATCGCGTCGTGCGGTCCCAGCTCCGCCGCCGAGTTGGTGACGAAACAGCCGTTCAGGCGCTCCCCATCCACCGCCGCCTCGGCGGCGAAGCGGCGGACCAGGGCCCGCACGGCGGGCAGGGCCGGGCCCGGCGCGGACAGCTCCTCGACGATCTGCGGGTCGCGGGTCTCCAGGTAGCGGTCCATCGCCTTCAGGTACAGCTCGTGCTTGTTGCCGAAGGTCGCGTAGATGCTGGCGCGGCCGATGCCGAGGCGCTCCACGAGGTCCGACATCGTCGTCGCCTCGTAGCCGCGCGCCCAGAACAGTTCGAGCGCTGCCTGGAGCGCGGCCTCGGGGTCGAATTCCTTGGTCCTGGCCACGAGATGACCGTACGACTGTCTGGAACGACCGGTCAAGTTACTTCAGGCGGACCGGATACACCGCCACCGTCACCTCGTCGTCGTCCAGGCACCGGCCCGTCTCCAGGTCGAAGCGCTGCTTCAGGAGCGGCGAGGCCACGAACGCCCGCCCGCCCGCCGAGCCGACGAGCCCCCGGGACAGCACCTGCGCACCCGTGAACGGATCGCGGTTGTCGATCGCGTACGTCCGCCCCGACCGGTCCCGGAAGAGCGCCGCCTGCCGGCCGTCCGGAAGGAGCGCCGCCACGCCCCGGCCCGGGGTCAGCCGGGCCTCCTCGCAGACGGCCATCCAGGAGTCGGGGGAGAGGGAGAGTTCGAGTGTGGTCGTCATCGGGAGGTGGCCCCTTCCAGCGTTCCGATCGTGAGAATCGTGAGGTCCGGCTTGATCTGGTCGCGCTCCGGCACGAACCGGACCGACGGGTCCGGCGCCCCCGGCGCGTTCACGAAGGAGACGAAGCGCCGCAGCCGCTCCGGGTCGTCCAGCGTCTCGGCCCACTCGTCGCGGTAGTCGGCGACGTGCGCGGCCATCAGCGCCTCCAGCTCCTCGCAGAGCCCGAGCGAGTCGTGCACCACCACGTCCCTGAGGTGGTCGAGCCCACCCTCCAGGCGCTCCAGCCAGGTCGACGTCCGCTCAAGACGGTCCGCCGTCCGGATGTAGAACATCAGGAACCGGTCGATGAGGCGGATCAGTTCGGCGTCCGAGAGGTCCTGGGCGAGCAGGTCCGCGTGGCGCGGGGTCGCACCGCCGTTCCCGCCGACGTACAGGTTCCAGCCGTTGGCCGTCGCGATGATCCCGAAGTCCTTCGACTGCGCCTCCGCGCACTCGCGGGCGCAGCCCGAGACCGCCGACTTCAGCTTGTGCGGGGCGCGCAGGCCGCGGTAGCGCAGCTCCAGCCGGATCGCCGTCTTCACGGAGTCCTGGACGCCGTAGCGGCACCAGGTCTGCCCGACGCAGGACTTCACCGTGCGCAGCGCCTTGCCGTACGCGTGCCCCGACTCGAAACCCGCGTCGACCAACCTGGTCCAGATCGAGGGGAGTTGGTCCACCCGGGCGCCGAAGAGGTCGATCCGCTGACCTCCGGTGATCTTCGTGTAGAGCCCGAAGTCGCGGGCCACCTCGCCGATCACGATCAGCTTGTCCGGGGTGATCTCGCCGCCGGGGATGCGCGGCACCACCGAATAGGAGCCGTTGCGCTGCATGTTGGCGAGGAAGTGGTCGTTGGTGTCCTGGAGGGAGGCCTGCTCGCCGTCGAGGATGTAGCCGCCAATGCCGAGTGCCGGGGCGAGGGAGGCCAGGATGGAGCCGACGGTCGGCTTGCAGACCTCGCAGCCCTCGCCGCCCCGCGCCTCCTCCCGGCCGTGCGAGTCGAGCAGCGCGGCGAAGGAGGTGAGGCGGAGGGTGCGGGCGATCTCGTACAGCTCGCTCCGGGTGTACGAGAAGCAGCCGCAGAGCCCCTTGTCCGTGGCGGCCGGCAGCAGCTTCTCGATCACCTTCACGCAACTGCCGCAGCCCGTACCGGCCTTGGTGCACTTCTTCACCTCGGGCAGGCTCGTGCACTGGCCGATCTCGTGCTTGGTCACGTTGTGGCAGGAGCAGATGACGGCGTCGTCCGGCAGCGCGGACGGGCCGAGCGCGACCGGGGCACCCGCGCCCGCCGGGAGCACCAGCTGCTCGGGCGAGACCGGTGGCACGGTGCCGGTGAGCGGGCGGAGCAGTCCGTACTGCTCGGCGTCGCCGACCAGGACACCGCCGAGCAGCACGCCGTCGGCGGAGACCACCAGCTTCTTGTAGACGCCCGAACGCGAGTCGGAGTACACGACGTCGAGACAGTCCCCGGCCGTCCCGTGCGCGTCGCCGAACGAGGCCACGTCCACACCGAGCAGCTTCAGCTTGGTCGACATGTCGGCGCCCGTGAAGCCGTCCCCGGCCTCCTCGTCGGCGATCGCGGCCGCCGCCGTCTGCGCCATCTCGTAGCCCGGCGCGACCAGGCCGTACACCCGGCCGTCCGAGGCCAGCGCGCACTCGCCGATCGCGAAGACCGCGGGGTCGGAGGTCCGGCACAGTTCGTCCACGGCGATGCCGCCGCGCTCGCCGACGTCCAGGCCGCAGTCGCGGGCCAGCTGGTCCCGGGGCCGTACGCCCGCCGAGAAGACGACCATGTCCGTGGCCAGTTCGGAACCGTCCGACAGCTTCATGGCCGTCACGGCGCCGTCCGCCGTCACGACCTCCTGCGTGCCCGTGCCCGTGTGGACGGTCAGACCCATCTTCTCGATCGTGCGGAGCAGGGCCGCGCCGCCGCCCTCGTCGACCTGCACCGGCATCAGACGCGGCGCGAACTCCACGACGTGCGTGTCGAGTCCCAGGCCCTTCAGGGCGCCCGCCGCCTCCAGACCGAGCAGACCGCCGCCGACGACCGCACCGGTCTTCGCCGTCTTCGCGTACTCCTCGATCGCGAGGAGGTCCTCGATCGTCCGGTAGACGAAACAGCCCTCGGCGTCCCTGCCGGGGACGGGAGGCACGAAGGGGTACGAGCCGGTGGCGAGGACGAGCGTGTCGTACGCGAAGACCCGCCCGGAGCGGGCGGTGACGGTCCGTGCCTCCCGGTCGATCGTCTCGGCCGGGTCGCCGACGTACAGCTCGATGCCGTGCTTCTCCATGAACCCGGCCTCGACCATCGACAGGTCGTCCGGGGTCTTCCCCGAGAAGTACGAGGTCAGCTGCACGCGGTCGTAGGCCGGGCGCGGCTCCTCGCAGAGGACCACGATCCTGGCCCGCTCGGTGACGCCACGGTCGGCGAGCGCCTCCAGGAACCGCTGGCCGACCATTCCGTGGCCGACCAGGACGATGGTGGGAGTGGTCATGAGGAGCCTCCGTCGTGGGTGAGCAGGTGGAGCAGGGGGGCCTCGTCGGGCAGGGCCTCGTCGCCCTCCCAGGCCCTTGCGAGCGCGCCGACCGCGGCCAGGTCGCCGAGGAGAACGCCCCCGACGAGCCGGTCCCCGCGGACGACGACCTTCCGGTACGCGCTCCGGGTCGCGTCGGCGAGCTGCACGACGTCGTCACCGGGGCGGGCGGTGACCTCACCGAACGCGGCGAGGTCCAGGGGCCTGGAGCCGCGGAGGGTGAGGCGGGTGAGGGCGCGGGTGCCGGTGTAGCGGACGTCGGCGGCCGCCTCGGCGAGAAGCGCGTCCGCCAGGACGTCCGCCTGTTCCAGTGCCGGGCCCGCCAGGCCGTACACCCGCCCCGCATGCTCCGCGCAGTCGCCGATCGCGTGGATGTACGGGTCCGAGGTGCGGAGGGAGTCGTCGACGACGATGCCCGTCGCGACGTCCAGGCCCGCCTCGCGGGCCAGGGCGACCCGGGGGCGGACCCCGCACGCGAGGACGACGACCTGGGCGTCGAGGACGAAGCCGTCGGCGAGTTCGACCGCCGTGACGGCGCCGTCCCGCTGCCGCAGGCCGCTGACCCGGCACTCGGTGTGCACCTCGACCCCGAGGGCCTCGACGTGCTCCCGGAGCAGCGCCGAGGCGTGCTCGTCGAGCTGGCGTTCCATCAGGCGTTCGCCCTGCTGGGTGAGGACGACGTCCGCGCCGCGTTCGGCGAGGGCCCGCGCGGCGGAGACGCCGAGGAGTCCGCCGCCGATGACGACGGCCCGTACCCCGGGCCGTACGAGCGCGTCGAGCGACAGGCAGTCGTCGAGGGTGCGGAAGGGGTGGACCCCGGCCGGGAGCGCCGCGCCGCGCAGTCCGCGCAGCGGTGGGAGGACCGGGTTGGAGCCGGTGGCGAGGACGAGCCGGTCGTACGCGACGAGCGTGCCGTCCGCGCACGTGACCGTCCGTGCCGCCCGGTCGATGCGCACCGCCCGCGCCCCGAGCCGTACCGGCTCGCGGGTCCCGGGCAGGGCGATCACCTCGGGGGCGTACCGTCCGGCGAGGACGTCGGCGAGCAGCACCCTGTTGTACGGGGCGTGCGGCTCCTCGCCGAGGAGGGTGACGGGCAGGCGCTGGGCGAGCCGGGCGCCCGCCGTTCCGCCCCCGACCACCACGATCCGTGTACTCATACCGGAAGGGTGCGGGGCCGGTGTTACCCGTCGGGATCCCGACTGTTTCCCGCACGGAACGCTGATCTCCGCCGGGGGCGGGGCGCGCTGTGAGGCCGGTCGGGAGCCGTGTGAGGCCCGGTGTGTGGCCGCACGAGACCGGGCGCGGGGCGCTGTGAGGCCGGGGTCGGGTGCCGCGTGAGCCCCGGGGCCGGTCCCTTGAGGCCCGGCCGGGACCCGCGCGAGACGCGGGGCGGACCCGTGTGAGCCCGGTGCGGGACCCGCGTGAGTCCCAGGGTCTGAACCCCCCTTCACCCCGCCGGGATTAACGCGCGGTCAGTCTCGGCTCAAGCCCGGCTTAAGGATCCCGGGTACGGGCCGGAGCGGGGCGTTCCCGCATACGGGGCGCCCTAGGGTGCCGGTCGTGACCACCGAGGCCCGCCATCACCCGCTCCCCGCCGCCCCGCGGCTCGCCCCCGACCGGCTGCGGGACGCGATCGTCGCGGGTGCCGGCGCGGTCACCTTCCTGTGGGGCGTCCAGGCCCGCCCGTCCGCCCGGCTCGACGCGTTCTGCGCGACCGGCGCCCATCTCACCGGCCTCCTCGCCGGGTACGGCGTTCTCGTCCTGCTGCTGCTCATGGCCCGCGTCCCGGCCGTCGAGCACGGCGTCGGCGCGGACCGGCTGGCCCGCTGGCACGCCCTCGGCGGGCGGTACGTCCTCGGCCTGATCGGCGCCCACGCCGTCCTCGCCCTCTGCGGTTACGCCGCGTACACCCGTACCGACCTCGTCACCGCCACCGGGGACCTCCTCGCGTACGGGGCGATCGCCGCCGCCACCGCCGGCACCGTCCTGTTCGTCGCCGTCGGCGTCACCTCGGCCCGGGCCGTCCGCCGCCGGGTCCGGCACGAGACCTGGCGGGCGGTCCACCTCGGTGCCCTCCTGGCCGCCGCGCTCGGCTTCGTCCACCAGCTCGCCGGCCCCGACCTCGCCGGCGGTCTCCTCACCCGCTGGCTCTGGGCGATGGCGCACGGCACCGTCGCCGTCCTCCTCGTCTGGTACCGGATCGTCGTCCCCGTCCGTGCCGCGCTCCGCCACGAGCTGCGGGTCGCCGAGGTCCGCGAGGAGGGCCCCGGGGTCGTCTCCGTCCTCGTCCGGGGCAGGGGAGTGGCGCTCCTCGGCGCCGAGCCCGGCCAGTTCTTCCGCTGGCGCTTCCTCCACCCCGGGCTCTGGTCGACCGCCCTCCCGTTCTCCCTCTCCGCGCCCGTCCGCGACGACACCCTGCGGATCACCGTGAAGGCCCTCGGCGACCACACCCGCCGCATCCGCCGCCTCCGCCCCGGCACCCGCGTCCTCGCCTCCGGCCCCTTCGGCGCGCTCACCGCGCACCGCCGCACCCGCCGCAAGGTCCTGCTGCTCGCCGGCGGGGTCGGCATCACCCCGCTGCGCGCCCTCTTCGAGACCCTGCCCGGCGGGCCCGGCGACGTGACCCTCCTCTACCGGGCCTCGGACGCGACCGGTCTCGTCCTGCGCGCCGAGCTGGAGTCCATCGCCCGCGAGCGGCGGGCCGCCCTGCACTTCCTGCTCGGCCCCTCGGACAGCGCCTTCGACCCCCTCGCGCCGCGCGCCCTGCGCCACCTCGTGCCGGGGCTCGCCGGTCATGACGTGTACCTGTGCGGGCCGCCCGCGATGGCCCGCGCCGCGACCGCCTCCCTGCTCAGGGCCGGGGTGCCGGCCTCCCGTATCCACAGCGAGGACTTCGACCATGCCTAGACACGGCGCGCCCGGCCCCTCCACGCCCAGACACGGCGCGCCCCGCCCCTCCGTGGCGCTCGCCCGGCGGCGGCTCGCCGCCGCCCTGCTCGGCACGGGGGCGCTCGCCGCGACCCTCCTCACCGCCGTCGTCACCCCGGCGGCCCCGCCCGCCCCCGACCGCGACCCGGGCGCCGCAAGCTCAGAAGCAGCTCAACGATCAGGAGATTGATGGACGGGGCAACGATCCCGTCCCTAGGCTCACGGCCATGCCCGACATCTCGCTGACCACCCTTGTCCTGCTCTGTCTCGCCGCGCTCGTGGCCGGCTGGATCGACGCCGTGGTGGGCGGTGGCGGGCTGCTCCAGCTGCCCGCCCTGCTGCTCGGTCTCCCGCACGTCCCCGCCGCGCACATCCTCGGCACCAACAAGGCCGTCTCGATCGTGGGCACCACCGGAGCCGCCGTCACCTACCTCCGCAAGGCGCCCGTGCCGGTGTGGACGGCGGTACGGGTCGGGCTCGCCGCGCTCCTCGGCTCCATGGCCGGCGCCTTCTTCGCGGCCGGGATCAGCAGCGAGGTCCTGCGCCCGGTGATCATGGTGGTGCTGCTCGCCGTCGCGGCCTTCGTGATGCTGCGGCCCTCCTTCGGCGTGCGGCCCGAGGGGGAGGACCGGGCGCCGCTGACCCGGGCGCGGATCGTGACCGCGATCGTGGTCGTCGGCGGCGGGATCGGCTTCTACGACGGCCTGTTCGGGCCGGGCACCGGCACCTTCCTGGTCCTCGCGCTGACCGCGGTGCTCCACCTGGACCTGGTGACCGCCTCCGCCACCGCGAAGATCGTGAACGTCTGCACCAACGCGGGCGCGCTCGCGATGTTCGCGTACCAGGGCAGTGTGTACTGGCAGCTCGCGGCCGTCATGGCCGTGTTCAACCTCGTCGGCGGGACGATCGGGGCCCGGATGGCGCTGAGCAAGGGCGCCGAGTTCGTCCGCGGGGTGCTGCTCGTCGTGGTGCTCTCGCTGGTCGCGAAGCTGGCCTTCGACCAGTGGTCGTAGGGCCCTAACCCGCCGCGGACTTCGCCACGGGCCTCACGCCGATCAGGTGGCCGAAGGCGACCACGTTCCCCTGGTAGCCGTTCTTCTTCGAGAAGCCGCCGCCGCAGGTGATCACCCGGATCTCGGCCCGGTCGGCCTCGTCGTACACCTTCCGGTCCGGGAAGTTCTTGTTGTCGTACACCTCGATCGCGTCGACCGTGAAGACGGCGGTCCGCCCGTCCTCCCGGTCCACCTCGATCCGGTGGCCCTTCTTGAGCGCGCCGAGCGTGTAGAAGACGGCGGGCCCGTCGGCGTTGTCGACGTGGCCGGCCACGATCGCGGTGCCCTTGGCGCCGGGCGTCGTGCCGTCCCCGTACCAGCCGGCCATGTTCCGGTCCGAGGCCGGCGGCACGTCGAGCGCGCCGTTCTCCGCGAGGCCGAGCCGCATCACGGGGGCGTCCACGTCGGTCTCGGGGATCCGCAGCCGGACCGGCGCCGAGGGCGGCAGCGGGTCGGCGGCGGCGTCGGTGTGCACGCTCGGCCCGGCGGCGAAGGCCTGCGCGGCCGACGGCACGGGCGGGGTGACGTCCGCCGAGCCGTTGTGGACGAGCCAGAGTCCGACGCAGGCGGCCGCGGCTATGCCCCAGCCCTTGGTCCTGTTGCTCACCTGGGTTCCCTCGATCGCTTCGTGCGTGTGGCCCTGGGATGTGGCCCTGCCCCCGCCGGGCCGTGTACGGGCACGCGGCGGGGGCAGGACAGGCGGTGTTCTCAGTGGCTCCGCGCGCCGCTCGCCCGGCGCCGCAGGAGCCAGACACCGCCGACGGCAGCCGCGGCCAGCACCGCCGCGCCCGCCGTGATCTGGGCGGTGTCGGGGCCGACGCTGCCCCCGACACCGGTCTGGACGTGGCCGCTCGGCCCGCGGTGCTTGACCATCAGCTCACCGCGGGCGGTCTTGCCGTTGTCGCAGGCCACGCTGATCCCGTAGGAGCCGGCCTTGACGTGCTCCGGCACCTCGAACCGTCCGACCACGACCTCCTTGTGCGTGCTCGGGTTCAGCTGGAACTCGCCCGCGCCGAGCGAGTTCGCGTCCCCGACGCCGTGCCCGTGCTTGCCGCAGGCGAGCGTGTTCACGGTGACGGTCTCGCCCGGGGACGCGGACGACGGGAAGATCTCCAGCGACTCGTGACTGCCGCTGTTCGCGTACGAGCTCTCGCTGTTCGAGTTCCAGTCTTCGTTGCCGGCGTACGCCGCGGGGGCGGCGAACGCCCCGATCGCGGCGACCGTCAGCGCGGTACCGGTGAACAGGCGGGCAGTGGTGCGCATGGGGGTCCTCCGGGGCGCGCGAGCGGTCATGCAGGCTGGTCCTCCCGGGAGGGACATCCCGGAGCCGGACCTTCTGAGACCGAGATAAGAGCCACGCCGCGCCCCCCGCCTCCTGATGAGGCATCAGGATTGCTCCGTCCGATACGGAGTGTCGCCTGGATTCCGGACGTTTCCGCAGGTCAGAAGGGTGTGCGGGTCGTCACCTGGCGGCCCGTGCCGAACGGGTGATCACGCGAGGGGCCGGGGCACCCGACGGTGCCCCGGCCCCTCGCCGGCGCGTCAGCCGCGGTCCGCCCCGCAGCCGGAGTCCGGCGGCATGCAGCCGGTCGGCCGGCCGGTGGACCCCACCGCCGCGTGCCGACATCGCCGGCATTCGTGCAGGACCAGGACGAGACGCTCCCCGGCGCAGCCCACGGCGGGCGAGGTGTACGTCCGGTGCGGCGTCGCCACGGCGCACCTGGGGCAGTCGAGCATCCGCTCGTCACCGGCCGTCATCGCCCCGCCCTTCCGGCGCCGCCCCGGGTGCCGGACCCGAGGGCGGCGAGGGTGCCGAGGAGCAGCCACGCCTCCTCCGGGGTTCCCGCGCTCGTCGCGGGAGAGAGCACCAGGATGATGCCGAGGACGAGCGAGGCGAGGAACGCGGCGCTCTTGACCGGAAGGTCTACTCTGAGATCGACGAACACGGGATTCTCCCTTGTGCTTGGTCGGAAGGCCGCCCCTGCTCCTGCCGGATGCGAAGGGGCGGCCTCGGCCGTTTCTTCTGCGGGTGCGGTCGGTCAGGTCACATGCGACGTCCTCCTCTCCGCCCGGCCGCCCGTCGCGGGCCGGCTCGATGTGCCGAGTGTGGAACCGCCCGGAAGGCCGGACAATGGCTGGAAGACACGCGTAGACCTGTACGGACGCGGGGTGACGCCCTCCGAGGTCTGTCAACTTCTGTGAAGCTGAAGGAAAATGACGGACCATCGGAGACGACTCGGGAACGTCCTGCGACGCGAAGGGCACCGCTCATGACCAACACGTCCTCCTCGCCGCCCCCGCACGGCCCGCAGGCCCGCTTCGCCGCCGAGCTGCGTGAACTGCGCCGACAGAACCTCACCAAGCCGACGCTGGACGCGCTCGGGCGGTCGATGGGGTGTGCCCGCAGCAACGTGTCGCTGATCCTGAGCGGCCGGCGCTTCCCCTCGTGGGAGCACATGTGCGCGCTCGTCGAGGCCCTCGGTGGGAACCCGGCCGACTGGCGGGACCGCTGGCTCGGCGCCCGGCGCGAGATCGAGGAGGCCGGCCGGGCGGGCGATGCCGGGCCGGCCGCCCCGCCGCCCCTCCCGTTCGACCCGTCCGTGCTCGCGGGCGGGGAGGCGCTGCCCGGGATCCACTGGTACAAGGACAACCGCGAGTTCTACGAGGCCGCGGCCGAGCGGGTGAGGAGCGCCCGTTCGGAGATCCGGGTCACGTACACCCGCCGCTACCCGCCGGACCAGACGAGCACGAACGCCTCCCGCGAGTACTTCAGGTCGGTCCTGGACTGGGCCGCCGCCGACAGCGAGGACGAGCGCGCCGTGCGCCGGATCATCGGGCTGCCCGAGCGGGAAGGGGTCCCGGACAAGGACGTGCTGGCCTGGGTCCGGCGACATCACGAGGAGGCCGAGGGCATCCTCAACTACGAGGCCGCCGTGCTGCGGTGGACCGCTGCCGCCGACGGCCTCAACATGGCATTGATCGACGACAGCGTGGCCTTCCTGGCCTTCTCCGGCGGGTCCCGGCAGCGGCTCAACGGCTTCAGCGTCGAGCACCCCAGGTTCATGGGCTACTTCGCCGCCCACTTCGACCAGCTCTGGGTCGCGCTCCCGTCGCTCGCCCATTACCTGGAGGAACTCCCCGACGGGCAGCGCTGAGCCCGGGGTCCACTACGGCCGGATCTCGTCCCCCTCCACCGCCCCGTACGCCGCGAACACCCGCCCCATCAGGTCCTCGTCCACCGGGAACGTCACCTCGTCGATCGCCGTCACGGGGGCGATCGTCCGGGAGTTGGTCACGAAGGCGGCGCGGAAGCCGGGGAGGTCGGCCAGGGTGACCGGGCGGCGGGTCGAGTTCAGGCGCGGTTCCAGGAGGGCCATGGTGATGCCCGCGAGGCAGGGTGCCGACGGCCAGGTCACCGAAGTGCCGTCCCAGAAGGCGATGTTGGTGACGGCGCCCTCGGCGATCTCACCGTACGGGGAGGTCAGCAGGGCCTCGTCGTAGCCCGCCCGCCGGGCCGCCTCGCCGTGGTAGCGCTGGCCGAAGCCGCCCAGGTGCTTGATGTGCGGCGCGGGCCGCCAGTAGTCGACGGTGGTCAGGCGCTGCGGGGCGCCCGGGCCGTCCGGGGCCGGGTCGGCGACGGTCACGACGGTGCGGACGCCCGGGTAGACGTACACCCGGACCGAGGCGTCCCGCCGCCCGGCGTTCGCGAGGGCCCCGGCGACGAGCTCGCGGACCCGCTTGCCGTCCAGCTCCGTGCCGAAGAGCTCGCGGGTCGAGCGGTCGAGGCGGTCGAGGTGCAGGGCGAGGCCCTTCGTGCGCCCGTCCCGTACCTGCATCGCCGTGAAGTGGCCGTACCCGGTCAGGAGGGCGGCGAGGAGCCCCGGATCGGTCGCGGGCGTTCCGTCGATCTCGGTGTGCGGGAGAGGTGTCGTCATGCCCTCACCGTACGGCGCCCGGACGGCACTTGAGCCTGACGGAGCTTCGAGGATGCGCCTCTTGACCTCAAGCAAGCTTGAGGTATCACGATCATCCGCATGCTGTTCCGACTGCTCGCACCCCGCCTCCGGCCCTACCGCCCCCTCCTCGTCCTCCTCGTCGCCCTCCAGCTCGTCCAGACCCTCGCCTCCCTCGCCCTGCCCACCCTCAACGCCGGCGTCATCGACGAGGGCGTCCTGCGCGGGGACACCGGCCGCGTCCTCAGCGGCGGCGCCGCCATGATCGCCGTCACCCTCCTCCAGGCCGCCGCGGCCGCCGCCGCCACCTACACCGGCGCCAAGGCCGCCATGGGCGTCGCCCGCGACCTGCGCTCCGAGGTGTTCCGCCGGGTCCAGGACTTCTCCGCCCGGGAACGCGGACGCTTCGGCGCCGCGTCCCTCATCACCCGGACCACCAACGACGTCCAGCAGATCCAGACGTTCACCGTCCTCGTCCTCACCATGCTGGCCGCCGCCCCGCTGCTCTGCGCCGGCGGGCTCGTCATGGCCCTGCGCCAGGACGTGCCGCTCGCGCTGGTCCTGCTCCTCTTCGTGCCCGTGATGACCGGCGCGGTCGGCACCGTCGTCCTGCGCATGCGGCCCCTCTTCCGCGGCATGCAGGAGCGCGTCGACCGCGCCAACCGCGTGCTGCGCGAGCAGATCACCGGCGTCCGGGTCGTCCGCGCCTTCGTCCGCGACCGGCACGAGCGGGCACGGTTCGCCGGAGCCAACGACGAACTCCTCACCGTCGGCCTCAAGGCCGGCAGGCTCCAGGCCCTCATGTTCCCCACGGTCCTGATCGTCTGGCAGCTGACGACCGTCGCCCTCGTGTACGTCGGCGCCCACCGCATCGACGCCGGAGCCCTGCAGCCCGGCGGCCTCGTCGCCTTCCTCGGCTACCTCCTCCAGACCTCCATGTCCGTGATGATGGTCCTCTTCCTCCTCATGCACATGCCGCGCGCCGAAGCCGGCGCCGAACGCGTCCGCGAAGTCCTCGACACCCGCTCCTCCGTCACCCCGCCCGCCCAGCCCGTCCGGACCCTCCCCGGCCCCGGCCGCCTCGACCTCGCCGGCGTCGGCTTCCGCTACCCGGGCGCCGAGGAGTCCGTCCTCCACGACGTCGGACTCGTCGCCCGCCCCGGCGAGACCACCGCCGTCATCGGCTCCACCGGCAGCGGCAAGTCGACCCTCCTCGGCCTCGTCCCCCGGCTCTTCGACGCCACCGACGGCGAGGTCCTCGTCGACGGCGTCGACGTCCGCGCGCTCGACCCCGCCCTGACGGCGAGGACCGTCGGACTCGTCCCCCAGAAGCCGTACCTCTTCTCCGGGACGGTCGCCACCAACCTCCGGTACGGCAGGCCCGACGCCACCGACGAGGAGCTCTGGCACGCCCTGGAGGTCGCCCAGGCCGCCGACTTCGTACGCGAGCTCGACGACGGCCTCGACGCGCCCGTCTCCCAGGGCGGCACCAACTTCTCCGGCGGCCAGCGCCAGCGCCTCGCCATCGCCCGCGTGCTCGTCGCCCGCCCCCGCCTCTACCTCTTCGACGACTCCTTCTCCGCCCTCGACCCCCGCACCGACGCCCGGCTCCGCACCGCCCTGCGCGCGGAGACCGCCGACGCGACCGTCGTCATCGTCGCCCAGCGCGTCTCCACCATCCGGCACGCCGACCGGATCGTCGTCCTCGACCGCGGCCGCACCGTCGGCACCGGCACCCACACGTCCCTCATGCGGGACAACCCCACCTACCGGGAGATCGTCCTCTCCCAGCTCACCGAGGAGGAAGCCGCATGAGCACGGCGACCGCGACCCGCGCCCCGAGCCCCGCGAAGGCCCCCGCCCGCACCGGCCCCCCGCCGCAGCGCGGCCCCGGCCTCGCCACCCCCTCCCTCGAACGCTCCCTCTCCTTCCGCTCCTCCGGCCTCCGCCTGCTGCGCACCCTCGCCCCCGACCGGGCCCGGCTGCTCGCGGTCCTCGCCGCGGGCGCCGCCGCCGTCTCCCTCTCCGTCCTCGGCCCCCTCCTCCTCGGCCGCGCCACCGACCTCGTGATCACCGGAGCCACCGGCCCCGCCGGCGTCGACTTCGCCGCCGTCGGCCGGATCCTCGCCCTGTCCGTGGTCGTCGTCACCGGCTCCTCCGCCCTCACCTGGGTCCAGCTGCGGATCGCCACCACCGTCGTCCAGCGGGCCGGGCACCGGCTCCGCGCACAGGCCCAGCGCAAACTCGCCAGGCTGCCCCTCACCTACCTCGACGGGCAGCCGCGCGGCGAGGTCCTCTCCCGCACCACCAACGACATCGACAACATCACCCAGACCCTCCAGCAGGCCTTCAGCCAGATGACGCGCGCCCTGCTCACCCTGGCCGGGGTCCTCCTGATGATGTTCTGGATCTCCCCGCTGCTCGCCCTCGTCGCCCTCGCCACCGTGCCCGTCTCGGTCGCGGTCGCCGCCTTCGTCGGCAAGCGCGCCCAGCCGCAGTTCGTGAAGCAGTGGGCCGTCACCGGACGGCTCGGCAGCCACGTCGAGGAGATGATCACCGGTCACACCGAGGTCGTCGCCTTCGGCCGCCGCGCCGAGGCCGTGCGCCGCTTCGACGAGCTCGGCGAGGAGCTCTACCGGGCGAGTTTCCGCGCCCAGTTCGTCTCCGGCTTCATCCAGCCCGCCCTGACCTTCGTCGGCAACCTGAACTACGTGTTCGTCGCCGTCGCCGGCGGCCTGCGGGTGGCGAGCGGCACCCTGACCGTCGGCGACGTGCAGGCCTTCATCCAGTACTCGTACGACTTCAACGGCCCCATCACCCAGGTCGCCGCCATGGCCAACCTCCTCCAGTCCGGAGTGGCCTCCGCGGAGCGGGTCTTCGACCTCCTCGACGCCGAGGAGGAGTCCCCGGAGCCGGCGGAGCCCCGCAGGCCCGCCGAGCTGCGCGGCCGGGTCTCCTTCGAGCAGGTCGCCTTCCGCTACGAGGACGGCAGGCCGCTCATCGAGGACCTGTCGCTCACCGTGGAGCCGGGACGGACCGTCGCCATCGTCGGCCCCACCGGCGCCGGCAAGACGACCCTCGTCAACCTGCTGATGCGGTTCCACGAGGTGACGGGCGGCCGGATCACCCTCGACGGCGTCGACACCGCCGCGATGACCCGCGAGGAGCTGCGCTCCGCCACCGGCATGGTCCTCCAGGACACCTGGCTCTTCGGCGGCACCATCGCCGACAACATCGCCTACGGAGTGCCCGGAGAGGTCTCCCGCGAGCGGATCGTCGCCGCCGCGAAGGCCGCCCGCGCCGACCGCTTCGTCCGCACCCTGCCCGCCGGCTACGACACCGTCCTCGACGAGGACGGCGGCGGCCTCAGCGCCGGCGAGAAGCAGCTGGTCACCCTCGCCCGCGCCTTCCTCTCCGACCCGGTGATCCTCGTCCTCGACGAGGCCACCAGCTCCGTCGACACCCGCACCGAACTCCTCGTCCAGCAGGCCATGACCTCCCTGCGCGCCGGCCGCACCAGCTTCGTCGTCGCCCACCGGCTCTCCACGATCCGGGACGCCGACACGATCCTGGTGATGGAGAACGGCTCCATCGCCGAGCAGGGCGGCCACGAGGAGCTGCTCGCCGCCGGCGGAGCCTACGCCCGGCTGCACGCGGCGCAGTTCGCCCGTACGGTGGAGACGTGATCGTCACCGTCCGCACCACCACCGACGCGCGCGCCAAGGCAGACGCCCTGGCGCGCGGCGCCGTCGAGGCCCGGCTCGCCGCCTGCGCGCAGATCAAGGGGCCCGTCACCTCCGTCTACCACTGGCACGGGGCGATCGAGACCGCCGAGGAGTGGCAGGTGGAGTTCAAGACCACCGAGGCCCGCTACCAGGCCCTGGAGGCGCACCTCCTCGCCGCCCACGACTACGAGACGCCCGAGATCGTCGCCACCCGGGCGGCCCGCGTCGGCGAGGGGTACGCCCGCTGGGTCGAGGAGGAGACCGCGGGGGCCGCCGAGGTCGAGGCCCCGGTGGGCGACGAGCGGCCGTTCTTCGTGTACGGGACGCTGCGCCCCGGCGCGTACAACCACGACCGGTTCCTCGCAGGCCGGATCGGCACCGAGGCGGACGCCGTGCTGCACGGGGCGGTCCTGTACGACGGGCCCGGCTATCCGTACGTCGTCCCGGCGGCCGACGGCAAGGTGGTCGGCACGCTCCTCACGCCCTCGCCCGGCGACTACAGCGACCTGTTCGGACTGCTCGACCGCCTGGAGCTGCCCGTCGGCTACGAGCGGGTGGCGATGGACGTCGTACGGGTACGGGACGGGGCGCGGGTGTCCGCCTGGGTGTTCCTGGCGGCCCCGGACGCGCCCCTCGGCCCGGTCATCGAGAGCGGCGACTGGTTCATGCGCCCCTAGGGAGCGGCTCCAGGCGTACCGCGCACACCTTGAACTCGGGCATCCGCGAGACCGGGTCGAGCGCCGGGTTCACCAGCGTGTTCGCCCGCCCCTCCCCGTACCAGTGGAAGGGCATGAAGACGGTGTCCGGACGGATCGACGCCGTGATCCGCGCCGGGGCGACGGCCCGCCCGCGCCGCGACACCACCGCGAGGTCCTCGCCCTCGGCGACCCCGAGCCGCTCGGCGAGCCGGGGGTGGAGCTCCACGAACGGGCCGGGCGCCGCCGCGTTCAGCTCGTCGACCCGCCGGGTCTGCGCCCCCGACTGGTACTGGGACACGACCCGGCCGGTGGTCAGGACGACCGGATAGTCGGCGTCCGTCTCCTCGGCCGCCGCCCGGTGCACCACCGGCACGAACCGGGCCCGCCCGTCCGCCGTCGCGAACCGGTCGAGGAAGAGGCGCGGGGTGCCCGCGTGCTCCTCGTCCGGGCACGGCCAGAACACGCCCTTCTCCTCCTCGATGCGGCGGTAGCTGATGCCCGCGTAGTCGGCGGGTCCGCCCGCCGAGGCGCGGCGCAGCTCCTCGAAGACCTCCTCCGGGTCGGCCGGGAAGCCCTTCTCCCAGCCGAGCAGTCCGGCCAGCGCGTGCAGCACCTCCAGGTCGCTGCGCACGCCCGGCGGCGGGGTGAGGGCGCGGCGGCGCAGCAGCACCCTGCCCTCCAGGTTGGTCATGGTCCCGGTCTCCTCCGCCCACTGGGTCACGGGCAGGACGACGTCGGCGAGCGCGGCGGTCTCGGAGAGCACGACGTCGGCGACGGCGAGGAAGTCGAGCGACCGCAGCCGCCCCTCGACGTGCGCGGCGTGCGGGGCGGAGACCACCGGGTTGGAGCCCATGAGGAGCAGGGCCCTGACGTCCTGGCCGAGGGCGTCGAGGAGTTCGTACGCGCTGCGGCCCGGCCCCGGCAGGGAATCCGGCGCCACGCCCCACACCCCGGCGACGTGTTCCCGGGCGGCCGGGTCGTCGAGCTTGCGGTAGCCGGGCAGCTGGTCGGCCTTCTGGCCGTGCTCGCGGCCGCCCTGGCCGTTGCCCTGGCCGGTGAGGCAGCCGTAGCCGCTCAGCGGCCGGCCCGCCCTGCCGGTGGCGAGGCACAGGTTGATCCAGGCGCCGACGGTGTCGGTGCCCTTGGACTGCTGCTCGGGCCCGCGCGCGGTCAGCACCATGGAGCTGTCGGCGTCGCAGAACAGCGCGACGGCCTCCCGCAGCCGGGGCACGGACACGCCGGTGATCCGCTCGACCTGCTCGGGCCAGTGGGACATGGCCCCGGCGCGGGCGTCCGCCCAGCCGTCGGTGCGGGTGGCGACGAACTCCTCGTCCACCCGCCCCTCGGCCACCACCAGGTGCAGCAGGCCGAGGGCGAGCGCGAGGTCGGTGCCGGGGCGCGGCGCGAGGTGCAGATCGGCCTGCTCGGCGGTGCGGGTGCGGCGCGGGTCGACGACGATCAGCTTCCCGCCGTTCTCCCTCAGCTCCGTGAGGTAGCGCAGGGCGGGCGGCATGGTCTCGGCGAGGTTGGAGCCGACGAGGATCACGCAGCCGGTCCTCGGGATGTCCTCCAGCGGGAAGGGGAGTCCCCGGTCGAGGCCGAAGGCCCGCTGGTGGGCGGCCGCGGCGGAGGACATGCAGAAGCGGCCGTTGTAGTCGATCTGCGAGGTGCCGAGGACGAGCCGGGCGAACTTGCCGAGCGTGTACGCCTTCTCGTTGGTGAGACCGCCGCCGCCGAAGACCCCCACGGCATCGGGACCGTGGTCGGCGCGGGTCCGGCGCAGCCCGTCGGCGACGGCGGCGAGCGCCTCCTCCCAGGACGCGGGCTCCAGGGCCCCCGTGTCAGGGCGTCGGACGAGGGGCCCGACGAGCCGGACCCGGGAGGAGAGCACGGAGGGGGCGGTACGGCCCTTGCCGCACAGCGCGCCCCGGTTGACGGGGAAGTCGGTCCGCTCGACCACCTCGGCGGGCAGCTCCGGGGCGCCGGTGGGGCGGAGCGACATGCCGCACTGCAGGGCGCAGTAGGGGCAGTGGGTGGGGACGGTGGCGACGTCGGACATGCGGCCAGCATGGGTCGGACGTGTTACGCGGGGCGGCGCGGAGTATTACGGGCGGGGTGCGAGGCCCTCTGCGCGCGGCGGGCCGCGAGGTGAGGCCCGGTCTACTTCCGGGCCGACGCCAGCGCCTCCGTGACGCCCTTCTCCTTCGGGCCCAGGAAGTGCGGGTCGGGGCGCAGGCCGGCGTCGAGGGCGGCCTTGCCCGCCGCGAAGAGCTCGCGGGTCGTGCCGTAGTACCAGGTCCGGTCGTGGGGTTCGGCGACCCCGACGCCGTACGCGTCGACGCCGGCGCGGTCGCACAGGGCGACGGCCCGCTTGATGTGGAAGTCCTGGGTGACGAGGACGGCCCGGTCGACGCCGAAGACCTTCCGGGCGCGGACGCAGGAGTCCCAGGTGTCGAAGCCCGCGTAGTCGCTGACGATCCGGCCGTCCGGCACCCCGCGCGCGGTCAGGTAGGCGCGCATGGCGCTCGGCTCGTCGTACGCGGTCCGGCTGTTGTCGCCGGTGACGAGGAGGACCCGGACCTTGCCCGTGCGGTACAGCTCGGCGGCGGTGTCGAGCCGGTGCGCGAGGTACGGGGTCGGACGCCCGTTCCACAGGCCGGCGCCGAAGACGACGGCGACGTCCCGGGCGGGCACGTCGGCGACGGTACGGAGCTTCCCGGCGGCGGCGGTCTGCATCCAGGTGGCCGGGGCGAGCGCGAGGACGGCGCCCAGCATCACGGCCTGGACGGTGCGGCGGCGGGCCCGGGTGGTGCGGGGGATCAACCGGGTGAGCCGTGCCGGCATGCGGGAACCTCCGTGGTGGGGCTGCGTTCTGTCACCCCGTCCGACGCGCTTCGGCGGCGTTCGGTTCGCCGGACGCGCCGCCTGTTCCGTACAACACACCCGCGAGGCCCATCCCGAGCAGCATGCCGAGCAGCTGCGCGGCGGCGAACGCGGGCACGGACGCGGGGGCGATGCCGGTGAAGGAGTCGGAGAAGGAGCGGCCGAGGGTGGCGGCCGGATTGGCGAAGGAGCCGGAGGAGGTGAACCAGATGGCCGCGCCGATGTATCCGGCGACGGCGACCGGGGCGAGACCGGGGCGGCCGATGTGCCGCAGGCCCTGCACGACGAGGACGAGTCCGGCGGTGGCGACGGCCTCCCCGAGGAGCAGGTGGAGGGAGGAGCGCGGCTCGGTGGCCCAGGCGCCGGGCGCCCGCCCGAACATCGCCTCGGCGAGGAGGGCGCCGGTGACGGCCCCGGCGAGCTGGGCGGCGATGTAGGCGAGGACGTCGCGCCCCTTGCTCTCGTGGCGCCGGGACCACCACTCGGAGAGCGTGACGACGGGGTTGAAGTGGGCACCGGAGAGCGGGCCGATGAGGGCGATCAGCAGGCCGAGGCCGAGGGCGGACGCGGCGGCGTTGGCGAGCAGCCGGACGCCGGTGTCCTGGCTCAGGGAGTCGGCGCGGATGCCGGAGCCGACGACGACGGCGACGAGGGAGGCGGTGCCGATGAACTCGGCTGCGGCGCGCCGGGGGAGCGCGGGCGGGGACATTCTCATAACGGAAAAGATATTCCGTGATTCGGAAGGAAAAAAGAGGGGAGGGGAGGGGCGACACCCTCGTACGATCGCGCCCATGATCATCGATGACGTCCTCGGGGACGCGGTCCGCAACAACGCCGAGTGGTGCCAGGCCATGTGCCGCGCCCACGGCCTCACCGGAACCTTCGGTCCTCGCGCCTGGACCAGCGCCGTCCGCACCCCCCTGTACTACCCGGACGCGGTGACGCTGACCGAGGACGCGGGGGCGGCGGACCTCCTGAGCGGCATCGACCGCACGACCCCCGGCGCCTCGGTCAAGGACAGCCACGCGCGCGTGGACCTGACCGCCGAGGGCTTCCGCCTCCTCTTCGAGGCGAGCTGGATCCACCGTCCGGCCGGACTCGCGGTCCCCGCCGCCCCCGGCGACTGGCGCCCGGTCCGCACCCCGGAGGAGCTCGCGGCCTGGGCCATGGCCTGGAGCGGCGACGACGCCGAGGACGCGGAGCTCTTCCGCCCGGAGCTCCTCGCGGATCCGGCGACGACCGTCGTCGCGGGGTACGGGGACGACGGCCGGATCCTCGGCGGCGGCGTCCTCAGCGCGAGCGCCCGCGTCACGGGCGTCTCCAACCTGTTCGCCACGGACGGCACGGACCCGTCCGCCGTGTGGGCGGGCGTCCTCGCCTCGGCCCCCGGGGACCGCCCGGCCGTCGGCTACGAGTCGGGCGACGACCTGCCGCCGGCCCGCGAGGCGGGCTTCAGGGAGCTGGGACCGCTCCGGGTCTGGCTGGGCGTGTAGCAGGCACCGCTCCCGTGGCGGCGTCACGCCGCCACGGGAGCGAACCGGTGCAGCTCGTCGTTCCCCGGCTGGACGACGCCGTAGCTGTTCTCCGGCACCTCGTTCCACGCGCCGGGCAGGTCCCCGAGCGGCTCGGAGACGACGAGACGCGACTCGTCCGACACGTGCCGCAGGAACCCGATGTCCGGGTGGAGCCTGCGCAGGGCGTCCACCCGGCTGCTGTAGAACAGCGAACGGGAGGCGCGCGCACTGGAGTAGCGGAAGACCCAGACGCGCTCGCCGTCCGTGAGGGCGAGCGTCATCTGGAGCGGGAACTCCACCCCGTGGTCCCGGCCGACCCGCTCCACCACGCCCGCCATCCTGGCGACGGCGGCGGGCGGGTCCTGGTCGAGCCCGTACGTGAGCGCCAGGTAGAACATCACCTCGGAGTCCGTGGTGCCCTCGATGTCGGGGTACAGCCCCGGGTCGACGAGCATCGAGAGTTCACGGCGCATGCGGGGGAACCCCTCGACGGCGCCGTTGTGCATGAACATCCAGCGGCCGTGCCGGAAGGGATGGCAGTTCGACTGCTGCACGGCCGTCCCGGTCGACGCCCGGATGTGGGCGAAGAACAGCGGCGACCGGACGTGGTCGGCGAGCTCCCGCAGGTTCCAGTTGTTCCAGGCGGGGCCGACGTCCCGCAGCAGCGCGGGGGTGTCGTTGTGCGCCGAGTACCAGCCGACTCCGAACCCGTCGCCGTTGGTGGTCTCCACGCCCAGCTTGGAGTGCAGGCTCTGGTCGATCAGCGAGTGGGCCGGCTTGTACAGGATCGTGTCGAGCAGGACGGGCGTCCCCCAGTACGCGAGCCATCGGCACATGCGCGATCACCTGGTCCCTGCCGGATCCGCGGGCGCCGTCCGCACCCCGTCCGGCCCTCCCATTCTCGGCGCCCTCCGCGCGGGGTGCCACCGGCACACGCGCGGTCCGGCCGGCGTGAGGGGGGCGCCAAAGACACGTCACGCGTCCGAAACGGCCAGGCAACGCGGCCCCGCGACGATCGGCGCATGACGGACCCGGACAGCGCGTTCGCCCCCGCCGCGGGCCTGCTCGGCAGGATCGCCGGACGGCTCACGGCACGACTGGCCGAGGTGCGTCCGTACGGCCGCCGGCAGGAGAAGTACCAGAAGCCCGAGCAGCACCAGACGTCCGAAGAGGAGGCCCAGCGCCCATGACCGACGCCCCCGCCCTCGTCGCCGTGGGCCACGGCAGCCGTGACCCGCGGGCCCGGGCCACCCTCGCCCGGCTCCTCGACCGGGTCCGGGAGCTGCGCCCCGGGCTCGACGTGCGGCTCGCGCACATCGAGATCGACAGCCCCCGGGTCGAGGACGTCCTCGCCGCCGACGGGGACGTCGTCCTCGTCCCCCTCCTCCTCGCCCCCGGCCACCACGTCACCCACGACCTGCCGGCCGCCGCGGCAGGAGTGGGCGCCCGCGTCGCCGAACCCCTCGGCGCCCATCCCCTCCTCGTCGAGGCCCTGGTCGACCGGCTCGTCCAGGCGGGCTGGAGCGAGGGCGGAGGCGACGGCGTCGTCCTCGCCTCCGCCGGGTCCCGCGACCCCCGTTCCCGCGCCGTGATCCGGGAGATCGCCGCCCTCCTCGGCGAGCGTCTCGGCGGAGTGCCCGTCGTCCCCGCGTACGCCTCCGCCGCCGCCCCCACCGTCCCCGACGCCGTCCGCGCCCTCGAAGCCCGCGGTCGCCGCGTCGCCGTCGCGTCCTGCTTCACCGCCCCCGGCCTCTTCGCGGCCCGCGTCGCCGCCGACGCCCCCTGGATCGCCTCGGACCCGCTGGGCGCCCACCCGGCCCTCGCCCGGCTGGTCCTCCACCGCTACGACACCGCCCGCGTGAGGGAACTCGCCACCGTCTGAGCTCTTCTGTCGGTCCCTCCGGTTACCTTCGACGCATGGCAGGCATCGAGGACACCAAGGACAGCACGGACATCACCGACACCCCCGGCTACGACGAGACCGCGACCGCTCGCTGGGCCGCAGAGCCCGACAAGCGCCCCGGCCGCACCGCCTTCCAGCGCGACCGCGCCCGCGTGCTGCACTCCGCCGCGCTCCGCAGGCTCGCCGGCAAGACCCAGGTCGTCACGCCCGGCACGCGCAGCCAGGCCTGGGACGCCAGCCCCCGCACCCGGCTCACGCACTCCCTGGAGTGCGCCCAGGTGGGGCGGGAGCTGGGCGCCGCCCTCGGCTGCGATCCCGATCTCGTCGAGGCCGCCTGCCTCTCCCACGACATGGGCCACCCGCCGTTCGGGCACAACGGCGAGCAGGCGCTGAACGACGTCGCGAAGGACTGCGGCGGCTTCGAGGGGAACGCCCAGTCGCTCCGGCTCCTCACCCGCATCGAGCCGAAGCGCTTCGTCAAGGACGAGGAGGGCGAGCTCGTCAGCGTCGGCCTCAACCTCACCCGCGCCGCCCTCGACGCCGCCACCAAGTACCCGTGGCCGCGCGGCGGTCACCCCGAGGACCCCGGCTCGCCCAAGTTCGGCGTGTACGAGGACGACCTGCCGGTCTTCGAGTGGATCCGGCAGGGCGCCCCGGCCCACCGCAAGTGCTTCGAGGCGCAGGTCATGGACTGGTCGGACGACGTGGCCTACTCGGTGCACGACTTCGAGGACGGGCTGCACGCCGGGCACATCGACCCGAACATGCTCTTCGCGGAGCCCGAGCGCGCCGACATCGCCGCGGTCGCCATCGGCCGCTACGTACCGGAGGACACCGATCCGCACGAGCTCGCCGAGGCCCTCGACCGGCTCGTCGACCAGGAGTGGTGGCCGCACGGCTACGACGGCTCGGCCGTCGCCCAGGCCCGCCTCAAGGACGCCACGAGCCAGCTCATCGGCCGCTTCTGCCTCGCCGCCGAGGGCGCCACCCGGGAGAGGCACGGATCCGGCCGTCTGACCCGGTACGGCGCCGAGCTCGTCGTCCCCCGAGCCACCCGCAACGAGTGCGCGGTCCTCAAGGCCGTCGCCGACCGGTACGTGATGCAGCGCGCCGAGCAGGAGGCGCTCCGCGCCGACCAGCGGATCGTCGTCGCCGAGCTCGCCGAGGCGCTCGTCACCCGCGCCCCCGACGGACTCGAACCGCAGTTCCGGGCCGCGTTCGACACGGCCCGCGACGACCGGGCCCGCAAGCGCGTCATCGTCGACCAGATCGCCAACCTCACCGACGCCTCCGCCCGGGCCCTCCACGCCCGCCTCCGCGCCCCCCGGTAGGCGCCCCCGCCGGGGACCTACGGCCCTCTTCCGTCGCCTCCCTCCGTACGGGACCCTCGCAGGCACGGCCCGGGGAGGTACGACGGGACGAACGCCCGGGGGCGTAGGTTGGAACCGGTCGCAAAGAGGAGGAATCGACGTGGTCGACGCAGATCAGACCTTTGTCATCGTCGGCGGGGGCCTGGCAGGGGCCAAGGCGGCGGAGACCCTGCGCGAGGAGGGGTTCAACGGCCGGGTGATCCTCATCGGCGACGAACGCGAGCACCCCTACGAGCGCCCGCCCCTCTCCAAGGGCTTCCTGACCGGCAAGGAGGAGCGCGACTCCGTCTTCGTGCACGAGGCCGCCTGGTACGCCCAGCACGACATCGAGCTCCACCGCGGCCAGACCGTCACCGCCATCGACCGCGAGGCCCGCACCGTCCGCCTCGGCGACGGCACCGCCATCGCGTACGACAAGCTGCTCCTGGCCACCGGCGCCGAGCCGCGCCGCCTCGACATCCCCGGCACCGACCTCGCCGGCGTCCACCACCTGCGCCGGCTCGCCCACTCCGAGCGGCTCCGCCACGAACTCAGGAAGCTCGGCCGCGACAACGGCCACCTGGTCATCGCGGGCGCCGGCTGGATCGGCCTCGAGGTCGCCTCCGCGGCCCGCCAGTACGGCGCCGAGGTCACCATCGTCGAGGCCGACCCCACCCCGCTGCACCGGGTCCTCGGCCCCGAGCTCGGCCAGCTCTTCGCCGACCTGCACACCGACCACGGCGTCCGCTTCCACTTCGGCGCCCGGCTCACCGAGATCACCGGCCAGGACGGCATGGTCCTCGCCGTCCGCACCGACGACGGCGAGGAGCACCCCGCCCACGCCGTCCTGATCGCCATCGGCGCCGCCCCGCGCACCGCCCTCGCCGAGAACTCGGGCCTCGCCCTCGTCGACCGGGCCGACGGCGGCGGCGTCGCCGTCGACGAGTCCCTGCGCACCTCCGACCCCGACGTCTTCGCCGCCGGCGACATCGCCGCCGTCCACCACCCGCTCCTGCACACCCGGCTCCGCGTCGAGCACTGGGCCAACGCCCTCAACGGCGGCCCGGCCGCCGCCCGCGCCATGCTCGGGCAGCGCGTCTCGTACGACCGGGTGCCCTACTTCTTCACCGACCAGTACGACCTGGGCATGGAGTACTCGGGCTGGGCGCCGCCCGGCACGTACGACCAGGTCGTGGTCCGCGGCGACACCGGCAAGCGCGAATTCATCGCCTTCTGGCTCAAGGAGGGCCGGGTCCTCGCCGGGATGAACGTGAATGTGTGGGACGTCACAGAGCCCATCCAGAAGCTCATCCGCGCCCGTACGCCCGTGGACCCGGAGGCCCTCGCCGACCCCTCCGTACCCCTGGAGAGCCTGATCTGATCGCCCCCGCTCACCCGTAGACTTCATGCGTGGCAGGCAGGATCAACGATGACGACGTGAAGGCGGTACGGGACGCGGTCCCGATCGACGCCGTCGTGTCCGAGTACCTCCAGCTGCGCAACGCGGGCGGCGGCAACCTCAAGGGCCTCTGCCCCTTCCACGACGAGAAGTCGCCCTCCTTCCAGGTCAGCCCCAGCAAGGGACTCTTCCACTGCTTCGGCTGCCAGGAAGGCGGCGACACCATCGCCTTCGTGATGAAGATCGACCACCTCTCCTTCTCGGAGACGGTCGAGCGCCTCGCCGCGAAGGCGGGCATCACCCTGCGGTACGAGGAAGGCGGCTACAACCCGGGCCACCAGCGCGGGGAACGCATCCGCCTGATCGAGGCGCACAAGGTCGCCGCCCAGTTCTACGCCGACCAACTCGGTTCGCCCGAGGCCGAGATCGGCCGGAAGTTCCTCGCCGAGCGCGGCTTCGACCAGGCCGCCGCCGAGCACTTCGGCGTCGGCTACTCCCCGGCCGGCTGGGACCACCTCACCCGCTTCCTGCGCGGCAAGGGCTTCTCCGACAAGGAGCTGATCCTCTCCGGCCTCTCCCAGGACGGCCGCCGCGGCCCCATCGACCGCTTCCGCGGCCGCCTCATGTGGCCGATCAAGGACGTCGGCGGTGAGATCGTCGGCTTCGGCGCGCGCAAGCTCCGCGACGACGACAACGGGCCCAAGTACCTCAACACGCCCGAGACGCCGATCTACAAGAAGTCCCAGGTGCTCTACGGCATCGACCTGGCGAAGAAGGACATCGCCAAGGTCAGCCGCGCCGTCGTCGTCGAGGGCTACACCGACGTCATGGCCTGCCACCTCGCCGGCGTCACCACCGCCATCGCCACCTGCGGCACCGCCTTCGGCGGCGACCACATCAAGATCCTCCGCCGGCTCCTCATGGACAACGGCTCGGCCCGCGTCATCTTCACCTTCGACGGCGACGCCGCCGGCCAGAAGGCCGCCCTGCGGGCCTTCGAGGACGACCAGAAGTTCGCCGCCGAGACGTACATCGCGATCGCCCCCGACGGCATGGACCCCTGCGAGCTCCGCCTCGCCAAGGGCGACGAGGCCGTCGCCGAACTCGTCCAGCCGCGCACCCCGCTCTTCGAGTTCGCGCTCCGCCAGATCGTGACCAGGTACGACCTGGAGACCCCGGCGGGACGCGCCGCCGCGCTCGACGAGGCCGCGCCGATCGTCGCGAAGATCAAGAACATCGCCTCGCAGCACGAGGTCGCCGTCCAGCTCGCCGGCATGCTCGGCATCCTCGACACCCAGTTCGTGGTCCGGCGGGTCGCCCAGATCGCCCGCTGGCAGCGGCAGGGCGGCGAGCGGGCCCCCGACCGCCGGCAGCCCCAGCGGACGTACGACACCCCCGCCCCGGCCGCCGCCCCCTCGGGCCCCGCGCTCAACCTGCGCAGCCCCGCCCACCGCACCGAGCGGGAGCTCCTCAAGCTCGCCCTCCAGCGCCCCGAACTGGTCTCCCCGGCCTTCGACGCCTACGGGACCGACGAGTTCACCGCCCCGCCCTACGCGGCCGTCCGGCAGTGCGTCCAGGACGCGGGCGGCGCCACCGGCGCCCCCTCCGACTACCTCGACGCCGTCCGCGAGGCCGCGCCCAACGACTCGGTCCGGGCCCTCGTCACCGAACTCGCCGTCGAGACGATCTTCGCCAAGACCGTCGACGAGGCCTACGCCGGCGACCAGCTCGTCACCGTCCGTCTCCGCGCCGTCGACCGGCGCATCCGCGACGTCCAGGGCTCCCTCGCCCGGCTCGGCCCGAGCGGCGACCCCGCGCAGCTCGCCGCCGTGCAGAACGAGCTGTGGGTCCTCACCCAGTACGGGCAGTCCCTGAGGAACAACGGAGCCGCCGCCCTCTGACCCACCCTCGGTCACAGGGCGGTCTCAAAAAGTCACCGCACGCCCCTCGTGGCGGCGATGTGTCGTACCCCACACTGGGTGACGGTGCCGTTCCGCCCCTCCTGGAGGTCGCCCGCCGTGCAGACCGAGATCCAGACCACCCGAACGGACGAGCAGGCCGAACTCCCCGAGATACCCGTCCAGCGCCGCCGTACCGGCGACCTCGGCGGCAACGGCCCCTCCTCCGACCTCTTCCGCCAGTACCTCCGCGAGATCGGCCGCATCCCGCTGCTCAGCGCCGAGGAGGAGGTGGAGCTCGCCCGCCGCGTCGAGGCCGGGCTCTTCGCCGAGGAGAAGCTCGCCAACACCCCCGACCCGGACACGCAGTTGGCGTACGACCTGGACCGGATCGTCGTCCTCGGCCGGATCGCCAAGCGCAAGCTCATCGAGGCCAACCTCCGCCTCGTCGTCTCCGTCGCCAAACGGTACGTGGGCCGCGGCCTCACCATGCTCGACCTCGTCCAGGAGGGAAACCTCGGCCTCATCAGGGCCGTCGAGAAGTTCGACTACGCGCGCGGCTACAAGTTCTCCACGTACGCCACCTGGTGGATCCGCCAGGCGATGTCCCGGGCCCTCGCCGACCAGGCCCGGACCATCCGCGTCCCCGTGCACGTCGTCGAACTCATCAACCGGGTCATCCGCGTCCAGCGCCGCATGCTCCAGGAGCGCGGCTACGAGCCCACCGCCGAGGAGGTCGCCGCCCAGCTGGACCTGGCCCCCGAGCGCGTCGGCGAGGTCCTCCGCCTCGCCCAGGAACCGGTCTCCCTGCACGCCCCCGTCGGCGAGGAGGAGGACGTCGCCCTCGGCGACCTCATCGAGGACGGCGACGCCGCCTCGCCCGTCGAGTCCGCCGCCTTCCTGCTGCTCCGCCGCCACCTGGAGGACGTCCTCTCCACCCTCGGCGAACGCGAACGGAAGGTCGTCCAGCTCCGCTACGGCCTGGACGACGGCAGGCCCCGCACCCTGGAGGAGATAGGCCGCATCTTCGGCGTGACGCGCGAACGCATCCGCCAGATCGAGTCCAAGACCCTCAACAAGCTGCGGGACCACGCCTACGCGGACCAGCTCAGGGGCTACCTGGACTGACGAGGGGGGTGCCCCGCCGGTCAGGCAGGACACCCCCCAAAAAAGGCGCGATGCGTCAGTCGACCTCGGCGACCGCCTGCGCGAACTGCGCCGCGTACAGCCGGGCGTAGGCCCCGCCGGACGCCAGCAGCTCCTCGTGCGTGCCCTGTTCGACGATCGAGCCGTTCTCCATCACCAGGATCACGTCCGCGTCCCGGATCGTGGAGAGCCGGTGCGCGATCACGAACGACGTGCGCCCGTGGGCGAGTCGGGCCATCGCCTTCTGGATGAGGACCTCGGTACGGGTGTCGACCGAGCTGGTCGCCTCGTCCAGGACGAGGATCACCGGATCGGACAGGAACGCCCGCGCGATGGTGATCAGCTGCTTCTCACCCGCGCTGACGCCCGCCCCGTCGTCCTCGACGACCGTGTCGTAGCCCTCGGGCAGGGTCCGGATGAACCGGTCGGCGTGCGCGGCGCGCGCCGCCTCCTCGATCTCCTCCCGCGTCACCTCGCGCGTGGCGCCGTACGCGATGTTGTCCGCGATGGTGCCGCCGAAGAGCCAGGTGTCCTGGAGGACCATGCCGATGCCCTTGCGCAGCTCCTCGCGGGACATCCTCGCGACGTCCACCCCGTCCAGGGTGATCCGGCCGCCCGTCACCTCGTAGAACCGCATCAGCAGGTTCACCAGGGTCGTCTTGCCGGCGCCGGTCGGGCCGACGATCGCGACCGTCTGCCCCGGATCGACCGTGAGCGACAGGTCCTCGATGAGCGGCTTGTCCGCCTCGTAACGGAAGGACACCTGGTCCAGGGCGACCTTGCCCTTGAGGTCGATGGGCTTCTCGCCGGCCGCCGCGTCCGGCTCCTGCTCCTCCGCGTCGAGCAGCTCGAAGATCCGCTCCGCCGAGGCGACACCGGACTGCACCAGGTTCGCCATCGACGCGACCTGCGTCAGCGGCATCGAGAACTGGCGGGAGTACTGGATGAAGGCCTGCACGTCACCGATGGACAGGGTGCCGGTCGCCACCCGCAGACCGCCGACCACGGCCACCAGGACGTAGTTGATGTTCGAGATGAAGAACATCACCGGCTGCATCACGCCGCTGTTGAACTGGGCCTTGAACCCGGCCTCGTACAGCGCCTCGTTCTGCTCGCGGAAGTCCTTCGCGGACTCCTCCTGCCGGCCGAAGACCTTCACCAGGCTGTGCCCGGTGTACATCTCCTCCACGTGCGCGTTGAGCGCGCCCGTCGACTTCCACTGCTGCACGAAGTGCGGCTGCGAGCGCTTGCCGATCTTCGCCGCGACGAACACCGAGACCGGCACCGTCACCAGCGCCACGAGCGCGAGCAGCGGCGAGATCCAGAACATCATCCCGAGCACGCCGACGATCGTGAGCAGCGAGTTGATCAGCTGGCCCATCGACTGCTGGAGCGTCTGCGAGATGTTGTCGATGTCGTTGGTCGCCCGCGACAGCACCTCGCCGCGCTTCGCCTTGTCGAAGTACGAGAGGGGGAGCCGCGCCAGCTTCGTCTGGACGTCCTCCCGCATCCGGTAGACCGTCCGGTTGATCACCTTGATCGACATGCGGGTGGAGACCAGCATGAGCAGGCCCGCCGCCACGTAGATCGCGAGGACCCACAGCAGGACCTCGCCGACCGCGCCGAAGTCGATCCCGTGGCCGGGGGTGAAGTCGACCCCGGACAGCATGTCGGCCATGCCGCTGTCGCCGGAGGCGCGGAGCTTCTCCAGGGCCTGCGCCTTCGTGGCGCCCTCGGGCATGTTCCGCCCGACGACCCCCGCGAAGATCAGGTCCGTCGCCTTGCCGAGGATCTTCGGTCCGACCACGGAGGCCGCCACCGACAGCACGCCGGCGATCAGCATCACCCAGAGCGTCTTGCGCTCGGGCGCCAGCTGCTTCAGCAGCCGCTTGCCCGAGCCCTTGAAGTCCATCGACCGCTGGTCGGGGCCGCCACCGGCCATCATGCGTCCGCCAGGACCGGCCATCAGGCTGCCTCCGCCTCGGTCAGCTGGGAGAGCACGATCTCCCGGTACGTCTCGTTGTCCGCCATCAGCTCGCGGTGCCGTCCGGTGCCCACGACCCGGCCCTCGTCGAGGACGACGATCCGGTCGGCGTCGCGGATGGTCGACACGCGCTGGGCGACGATCACCACGGTCGAGTCGGCCGTCTCCCGGGCCAGCGCGGCCCGGAGCAGGGCGTCCGTCTCGTAGTCGAGCGCGGAGAAGGAGTCGTCGAAGAGGTAGATCTCCGGCCGCTGCACGAGCGTCCGCGCGATCGCGAGCCGCTGCCGCTGCCCGCCGGAGACGTTGGTGCCGCCCTGCGCGATCGGGGCGTTCAGACCGTTCTCCAGCTTCCGTACGAAGTCGGCGGCCTGGGCGACCTCCAGGGCGTGCCACAGCTCCTCGTCGGTCGCGTCCGGCTTCCCGTACCGCAGGTTCGTCGCCACCGTCCCCGAGAACAGGTACGGCTTCTGCGGGACGAGCCCGACGGTCCTCGCCATCAGGGCGGCGTCGAGCTTCCGCACGTCGACGCCGTCGACGAGGACCTCGCCGCCGGTGGCGTCGAACAGCCGGGGCACGAGCCCGAGCAGCGTCGACTTGCCGCTGCCCGTCGAACCGATGATCGCGGTGGTCTCACCGGGCCGGGCGACGAGCGCCACGTCCTTGAGGACCGACTCCTCCGCGCCCGGGTACCGGAAGTCCGCGCTCCTGACCTCCAGGTGCCCGCGCCGCAGCAGCTTCGTCACCGGCTCGGCCGGCGGCACGACGCTCGTCTCGGTCCCGAGGACCTCCTCGATGCGCTCCGCGCAGACCTCGGCGCGCGGCACCATCATGAACATGAAGGTGGCCATCATCACGGCCATCACGATCTGCATCAGATAGGCGAGGAAGGCGGTCAGCGCGCCGATCTCCATCCCGCCGCTGTCGATGCGCTGCGCGCCGAACCAGACCACGGCCACGCTGGAGACGTTCACGATGGTCATCACCGTCGGGAACATCAGCGCCATCAGCCGCCCGGTCGCCATCGACACGTCGGTCAGCTCGCCGTTGGCACCCCGGAAGCGCTCCTCCTCGTACCCGTCCTTCACGAAGGCGCGGATGACCCGGTTGCCGGTGATCTGCTCGCGCAGCACCCGGTTCACCGTGTCGAGGCGCGTCTGCATGGTCCGGAAGAGCGGCCGCATCTTCCGCACGATCAGCGAGACGGAGACGCCGAGGACCGGCACCACCGCGAGCAGCACGGCCGACAGCGGGACGTCCTGGCCGAGCGCCATCACGATGCCGCCGACGCACATGATGGGCGCGGAGACCATGAGGGTGAACGCCATGAGGACCAGCATCTGGACCTGCTGGACGTCGTTGGTCGTACGGGTGATCAGCGAGGGGGCGCCGAAGTGGCCGAGCTCCCGCGCGGAGAAGGACTGCACCCGGTCGAAGACCGCGCCGCGCACGTCGCGGCCGAGCGCCGAGGCGGTGCGCGCGCCGTAGTACACGGCTCCGATGTTGCAGACGACCTGGACGACGGAGACGCCGACCATCAGGGCGCCGAAGCGCAGGATGTAGCCGGTGTCCCCGTTCACGACACCGTTGTCGATGATGTCCGCGTTCAGGGTCGGCAGGTAGAGGCTCGCGCAGGTCTGCAGGAACTGCAGCAGGACGAGCAGCGCGATGGGTTTTCGATAGGGCCGCAGGTGGGTTCGGAGAAGTCTTATGAGCACGGCTCCTACTATCGCCCGCGTCCCCGTGGCGTTACGAACGGTTTCGGGGGCGCGGGCGGAGCCCTGGGGAAGACTTTACGAACGCCTGTACGCCCCTCAGGCGCCGAACGCGCCGGGGTGGATCTGCTCCCGCGTCGCCACGTACTGCTGCCGCACCGCCTGCCCCGCCGACAGGTCGTCGCCGGGCTCCAGGATCTGCGCGACCGCGCCCTGCCAGGCCGGGGGAGCGGCCGGGGACAGCGTGCCCCGCGCGACCCCGAGCGCCCAGGCGGCCTGCCGGGCCGCGCCGAGCGCCGCGTAGTCGGCGGGCTGGGGGACGACGACCTGCGCGCCGAAGAGCGCCGGCGCCAGTGCCTGCACGGCCGGCAGGGCGGCCGCCGCGCCGAGCAGGAACACCCGCCGCACCTCGACGCCCCGCCCGCGCAGCACGTCCATGGCGTCGGTGAGCGCGCAGAGCATCCCCTCGAACGCCGCCCGCGCCAGGTGCTCGGGCTTCATCGACTCGCGCCGCAGCCCGCTGAGCGTGCCCGCGGTGTGCGGCAGGTTCGGCGTCCGCTCGCCCTCCAGATAGGGCAGCAGGACGAGCCCGGAGGCACCGGGCGTCGACTTCAGCGCGAGCGCGGAGAGCTCGTCCAGCGACTCCAGGCCCAGCATCTCCGCGGTCCCGCGCAGCGCCCGTACGGCATTGGAGGTGGAGACGACCGGCAGGTGCATGCCGGTGGCGTCGGCGAAGGAGGTGATCATGCCGTTCGGGTCGGCGAGGGCCTCGTGGTGCACGGCCATCACGGAACCGGAGGCGCCGAGCGAGACGACCGCGTCGCCGGGGCCGAGACCGAGGCCGAGCGCGGCGGCCATCGTCTCGCCGGTGCCGGCGGAGACGAGGAGGCCCTCGGGGGTGATGCCGGCGGCCTCGGACGGGCCCAGGACCTCGGGCAGCACGGCCTGGTGGCCGAGCGCCAGGTCGACGAGGTCGGGCCGGTAGGACCCGGTCCGCGCGGACCAGTAGCCGGTGCCGGAGGCGGCGCCGCGGTCGGTGGTGCGGCGGACGGGCCGGCCGAGGAGCTGCCAGACGAGCCAGTCGTGCGGCTGGAGGATCATCGCGACCCGCTGGGCGTTCTCGGGTTCGCTCCGGGCCAGCCAGCGCAGCTTGGCGACGGGCTGCCCGGCGCCGGGCACGCTGCCGACGGCCTCGGCCCAGGCCTGCCGTCCGCCCAGCGACTCGACGAGGTCGGCGGCGGCGACCTGCGCCCGCTTGTCGTTGCGGACGAGCGCGGGCCGGACCAGGCCGCCCTGCGCGTCGAGCGGCACGAGCCCGTGCTGCTGCGCGGAGACGCCGATGGCCTCCACGCCCTCCAGGAGCCCGCCGGTGGCGGCCTCCCCGAGCGAGAGCAGCCAGTTCTGCGGATCGACGTCGACGGCCTTCGGCTCGCCTGGATGCGCGGCGTACCCCTGCCGCAGTACGGCACCCGTGTCCGTGTCACAGACGACGATGCGTGTGAACTCCGCAGAGCTGTCCAGTCCGGCGACTATCCCCATGACACATGATTCTGCCGCACGCGAGGGGCTCAGGTGTTGCTGGTGCCCCAGTCGTCGTCCTCGTAGACCTTGCCGTTGCCCCGCTGCCGATCGCGCAGCGCGTGGACCCGGTCGGTCACCGAGGACGGCAGCCGGTCGCCCACCTTGTCGCCCACCAGGTGCGCCGCCCTGCCCGCGGCCTGGCGGCCGGTCTGGGCGGCGGACTCGGCCGCGTTCCGTACGGCGGGGTTCTGGGCGAAGTCCTTCACCGACTTCTTCATCTGCTCGTAGCGCTCGCGTCCGGCCCGCGTGCCGACCACGTAACCGACGGCGAGTCCCACGACGAACGTCAGCTTGTACCGCACGGCGGCGATCCTTCCTGGAGGCCCTGGGGATACCGATTGGCGGAGCACCCCCCTGCTTGCGCTAATGTATGTCTCGCAGCGAGCGGCCGCCGCCCGGCAAGGCCAGAGGTGGATCCGATCGGTGCAACGCAGCAATCCCCTGTAGCTCAATTGGCAGAGCAGCCGGCTGTTAACCGGCAGGTTACTGGTTCGAGTCCAGTCGGGGGAGCGCGATCCCCTGTAGCTCAATTGGCAGAGCATTCGGCTGTTAACCGGAGGGTTGCTGGTTCGAGTCCAGCCGGGGGAGCGAGACGGAAAAGGACCCTTCGGGGTCCTTTTTCGCGTGTACGGGAACCATACGGAGCGCGGTGCGGTCTTCATGGTCGAGCAGAGCCGATCATCCGGAGCAGGAGATCGTATGAGCGGCTATGCTGCGGCAGACGGCGCGCACACATGTACGCGCCTCACCGTTCGGGGCGGTAGCTCAGCCGGTTAGAGCAGCGGACTCATAATCCGTCGGCCGTGGGTTCGAGTCCCACCCGCCCCACCACACGCCCGTGGTCGCAGGAAGGTTTCGTCTGCGACTGCGGGCTCTTTCGTCCCACGGTGCACCCGCTTCGCGCGGGAACGCGGAGCGACACGCCGACATCACCCCGATGCCTCATGGGCGCGGGGCGGTTCAGCCTCTGCCGGGCTTGGCCAGCGTCGCCAGGACCGTGCCGTCGGCACCCAGGACGGTGATCGTGCTGCCGTTCGTCCCGGCCTGCGTGTCGTACGCGTGGAAGGCGACCCAGCCGGGGCTGCCGGGCAGCGTGACGATACGGGCGCTCACCGTCCGGCCCCCCACGGAGAGGGTCACCCCGGCGGGCCTCTCGGGGCCGCGGTAGATGCCGGCCCACACGGTGCCGGTGCCGGTGCCGTCGCCGGAGGTGGTGGCCGAGATCTTTCCGCCGGGCACGTCGGCCGCCTTCATCAGCTGCTCCGAGGCCTTCGGCACCGCCAGGTACAGGCCCTGGGCGGTCAGCCGCATCGTGTGGCCACGGCCGAGCGGCACCTTCTCGCCCGGAACCACCACCTGCACGGCCGCCGGCGCCGGCGTCGACGCCGCGGGCACGGGGGGCGTGGAAGGGGAGCCGAAGGTCGCGGAGAACGCCGCACCGACCACCGGGACGAGCACCGCGGCCGCCACGACGGCGGACCGCATCGTCCTGCGGCGCCGGCGGATCGTCCTTCCCCGCAGCATCACGGCCGCCGTGGGGGCCGTGCCCACCGGCACGGCCGCGGCGGCCTCGTGGAGCGCCGCGGCCAGGGTCTCGTCCTGGTTCATCGGGGCATTCCTTTCAGCGCGACCGAGTCGCTCGGGTGGTCACGGGGTTCCCGGGGGCGTCCGACCAGGGCGGCCAGGACGCCGTCGTCGCGGAGTGCGGCCAGACCGCGGGTGATCTGGCTGCGTACGGTGCTCTCCCGGGTCCCCAGGGCCGCGGCGATCTGGGCGGGAGCCATGTCCTCGAAGTAGCGGAGCACCACCGCGGACCGCTGCCGCAGGGGCAGCCTGGCGAGCGCGTCCATGAGCGCGCCGCGGTGCTCCACCTGTGCCGTCCGGTCGGCCACCGCGGTCTCCGGGAGCCGGGAGGTGAACCACTCGCGGACGGTCCGCCGGCGGAACCCGTCCGCGTGAACGTTGATCATGATCTTGCGGACGTACGCGGCCATGTCGTCACTGTGCCGCACCCTGTTCCACTTGGAGTAGGCGCGGGCCAGGGCGTTCTGGGCCAGGTCCTCGGCATCGTGGTGGCTGCCGGTCAGCAGATACGCGGTGCGTATCAGGCTGGGCCATCGGACGGTCATGAAGGCGTGGAACTCGTCGTCGGCGCTGCTCGAGTCGTCGGCGTTGCTCAACCGGACCTCGGGGGAGAGACGGGGGCGGTGAAGGACACGTGCCGGGTTCGCCGCCGCCCCGTCCTGGGGCGGCGGCGACGGTGCGCGACTAGGTCCGGACGGTGATCGAGGGCTTCATGGAAGCCTTCGCCTTCGCGTCGAAGACGTAGTAGGCCGCCCAGCCCGGCTTGCCGGCCAGGGTCACGACCCTGGCCTGAAGCGTGCGGCCCCCGACGGTGAGGGTGACCGTGGCCGTCGCCGTCACCGGACCGCGGTAGATCCCCGCGAACAGCGCACCGGAGGCGTCGCCGTGGGCGATCGTGGCCACCTTCCCGGGGAGCACGTCGGTCACCCGGAGGACATCCGGCGCGTCCGTGCCCGAGGACGTCGTGGCAGCCACGTGCAGGCCCTCCGCCGTCAGCCACAGCTTGTCGGCGCCGGCGGCGATCCGCTCACCCGGCGCGACCACCCGCACGGAACCGGCCACGGAGGCCGCTCCGGAAGAAGCGACCGCGGGCGCCGCCGACACCGGCGCCGTGGTCACGGACGCCGCGACCGCCGTCCCCATGCCCGTCGCGAGCACCGCGGCCCCCGCGACCGCGGCCAGCCATCCACGCCTCCGCCTGCGCGTACCGATGGAAGTCATCACCAGCTCCTCCAGACCAAACAACGTCGGCTTCCGGCCACCGGGGCCGGAGCAGACGGGCTCTGTCGTCCCATCCACCCCCCAGACGGCACCCGCGCCGCAGAACGCTGCTCCACGCGACGCCCCGTCACGTGTGGTGCTCGTCACATGCGAAGCCCCGCACGCGCAAAGCCCCCACACATCTCCCAAGGGCTTCTCCCTCTCGTTCATGTTTTCTACGTCGCTGCTTCACCGGACCGTGGAGCGGTCAGCGCCCAGCGCGGTGATTGTCATGCCCGCAGCCAGGCTGCGTGGCCGATTGTCGGCCACGCTGAGTTCCCGGCGAAGGGGGCGGCTCCGTGTCTCGGCCACGGTTTCTCTTTGTGTCATGGGTGGACGTCGAAAGACGTCAGGCGCCGGACGAGTGGACTCCGGCCGCGAACCGTGCGGAGGCGGTGAGCTGGCGGCTCGTCGGCGCCAACAACCACGAACTCGGCCGCGGCCCGGGCTTCCACCGGGGCCACACCGCCTGCCACTCCGCCGTCGTACGGCTGCGCGACGGGCTCGACCGCGCGGTCCCCCTCGTCACCATGGCCGCCGACGCCACCGGCACCTGGACCTGGCAGCTCTCCATGGACGACCGCTGCGTGGCCGTCGCCGCCCGGACGTACCGGCGTCAGCGCGAATGCCGCGACAGCCTCCAGCTCTTCCTCGCCGCCGCCGTCGCGGGGCAGGTGGCCTCAGGCGTGACGTACACACGCAGACTGCGCGGCCTGCGACTGCCCGACGCGGCCCGGAGGAACGTCTCTTGAGCACCGTCACCACCCCGGTCGCCGCGGACACCGACGTACCGCGCGCCAGGTCCGCGGCCAAGGACCCCGCCGACCGGCTCTTCCGCGTCGGCGCCCGTGGCGCCGGAGCCGTCGTCCTCGTCACCATGACCCTCGTCGGCGTCTTCCTCGGCGTCCGCGCGAGCCAGGCCCTCGCCGGAGCCGGCGGCTCCTTCGTCACCACCCCGGCCTGGGAGCCCGACTCCCACCGCTTCGGCATCGCCGCCGTCCTGCCCGGCACCGTCCTCATCGGCGTCACCGCGATCAGCTTCGCCCTGCCGCTCGCCCTCGGCACCGCGCTCTACATCACCGAGTACGCGCCCCGCGGACTGCGCCGCACCCTCGTCAGCCTCGTCGACCTGATGGCCGCCGTGCCCAGCGTCGTCTACGGACTGTGGGGCTTCTTCTTCCTCCAGCCCCACATCACCGGCCTGTCCCGCTGGATCTCCACCTACTTCGGCTGGATCCCGGTCTTCGCGGTGAACGGCGCCGACCCGGACGACCCGCTCTCCCCGGCCACCGTCTACACCTCCTCGACCTTCATCGCCGGGGTCGTCGTGGCGCTGATGGTCACCCCCATCGCCTGCTCCGTGATGCGCGAGGCCTTCGCCCAGGCCCCGCCCGGCGAACGCGAGGGCGCCTTCGCGCTCGGGGCGAGCCAGTGGGGCGTCATCCGCACGGTCGTCCTGCCCTTCGGCAAGGGCGGCATCATCGGCGGCACGATGCTCGGGCTCGGCCGGGCGCTCGGCGAGACCATCGCCGTCGTCATGATCATCTCCCCGGTCTTCGTCTTCCAGCCGCACCTCCTGGAGAACGGCGCCAACTCCGTCTCCGCGCTGATCGCCCTGCGCTACGGGGCCGCCAGCCCGTTCGGCATGTCCGCGCTGATGGCGGCCGGGCTCTCGCTCTTCCTGATGACCCTCGTCGTCAACTTCATCGCGTCCTCCGTGGTCGCCCGCAGCCGGTCCGGAACGGGAGCCGAGGCATGACCCTGACCACCGACCAGATCCGCCCGGACGCCGCCGGCACGGTCACCCCGGACGTCGTCCCCGACGGCCCCGGCGCCCCCGCGGAGACCCGCCGTACGACGTCCGCCCTGCACGCCCGGGACGTCTTCGCCCTCGTCGGCGCCGGTGCCGCCGCCCTCGCCCTGACCTCCGTGATCTTCGGGCGGGTGCTGCCCTTCGACGGCGCCCTCGGCTTCACCGTCGTCGCCTACCTCGCCTTCATGGCGCTGTACGCGGTGCTGATCTCCCTCGACGAGAACGGCGCCGTGATCCGCGCCCGGCTCGCCCAGACCCTCGTCCACGCCCTGGCGTTCCTGCTGCTCGCCGCGCTGCTGTTCATCGTGGGCTACGCCCTCTGGCGCGGCCGGGAGGCCCTGCCCCATCTGAACTTCTTCACGGAGGACATGTCCGGCACCGGACCCCTCCAGCCGCTCACCGAGGGCGGCATGCTCCACGCCATCGTCGGCACCCTTGAGCAGATCGGCATCTCGCTGCTCGTCACGGTGCCGCTGGGCCTCGCCTGCGCGGTCTTCCTCAACGAGGTGCCCGGCCGGTACGCCCGCTTCGTCCGCACCATCGTGGAGGCGATGACCGCCCTGCCGTCCATCGTGGCCGGCCTGTTCGTCTACGCCACCGCCATCCTCGCCCTCGGCCTCGGCAAGTCGGGCTTCGCGGCCTCCCTGGCGCTCTCGGTGATGATGCTGCCGATCATCATCCGCGCCTCGGACGTGGTCATCCGTCTCGTGCCCGGCTCGCTCCGCGAGGCCTCCTACGCCCTCGGCGCCGGACAGTGGCGCACCGTGTGGACGGTGGTGCTCCCCACCTCCCGCTCGGGCCTCACCACCGCCGTCATCCTCGGCACCGCCCGCGGCATCGGCGAGACCTCCCCGGTGCTGCTGACCTCGGGCGCCGCGACCGGTCTCAACGCCAACCCCTTCGACGGGCCGCAGACCTCGCTGCCGCTGGCCACCTTCACCCTGGTCGCCTCCCCGGAGAAGGCCATGATCGCCCGCGGCTTCGGCTGCGCCGCCCTGCTGATGGCCCTCGTCCTGCTGCTCTTCCTGCTCGCCCGGGTGATCGGCGGGCGCGGACCGGGCCAGCTGAGCCGACGTCAGCAGAAGCGCAGGACCGCGGCCTCGCTGCGCGATCTGGAGCGCATGGGGTCCCAGGCGTACGGACCCGACCCGTCCGGGGGCCGACCGGACGGCCCCGGGCCCGAGGCCTCCGCCGTCCCGCCGCCCCGGGCCGGCTGACCGCCCGGCCGTACGACCCCGACACCCGCCCCGACACCCCGGTACGACCCGCATCCGCCCGCGGACCCGGTTCCGTACGCGTGCCGGTACGACCCGCACCACCCGCCACCGATCAGGAGAACCCGATGTCCGGACGCCCACCGGCATTCCCCGCGAGCGTGCTGCGGCGCACCCTGGCCGTGCTCGTCACCGCCCTCGCCCTCGTGGCGCCCGCCGCGACGCCCGCCGCCGCCGAGAGCTACGTACCGGTCTCCGGCGCCGGCTCCACCTGGAGCCAGAACGCCCTCGACCAGTGGCGGGCCAACGTCAAGCAGTACGGGATGACGGTCAACTACAACGGCACCGGCTCCTCCGACGGACGCAACCAGTTCCGCAACGGCACCGTCGACTTCGCCGTCTCGGAGATCCCGTACGGCATCAACGACTCGGGCGTCGCCGACCCGCCGCCCTCGCGGAAGTTCAGCTACATGCCGATCGTCGCGGGCGGCACCGCCTTCATGTACAACCTGCGGATCGGCAACCGCCGGGTGACCAACCTGCGGCTCTCCGGCGAGAACGTCGCCAAGATCTTCACCGGCGCCCTCACCATGTGGAACGACCCCGCGCTCAAGGCCGACAACCCCGGGCTCGCGGCGAGCCTCCCCGCCCGCCGGATCGTCCCCGTGGTCCGCTCCGACGGCTCGGGCACCACCGCCCAGCTGACCACCTGGATGAGCAAGAAGCACCCGGCGATCTGGGACGCCTACTGCCGCCGGGCGGGCCGCAGCACCCCCTGCGGGCCGACCTCCAACTACCCCGTCGTCGGCGGCACCGGCATGGTCGGCCAGTCCGGCTCCAACGGCGTCTCCGGCTACGTCGCCCAGGACGGCAACCAGGGCACGATCACCTACGTCGAGTACTCGTACGCCGTGTCCACCACCGGCTTCCCGGTGGCCAAGATCCTCAACGCCAAGGGCTACTACACCGAGCCCACCGCCCAGAACGTGGCGGTCTCGCTGACCCAGGCGCGCATCAACTCCGACCTCACGCAGCGGCTCGACGGGGTCTACGACTCCACCGACGCCCGGACCTACCCGCTCTCCAGCTACAGCTACATGATCGTCCCGACGGCGGTGGAGTCGAACTTCAACCCGCAGAAGGGCAAGTCCCTCGGGGCCTTCGCCTACTACTTCCTGTGCCAGGGACAGCAGTCGGTGGACCGGCTCGGCTACTCGCCGCTCCCCGTCAACCTCGTCCAGGCCGGTCTGGCCCAGGTCCGCCGCATCCCCGGCGTGGTCGCGGAGAGCGTCGACATCCGCAGCTGCAAGAACCCGACCTTCTCCAGCGACGGCACCAACACCCTCGCCAAGACGGCTCCCATGCCGCGCGACTGCGACCTCAAGGGTCCCACCCAGTGCGACACCGGCACCGGCGGTGACAAGACCCCGACCCCGACGGGCAGTTCCTCCGGCGGCAGCACCGGCGGCGGCACGGGAGGCGCGAGCGGCGGAGCCGGCGGAGGCACCGGCGGGTCGGGCGGCACCGGCGGCGGCACCGGCTCCGGCGGCGCGGCCAACGGCGGGGCCACCGGCTCCGCCGCGGGCGGCGCGACGGGCGGCTCCGCCGGCACCTCCGGTGCGGGCGCCACCGGCTCCGGCGGCGCGGCTTCCGGCGGCACGACCGGCGGTGCGCTCGACCCCGAGACCGGCCAGCCCCTCGGCGACGGCGGCGGCGCGGGCGGCGGGGGAGCGAGCGGCGGCGGCGCGGGCGGAGGCGGCGAGCTGTACGGCGTCCCCGTGACCACCGCCGCGAGCGTCGGCGGCGGACTCCAGACCACCCTCATGGTGCTCGGTGCCCTGATGCTCGTCCTCGTCACCGTCGGCCCGCCGCTGCTGCACCGGCGGCTCGCCGCCCGCCGCACGGGGGAGGGCCTCCGATGACCCTCGTACGCCCCGGCCGGCTGCGCACCCTCCTCGGCACCCTGTGCCTGGCCCTCGTCCCCGTCGTCGCCACCGTCGGCGCCGGCCTCGACCCGGCCGCCGCCCCCGCCTACGCCGCCACCGGGCAGAGCTCCGCGGTGACGGTCTCCGGCACCGGCGAGTTCGCCGACCTGAGGATCACCGTCGGCCAGACCCGCAACCTCGTCAACCAGGTCGTCAGGATCTCCTGGACCGGCGGCACGCCCACCGTCTCCGACACCGCCTACGCCGCCGACTACCTCCAGATCATGCAGTGCTGGGGCGACGAGCACGGCCCCGGGACCGACCAGTGCCAGTTCGGCGGCTCCTCCGCCCTCGGCGCGGGCGCCGGCAACCAGGCCGCCGGCGCGTACACCAACGGACGGCAGCTCAACTACGGCGCCCACCTGAAGGACTCCGAGAACCAGCCGCTGCCCCCGCCCACCCCCAGCGGCATCTCGTACGCGCCGTTCCGCTCGGTCACCGGCGACGACGTCAGCCCCGGCAACTGGAACGAGTTCTTCGACGTCAACAGCACCAACGAGGTCCCCTACGCCCGCACCGACGCCCGCGGCACCGGCGAGGTCCACTTCGAGATGCAGACCGGCGTCGAGGCGCCCGGCCTCGGCTGCGGCGCCGCCGTCGAGACCGCCGGCACCGTCACCGGCCGCGGCTGCTGGCTGGTGATCGTGCCGCGCGGCGAGAAGGAGGTCGACGGAAGCCCGTACACCTCCCAGTCCAGCGGCCAGCTCCAGTCCTCGCCGCTCAGCCCGGCCAACTGGAAGCACCGCATCACCGTCCCCCTCGGCTTCGAACCGATCGGCAGCTACTGCCCGATCGGCGCCGAGGAACGCGGCACCCTCGGCAGCGAGATGGCCGCCGAGGCCGTCACCCGCTGGCAGCCCACCCTCTGCCGCACCGGCGACCAGGCGATCTACGGCTACGCCCAGGTCCCCGACGAGACCGCCCGCGTCAAGCTGCTCTCCGGCATGCCCGGCCTCGTCTTCGTCGGCCGCGCCGCCCCCGCCTCCGCCACCCGCACCCCGGTCTACGCCCCGGTGGCGCTCTCCGGCATCACCATCGGCTACTCCATCGAGAGCCAGGCTTCGTTCCGCGCCCCCGACGAGGTGCGGCAGCGCAACGGCACCCGGATGACGACCCTGCGGCTCACCCCGCGCCTGGTCGCCAAGCTCCTCACGGAGTCGTACCGCGACGGCGTCTCCCGCTTCGCCGAGAGCGTCGCCGGGAACCCCGAGAACCTCGGCCGCGACCCGGAGTTCATCCACTACAACCCCGAGTACGCCGACCTGGACTTCGGCGGCAAGCTCGGCGACGCCCTCGTACCGCAGCCGCTCTCCGACACCACCCGGCAGCTGTGGGAGTGGGTCGCCCAGGACCCGGCCGCCGCCGAGTTCCTCAAGGGCACCCCCGACGACGAGGGCGCCCACGGCGACCCCGGCAACGCCGGCATGAAGGTCAACCCGCACTACAAGGGCCTCGCCCTGCCGCTCGACTCCTTCCCCAAGAGCGACCCGTACTGCCAGACCTTCGACGACCGGCCGGAGCACCCGCTCTGCGTCCAGGACAAGAAGCCGTACGCCACCGACATGCACGCCGCGGCGCGCGCGGCCGGCCGCGGCGACACCCTGGCCCGCACCTCCTGGGACGCGACCGCGACCCCGCCCGCGTACAGGAAGGACCCGCCGCAGCCGGCCGGCCAGCGGGCCGTGCTCGCCGTGACGGACACCGCGACCGCCGACCGGTACGGCCTGATGAAGGCCGAACTGCTCAACGCCTCGGGCCGGTTCACCGCACCCGACGAGGCGTCCCTGACGGCCGCCGCGAAGGCCCGCAAGCCGGGCCCGAGCGGGGTGAGCGTCCCCGACCCGGGCACCGAGGACCCCGCCGCCTACCCGCTGACCGTCCTCACCTACGCCGCCACCGTCCCCGCCGACCTCACCGCCGCCGAGGGACGCGACTACGGCACCCTGCTCACCTACGCCGCAGGCGCGGGGCAGACGCCGGGCGTCGCCGCCGGCAACCTCCCGCACGGCTACGCGCCGCTGCCCGAGGCGCTGCGCGCGCAGACCCGCGAGGCCGCGCGCCTGGTGACCACGAAGGCGGGCGTGAAGCCGTCGACGCCCACGCCCACGCCGACGCCGACGCCCGTACCGTCCACGTCCACCGGCACCGGCTCCGACGGGGGCACCACCACCGGCGGCTCCGACAACGCCGCGACCACGGGCGGATCGAGCGGTTCGAGCGGGGGCGCGTCGGGCGGATCGGGCGGTTCGGGGACCGGCGGATCGGGCGCCGACGCCGGCGGTACGAGCTCCTCCGGGGGCGCCGGCTCGCACACGACCCCGAGCGCGACCCCGAGCACGAGCGCGCCCGCCCCGGCCGCCGCGACCACGAAACCCGCCCCCGGCACGCAGACCGTCACCGCCGTGGGCTCCCCGACACCCGCCTGGACGGTCGGCGCCGTCCGGAACGTGCTGCTCGTCTGCCTGATCGTCGGCGCGCTCGCCGCCTTCGCCGGCCCGACGCTGCCGAGGTACCTGCCGCGCCTCGTGGCGGCCGTACGCGAACGGACGGGGAGGTGATGGTGCCCGAGAACGTCTGATTCGTCCGCGCCAACGGAAGTCCTGCACACGCGCCCCGGGCACCACCGGAGCGCAGCCTAGCTGAGGAGAACCCCCAGTGAACAAGAAGAAGACCGGCCTCGCGCTCGCCGCCGCGGCGCTCGCGGCCATCACCGTCGGCAGCGGCCTGGCCGCCGCCGACCCGGCCGGCCCTCCGCAGTACCGCCAGCTCGCCGGTGTCGGCTCCGACACCACCCAGGACGTCATGAACGGCCTCGCCGACGTCGTCACCGTGAACGGCCAGAAGGCCATCGGCTCCTACGGCGCCACGGGTTCCGCGACCATCACCACGAAGAACCCGGCGACCAACCCCAACTGCACCATCCCGCGGCCCAACGGCTCCGGCGCCGGACGTTCCGCGCTCCTCACCTCCCTCCAGAGCGGCAACGGGTGCCTCGACTTCTCCCGTTCCTCCTCGCTGAGCCTCGGCGCGGCCAGCCCGGGCCTGACGTACGTGCCGTTCGCGATCGACGGCGTCAGCTACGCCATCACCCCCGGCTCCTCGATCCCGCGCAAGCTCGCGATGGCCGACCTCAAGGCCATCTACCACTGCGACCCCAACTACGTGGGCGCCGGGCCGAACTACGACCTGACCGTCTACCTCCCGCAGGCGGGCTCCGGCACGCGCTCCTTCTGGGAGTCGCAGATGGGCATCACCGAGACCGACGTCGTCGCCGGCGTCTACCCCTGCATCAAGGACAAGAAGGGCACCGCCCCGGTCCAGGAGCACGACGGCCGCGTCCTCGACGACAAGTCGATCGTGCCCTTCTCCATCGCGCAGTACCAGGCGCAGTCCTCGCAGACCATCGCCGACCTCCGCGGCCGCGCCATCCTCGGCACGATCGAGGGCGTCGCGCCGACGGTCCTCAACACCGGCTTCGGCGTGAAGCGCGACGTCTACAACGTCATCCCGACGAGCAAGGTCACCACCTCCCCGTGGAGCGACGTCTTCGTCGGCCCGGACTCCGGGATCTGCAAGCAGTCCGCCGTGATCAACACCTACGGCTTCGCGACCAACCCGAACTGCGGCGACATCACCAAGCAGACCCCCTGACAGGAGCCTTCACCGTGCTGAAGAACAGAATCTCCCGGGCCCTCGCGCTGGGTGTCGCGGCCGTCACCACCGCCGTCGCGGCGGGCCTCGCCACCGCGGGCGCCGCGTACGCCGCGCCCATCGGGACCATCGACATCACCCCCGCCACCGGTGCCGACACCAGCGGCATCTCCTTCACCACCTCGGGCGCCTGCCCCACCAACGCCACCAACGTCCTGGTGAAGGTGGAGGGTTCCGGCTTCCCGGCCGGCGGCCTCAACGTCGTCGGCAACTCGCCGATCACCACGTACCCCAAGGCCGGCAACGGCGGCATGATCATCCCGCTGACGTCCACCATGCGCGACTACGCCTCCCAGGCGGGCTTCACGACCCTCCAGGGCCGGTACGACTTCACCGTCATCTGCCGCACCGCCTTCAACGGCACCAGCCTCGGCGACTTCACCGGCGCGATCTGGTTCACGTCCAACACCACGTACCAGGCGAACGACCCGGCCGTGAAGACGGACACCGCCACCTCGCTCGCGGTCACCCCGGCCGGTCCCGCCCAGGCGGGCTCCCCGGTCACCCTGACCGCCACGGTCACCCCCTCCGGCGCCGCCGGCACCGTCCAGTTCAAGGACGGCTCCGCCGTCCTCGGCACCCCGGTCACCGTCAACGGAGGCACCGCCACGCTGACCACGAGCAACCTGACGGCCGGCACCCACGCCCTCACCGCCGTGTTCACCCCGGCCGACGCCTCGTACAACGGCTCGACGTCGACCGCCGTCTCCTACGAGGTCAAGGCCGCCGCGGCCACCCAGACGAGCACCGCCCTCGCGGTCTCCCCGGCGTCCGGCACCCCGCAGTACAGCCCCGTCACCCTGACCGGCACGGTCACCCCGGCCGGCGCCGCGGGCTCCCTGAAGTTCACCGACACCGTCGGCGGCACCACCACCCCGCTCGGCACCGTCCCGGTCGGCAACGGCTCCGCCGTCCTGACCACCTCCAGCCTGCCGGCCGGCGCGCACTCCTTCACCGCCGTCTTCGTCCCGGCCGACCCGGCCCGCTACACGGCTTCCGACTCCAACGCCATCCCGTACACCATCGGCGCGTTCGCCGGAGTCACCTCCTCGGAGACCATCACCACCACCGTCAACGCCGGCGCCCTCGTCATCAGCGTCGACAACCCGCAGGTCACCCTGCCCTCGCCGGTCCTCAACGGCGACGGCGACCTGCTCGTCACCGCCGGCGCCCTCAGCCCGGTGACACTGACCGACACCCGCGCCGGCAACCCCGGCTGGACCGTGAGCGGCCAGGTCACCGACTTCACCGACGGCGCCACCCACACCATCAACGGCCAGAACCTCGGCTGGTCCCCGAAGGTCGTCGACAAGGCGCCCGCGCAGACCGTCACCCCCGGCTCCGCCGTCCCCGCCGCCAAGGGCGCCGCCTCCGGCGACACGGGCACCGCGGGCCTGAAGTCCGCGCGCACGCTCGCCAACGGCACCGGCCTCGGCACCGCCCACGTCGGCGCCGACCTCGCCCTCAACGCGCCGACCTCCACCACGGCCGGCACGTACACCACCACGCTCACCCTCACCGCCATCTGATCCAGGCGTGAGCTCCGGGGCGGAACCGCGCCGCGGTTCCGCCCCGCCCCTGACCTCTGGAGACCCGTCATGACCGCACCCCGCCCCGCCCGCCGCACCGGCGCGCTCGGCCTGCTGCTCCTCCTGCTCCTGGCCTTCCTGCCGAGCACGGCCACGGCCGCCCCCGCCGAGGACGGGAAGAACGACAGGAAGGCCGTCTTCGGCGTCCAGCCCTCCGGCCCCGGGAAGCCCGACCAGCGGCCCCACTTCTCGTACGGGGTCACCGGCGGCGCCGCGATGCGCGACCAGATCGCCCTGTGGAACTACGGCACCCGGCCGCTGACCCTCGACGTCTACGCGAGCGACGCCGTCAACACCGTCGACGGCGGCTTCGACCTGCTCCCCGCCGGCACGAAGCCGACCGACGCCGGAAGCTGGATCAGGCTCGCCAGGAACAAGGTGACCGTGCCGCCCAAGGGCCGGGTCATCGTCCCCTTCACCCTCGCCGTGCCGAAGAACGTCACCCCCGGCGACCACACCGGAGGCATCGTCGCCTCGCTCTCCGGCACCGGCAAGGACGCCAAGGGCAACCGGGTCCGGCTCGACCAGCGCGTCGGCGCCCGCGTCTACCTGCGGGTGGCGGGCGCGCTCCGCCCGGAGCTGACCGTGGACGACGTCACCGCCGAGTACCACGGCAGCCCCAACCCCCTCGCCGCCGGCTCGGCCACGGTCACGTACACCGTCCGCAACACCGGGAACGTGCGGCTCGGCGCCCGCCAGGCCGTCCGCGTCAACGGCCTCTTCGGCTCCTCGGTCATCGCCTCCGGCGTCCGCGACCTCGGTGAACTGCTGCCCGGCAGCGCCCTGACCGTCACCGCCGAGGCCGAGGGCATCGCGCCGCTGTTCCACGCCTCCGCCGTCGTCTCCGTCCAGCCCGTGCAGACCCGGGACGGCGTCGACCCCCGGCTCCCCTCGCTGACGCGCTCGGTGCCGCTGTGGACGGTCCCGTGGACGGCGCTCGGCCTGCTCGTCCTGCTCGCCGCGGGCGTCTTCTGGCGCGTGCGCTCGCGGCGGAACCGGCGCGGGCCGAAGGCCGCGGCCCCGAAGACGTCCACCGAGAAGCCCGAGAACCCCGAGAACCCCGAACTCCCCGACAAGGAGCTCATCGTGCAGTTCAGTCGTCTCACCCGGCGGACCGCGGCCGGCGTGGCGGTCGCCGCGACGACGGCCCTCGCCGGCGTCGGCATCCTCACCGTGCCGGCCGCCACGGCCGCCCCGCTGGGCACCGCCCGCATCACCCCGGGAGAGGGTGCCGACGACACCAGCATCGCCCTCACCACCTCCGGGGCCTGCCCGGCGCCCGCCACCCACGTGCTCGTGAAGGTGACCGGCAAGGGCTTCCCCGCCGACGGCAAGAACGTGGTCGGCAACGCCCCCCTCAGCACCTACGGGCAGGACCCGACCGGCACCGGCTTCATCGTGCCGCTGACCATGACCATGCGGGACTACGCCAACGAGGCCGGCTTCACCACCCTCGAAGGCCGGTACGACCTGACGGTGATCTGCCGGAAGGCCTTCGGCACCGAGACGTACGGGGACTTCACCGGCTCCCTCTGGTTCACCTCGCCCACCGTCTACCAGGACACCGACCCGGACGGCACGAACCCGACCGGCACCCCGACGAGCACGGCGACCCCCACCGGCACGACCCCCACCCCCACCGACATGGCCACGGCCACCCCGAGCGACACGGCCACCGCCTCGCCGACCGACACCGCCTCGCCCTCGGCGACCACGAGCCCGACCGCGACCGACACCGCGTCGGCGCCCGCGACCGGCGGCGACACCGTCGGCGTCTCCACCAGCATCCGGCCCACCACCGCCTCCCCCTCGGCCACCGGCACCGGCTCCTCCGACGCGGGCGGCACGGACGGCTCCGGCTCCGGTGACGCCTCGGGCTCGGGCGGGACCGGCGGCGGCCACGGAGGCGGCGGTCTGGCCCACACCGGCGCCGACCCCCTGCTGCTCGGGCTGCTCGCCGCAGCCCTGGTGGCCGCCGGCACCTTCGCCGTCCGGTGGGCCCGTCGCCGCGGACTGATCACCTTCGGCACCCACTGAACCCCCGACGTACGGAGCACACCCGATGACAGCCACCCTCACCCCGGTGGACGTGCGCCCCGCCCCGGCCGGTCCCGCACCCCGCTCCAGCCGGCTGTGGACGGTCGGCGGCACCCTGGCGATCCTGGGCGCGCTGCTCCTCGGATTCGTCGCCGAGGTCGGACCGCTCGGCGACCTCCGCCAGGAGCGGGACCGCCGCGTCGGCTACGCCGATCTGCGCGCCTCGCTTGCCGAGGCCACCGCGCCGATCGGCCCGTCCACCGAACCGGGCACCCCCGTCGCCCTGCTGAAGATCCCTCAGCTCGGCGTGAAGGAGGTGATCCGGGAGGGCAGCTCCGCGGAGGTGCTGGCCTCGGGGCCCGGACACCGCCGTGACACGGTGCTGCCCGGACAGGCCGGGAACAGCATCGTCATGGGCCGCCGGGCGGGGTACGGGGGGCCGTTCCGGCACCTCGACACCCTCCAGCCCGGCGAGTCGATCAAGGTCGTCACCGGCCAGGGCGAGCACACGTACCGGGTGATGGGGGTCCGCAGGGCGGGCGACCCCAAGCCGCCGGCCATCCAGGCCGGGCAGGGCCGGCTCACGCTGATGACCGCGACCGGATCCCCGTACCGCCCGGACGGGGTCCTCCAGGTCGACGCCGAGCTGATCTCCCCGCCCCAGCCGGGAGCCGTCCCCGCCTTCCGCTTCGGCCACGTCCCGGACGACGAACTCCCGCTCGCCGGCCAGGCCTCGGCCTGGCTCCCGCTGGTGCTGTGGGCGCAGGCCCTGCTCCTCGCGGCGGCGCTGCTGGTCTGGGCGCGGACGCGGGTGCCCCGCGCACACGTCTGGCTCGTCGGCTTCCCCGTGCTCGTCGCGCTCGGCCTCACGGCCGGCGACCGGGCGGCGCTCCTCCTTCCCAACCTCCTGTAAGGACAGTCGTGGCTTCCCATCTGGACGCACGTTCCCTCTCCGCCTGGTTCGGCTCCCGAAAGGTCCTCAACCGGGTCTCGCTGACCATGCCCGCCGGCCGGGTCACCGCGCTCATCGGGCCCTCCGGCTGCGGCAAGTCGACCTTCCTGCGCATCCTCAACCGGATGCACGAGCTGATCCCGGGCGCCGAACTCGCGGGCGAGGTGCTCCTGGACGGCGAGGACATCTACGCGCGCGGGCGCCGGCTCACCGAGGCCCGCCGGGACATCGGCATGGTCTTCCAGAAGCCGAATCCGTTCCCGGCGATGTCCGTGTACGACAACGTGACGGCGGGCCTGAAGCTGACCGGCGTCCGGGCCTCGGCCGCCGACCGGGACGTCCTCGTGGAGGAGTGCCTGACCCGGGCCGGCCTGTGGAAGGAGGTCCGCGACCGGCTGCGCCAGCCGGGCGGGGCGCTCTCGGGCGGTCAGCAGCAGCGCCTGTGCATCGCCCGCTCGCTGGCGGTCCGGCCGCGGATCCTGCTGATGGACGAGCCGTGCTCGGCGCTCGACCCCACGTCGACCCGGCGGATCGAGGAGACGATCCGCGAGCTCGCGGAGGAGGTCACCATCGTGATCGTCACCCACAACATGCAGCAGGCGGCCCGGGTCTCCGACCAGTGCGCCTTCTTCCTCGCGGAGCAGGCGACACCGGGCGTGATCGTCGAACACGGCCCCACGGACGCGATGTTCTCCAGCCCCCGGGACCAGCGCACCGCGGACTACGTGGAGGGCCGCTTCGGCTGAGCACCGGCGAAACGGCGGCGAGGGCCCGTACGCGTCGCGTACGGGCCCTCGCCGCCGACTCAGACGGTCAGGATGCCCGGGTCGGACTGGCTCGCGGCACCGGTCTCGACGTGTCCGGACAGGCGGCGGAGGAAGTCCGCGCTGACCGGGGAGGTGATGGTGACGTCGTACCAGTGGTGGGCGGCGGAGACGTCGACGCTGTGGGTCGTGGTGCCCTTCGGGACGGCGAGGGACACCGTGGTGCCGTAGGCGTTCGCGATGCTCACCGTCGTCGCCGCGCCCGTGTTGGCGAAGGTGAGGTCCAGGGTGCCGGCGGTCGCGTTGTGTCGGGCGGTGACCTCGGGGACGGCCGTCTTGCCGGGGGAGCGGAAGCGGCGGAGGAAGCCGTTGGGGCCGTGGACCGTGAGGTCGGTGACGCCCTTGGAGTACTTGGTGTTCCAGGTGTCCGCGATGGACTTGTTCGCCTCCGCCGTGTAGGTCCACGGGACGTCCGTGCGGTTCGCCGAGGTCACGTAGAACTGGGCGCCCGCCGTGGGGCCACCGCTGAACGTGAGGGTGTAGGTGCCCGCCGTGGTGTCGGCGGCGCCGTCCACGTACGGGGCGTACTTCAGCGGGCGGGTGGGCTTGGCGCCCGCTTCCTGGCGGGGCATCGCGCCGACGGCCGGGGCGGTGGCCATGAAGTCGGGGTGGCGGTTCTTGTCCGGCGGGTAGTAGCCGGCGGTCGAGGGCAGCGCGGCCGGCTGGGTCTGCGTCCGGGTGAAGTCGAACGCCGAGGTCAGGTCGCCGCAGACGGCCCGGCGCCACGGCGAGATGTTGGGCTCGCGCACCCCGAAGCGGCTCTCCATGAAGCGGATGACCGAGGTGTGGTCGAAGGTCTCGGAGCAGGTGTACCCGCCGGTGGACCAGGGGGAGACGACGATCATCGGGACGCGCGGGCCGAGGCCGTACGGGCCGGCCGCGTAGCCGATCTTGCCGTTGAACCAGTCCAGGGAGGTGGCGACCGTGGACTTGCCCCAGGAGGCGTCGCCCGGGACGAACGGCGGGACGACGTGGTCGAAGAAGCCGTCGTTCTCGTCGTACGTGATGAACAGGGCCGTCTTCGCCCACACGTCCGGGTTCGAGGTCAGCGCGTCCAGGACCTGCGCGATGTACCAGGCGCCGTAGTTGGCCGGCCAGTTGGCGTGCTCCGAGAAGGCCTCGGGGGCGGCGATCCAGGAGATCTGGGGGAGGGCGCCCGCCTGTACGTCGGCGCGGAGCTTGTCGAAGTAGCCCTCGCCCGCCTTGGCGTTCGTGCCCGTGCGGGCCTTGTCGTACAGCGGGTTGCCGGGCTGGGCGTTCCGGTAGTTGTTGAAGTACAGGAGGGAGTTGTCGCCGTAGTTGCCGCGGAAGGCGTCGTTGATCCAGCCCCAGGAGCCGCCCGCGTTCAGGCCGTCGCCGATGTCCTGGTAGATCTTCCACGAGACCCCCGCCGCCTGCAGGCGCTCCGGGTAGGTGGTCCAGCCGTAGCCCGCCTCGGCGTTGTTCAGGACGGGGCCGCCGCCCGTGCCGTCGTTGCCGACGTACCCGGTCCACATGTAGTAGCGGTTCGGGTCGGTCGCCCCGATGAACGAGCAGTGGTACGCGTCGCAGATCGTGAAGGCGTCGGCGAGCGCGTAGTGGAACGGGATGTCCTCACGGGTGAGGTGCGCCATCGTGGCCTTGGTCTTGGCCGGGATCCAGTTGTTGTACTTGCCCTTGTTCCACGCGCTCTGGCCGCCCTGCCAGTCGTGGTTCAGGCCCTGGAGGTACTCCATGCCCAGCTTGTCGCTGCTCGGCCGGAAGGGCAGCGTGGTGTTCCCGGAGTTGTCCTCCTGGTTCCAGACCGACTTCCCGCTGGGCAGGGTCACCGGGCGCGGGTCACCGAAGCCCCGTACGCCCTTCATCGCCCCGAAATAGTGGTCGAAGGAACGATTCTCCTGCATCAGGACGACGATGTGCTCGATGTCCTGGATCGTGCCGGTGGAACCCTGCGCCGGTATCGCGGCGGCGCGGGCGATGCTCTCCGAGAGCATCGTGAACGCGGCGGTACCGCCGGCCAGCTGAAGGAACCGGCGGCGATTGAGGTCGGCCATGGGGGAGTTGTCCTCCGGGATGCGTGCGAACGGTGGGGGTGCGGGTGCGCGCACGGCCGGACGGACCCGGCCGACGGGCGCCCCAAGGAGAGCGCCCGTGGACCACGGCCCGGCGGCCGTTCCATGACTGCCCGCTGTACGCCAAGCGAATCCCCCGTACCCGAACGTGAAAACTCACAACCAAACGCCCCCGGTAGGTCGTTGACCTCCGGGGGCGTGTGTGAATCAACAGAAAACCACGTGGCGAACTACTCGGCGACGAGCTCGACCTCGATGTTCCCGCGGGTGGCCTTCGAGTACGGGCAGAAGGCGTGCGTCTTCTTCAGCAGGGTGAGGCCCGCCTCGCCCTGGAGGTGGTCGGGGAACTCGGCGCGCATCACGACCGCGAGACCGAAGCCGCCGTCCGTCGCGTCCTTGCCGATGGAGACCTCGGCGGTGACGGAGACCTCGGAGATGTCGATCCGCTCCTGGCGGGCGATCACGCCCATGGCGCTGGCGAAACAGGCCGCGTACCCGGCGGCGAAGAGCTGTTCCGGGTTGGTGCCCTGACCGTTGCCGCCGAGCGCCTCGGGGTGGGCGAGGGGGAGGTCGAGGCGGCCGTCGGAGCTGACGGCGCGGCCCTCGCGGCCGTTGGCGGTGGCGACGGCGGTGTAGATCGCGTCCATGGGGTTCTTCCGTCCTGTCGTGGTGCTGGATGCGGTGGCTCTCCATTTGTAGCGCACGATTCAGTTGTGCACAACTCAATCGCGTGTGAAGGGTCTCGCGTATCCTGGAGTCATGGAGACGCTCGACACCGTCCCGGACGAGGAATTCCTCCGGCTCGACCACCAGATCTGCTTCTCGCTGCACGCGGCGACCCGCGCCTTCAACGGCGTCTACCGCGAGGCCCTCAAGGAGCTCGGGCTCACCTACCCCCAGTACCTCGTCATGCTCGTGCTCTGGGAGCACGGCGAGCTGCCCGTGAAGGGCATCGGCGAGCGCCTGCGGCTCGACTCCGGAACCCTGTCGCCGCTGCTCAAGCGCCTGGAGGCGGCCGGACACGTCGAGCGCCGCCGCAGCCCCGAGGACGAGCGGTCCGTCACGGTCCGCCTCACCGCCGGCGGGGCCGCCCTGCGAGAGACGGCCCGCGACGTGCCGCGCCGGATCGCCGCCGCGACGGGCCTTGGGGTCGGCGAGATCGTCGAGCTGAAGGAACGGCTCGACGCACTGGCCGCCCGGCTCGACGCCGTCGACCCGGACGACCTCGCGCCGTGCGCGACCGGGGCGTGACGGGCGGGACGTACGGGGCCCGCCGGCGCCCCCGGTCGCTACGGCGCCGTGATCACCAGCGCCGCGTTGTGTCCGCCGAAGCCCACCGACGTGGAGACCGCGGCCCTGAGCCGTGACCCCCGGGCCGTCGTGGGGACGTCCAGGTCGATGCCCTCGCCCGGTTCCGCGAAGTTCGCCGTCGGCGGCACCGTCTGCTCCGTCAGCGACAGCACCGTGAGCGCCGCCTCCACCGCCCCCGCCGCGCCCAGCAGGTGCCCGGTCACCCCCTTCGTCGACGTCACCGGCGGCCGGTGCGGGAGGAGCGCCGCGAGCACCGCCGCCTCCACGGCGTCACCGCGCGGCGTGCCCGTCCCGTGCGCGTTCACCAGGTCCACGTCGCCCGGCACGAGCCCCGCCTCCGCGAGCGCGCCCCGGACCGCCGCCGTCAGGCCCGAGCCGTCCGGCCGGGGCGCCACCACGTGGTGCGCGTCCGACGTCGCCCCGTAGCCGGTGATCAGCGCCCGGGGCCCTGCCCCGCGCGCGGCGGCGTCCGCCGGCCGCTCCAGGACCAGGAACCCCGCGCCCTCCGCCATCACGAAGCCGTCCCGGTCCCGGTCGAACGGCCGCAGCCCGCCCGCCGGGTCGTCGAACCGGTGGGACAGCGCCCGGAGCCGGTCGAAGCCCGCGATGTAGAACGGGCTCAGCGAGGCCTCGGCCCCGCCCGCCAGGACGATGTCGCAGCGGCCGAGGGCCAGCAGATCGAGCGCCACGCCGATCGCCGTGGCGCCCGCCGCGCACGCCGTGGCCACCGCCGTCGACGGCCCGCGGATCCCGAACTCGACGGCCAGCTGCCCCGCGACCGCGTTCGGCAGCGCGCCAGGCACCGCGAACGGCGACATGTCCCCGGGCCCGTCCGCCCGCAGCACCTCGCGCTGTGCCTCGAACGTCAGGACCCCGCCCGCCCCGGTCCCGGCGACCACACCGACCCGCGCCCCGTCCCACCCGGCGGGATCCAGGCCGGCGTCGGCGAGCGCCTCCCGCGCCGCGACCAGCGCGAGCAGCGCGCTGCGGTCGGGTCGCCGCGCGGTCACCGCCCTGCCGAGGTCCCCGGGGAGCCCGGGCGCCCGGCAGGCGAGACGGCGCAGGCCGTCCCGCTCCTCGAGGACGGCGGTGGCCTTCCCGGCCCGGACGGTCTCCCAGGTCGTCGCGGCGTCCGCCCCGGCGGGGGTGAAGAGACCGACGCCGGTGACGGCGGCCGCGTGGCCGTGGACCATCAGGCCACCCCCGCGTACCGGGCGACGAGCCCCTCGATCGCCGTGACGGTCGGCGCCGCGTACAGCTCCTCCTCCGGGACCGGGACCCCCCGTTCCCTGCGGAGCACGAGGGCGAGTTCGGTGAGCAGGAGGGAGTCGAGTCCGGCCTCCTCGCGGGTGGACTCCGGGGTGATGTCGTCCGGGTCGAGACCGAGCGACACGAGCAGGGTCTTCAGTTCGTCGAAGGTCATGGCGTTCCTCTGGGGTCAGCGCGTCGCGTACGCGCGCGCGTGGTTCAGGCCGAGCAGCACGCACACGTCCGTCAGGAGCGGCACGTGGTACGCGAGCGGCCGGGGCCCGGCCTGGTCGGGGCGGGAGACGAAGCCGCCGTCCGGCCGCTGCCGCTCGAGCAGGTGGCGTACCGCCCGCCCGGTCGCACCCCGGGCGGACGGCACGGTCGGTGTCCGGGCCACCGCGATCAGCGCGTACGCCGTACTGATCGGGTCGCTCGGATCGGACGGCACGTGGCCCCAGCCGCCGTCCGCGTTCTGTGTGTCGAGCAGCCGCTCCACCGCCCGCGCCCGGGCCCGGGCGACCTCGGTGCGGGCCGGGTGGCCGGGCGCCACGGCGAGGAAGGAGTCGTGGGCGAGGACCGTACGGAACAGGGCGTTGCTCTCGTTCAGGCTCCAGCTCCGCTCGAACGGCCCGGGGGCCTCCTGCCGGGCCACCGCGAACCGGGCGGCGGCCTCCATCGCGGCCCGGTGCGCGGGCTCGGGGGCGAGGGCGTTCACTGCGGCGGCCGTTATCGCCACCTCGGAGGCGGTGCCGCGCTCGAAGGTCGGGAAGCCGCCGTCCGTGCCCTGCCGGGCGAGCAGGTACCGCTCGCCGGCCGCCACCTCCGTGCCGAAGAGACTCGGCCCCGCCGCCCGCAGGAACTCCACGCAGTACGAGGTGTCGTCCACGTCGCTCTGCGCGACACCCCGGTCGAAGCCCCAGCCGCCGTCCGGGTTCCGGTGCTCCGTCAGGGCCGCCGCGAGGGCCCGCAGGGTGTGCGCGGGGGCACCCGCGCCGGCCAGGGCGAGCCCGCCGGTCGCCGTCGCGAAGACGTCCATGCCCGTGATGAACGGCAACCCGCCGTCCTCGCGCAGCCGGCCGCGCAGCTCCCGCGCCCGCGCCCGTACGGCCTCTGCGTACCGGGGGTGGAACCGCAGCGCCAGCAGGGCGAGGACGCGGGCGAGATGGTTGCCGTACGGGGGAGGGCCGGGCAGCGAGCAGGGTTCGAGCGCCCGCCAGTCCTCCTCCGCGACGAGCCCCGGCGCACCGGTACCGAAGGCGTACAGGACCTTGAGGGCGGCCATCTCCGTGATCAGCCAACGCTGTTGGCCGCGCGCCTCGAACAGGGCCTCGGGGGAGCGGACTTCGGGGAAGGAGTGGGCGCCCAGCTCGGCCAGGAGCGTCCGGAACATCAGCCGCTTGCGCCCGGCGGTGAAGTGGTCGAAGCCGCCGAGCAGCCGGGCGAGCGCGCCCCGCCCGTCCACGTACTCGCCGAGGGCCGCACGGGCCGCGGCCTCCTGCACGGGGTCGGGGGCGCCCTCGTCGACGGCGGTCTTCAGGCGGCGGGTGAGCCGCTCCTGGGCGTCCGGGTCCACGCCCGTCACCGTGAGCAGCCGCAGGGCCAGGGCGGACTCCAGGATCCGGCTGTCGCACGGGGCCCGGAGCAGCCCGTCGGGACCGGCGGCGGCCACCAGGCGGGTGGCGAGCCGGGCGCGGGCGCGGTCGAGCGGCCCGGTCCCCGGGAGGGGCGCCGGCCGGGGGCCGGGGACGGCGAGGGAGACGCCGGGTAAGGGCAGCGCGCAGTGCGTCATGGGGAAGGTGTCCTTCGGGATGTCGTACGAGAGGTGGGGCGAGGGGCGACGGCCGGCGGGGGAGGCGATGCCGCGCGGTCTTCGAGCCTCGGGGTGCTGTGCGGGGGATGGGCGGCGTGCGGTCTTCGAGCCTCGGGGTGCTGTGCGGGGGATGGGCGGCGTGCGGTCTTCGAGCCTCGGGGTGCTGTGCGGGGGACGGGCGCCGTGCGGGCTCCGCGCCCGGCGGCGGTCAGGCGGGGAACAGGCGCCGTACGGCCTCCGCGCCGGCCGGGACCAGCGGGGTGTAGCCGCCGGTCAGGACCGCGAGCGGCGCGACGAAGCCGCACCAGGCGATCTCCTGCGGATCCGGCCGGGGCGCGCGGTCCGCCACCCAGCGGTGGACCGTCAGGAAGCAGGCGCCGTGCGGATCGTCGACGCGGACCCGGTACGCCTCGGTCAGACCGGGCGCCCGCTCCCAGCCCAGCTCCTCCCGGAGCTCCCGGAGCGCGGCCGTGCGGTACTCCTCGCCGCTGCGGACCGCCCCGCCGAACAGGACGTCGTAGTGGCCCGGGTACGCCGGGGCCGAGGCGGTCCGCCGGTAGAGGAGGACCCGGCCGGCGCGGTCGGTGCAGACGGTCGCCGCGTACCGGCGCAGCAGCCCGGTGGGAGGCCCGGCGGACCGCCCGCCCTGGGCCACCACCCGGTCCCCGGGATCGACGTAGTCGACGCGCTCGGAGCCGTACCCCTCGGAACCACGGCCCACCGAGGAGGCGTGGTCCTCGGACGGCGTCGCGTTCACGTCCGCTCGCGCACGCGCGCGTGCAGCGGTCCCGCCGGGCGCAGGTTGACGCCGAACACGGCCTCGCTCGCCGGGCCGGTCGTCTCGACCGTGAACCGGCCGAGGAGCGCGCCGAGCAGCACCTCCATCTCCCGCATCGCGAACCGGGTGCCGAGGCAGGCGCGCGGACCGATGCCGAACGGGAGGTACGCGCCGGGCGGCAGGGGCGAACGGGCCGGGAAGCGGCCCGGGTCGAAGACCTCGGGCTCCGGCCAGACCTCCGGGTCGCGGTGGGTGAGGTAGGGGCAGACCAGGAGGTCCGTGCCGGCGGGGATCGCCCAGCCGTCCAGCGTCTGGTCGTCCGGGCTGTGCCGGGGCAGCAGCCAGCCCGTCGGGTAGAGCCGCAGCGTCTCGCAGAGCACCGCCTCGACGGCCGGGCCGTCCCCCGCCGCCCGTTCCATGACCTCCGGGTGTGCGTCGAGCAGGACGAACGCCCAGGTCAGCGTGCGGGCGCTGCTCTCGTACCCGGCGACGAGCAGGGTGACGAGCTCGTCGCGGATCAGCCGGTCCGTGTACGCCGGGTCGGTGCCGGCCGCGTCGAGGAGCCGGTCGAGGACGCTCGGGCCCGACGTGCGGGCCGGGCCGGGCCCGTGGCCTTCCGTACGGTGGCGGACCCGGGCGTCGGCGAGCGCGCGGAGCATCCGCTCGTCGAGCGCGGCGATCGCCGCCTCCACGGCGGGCGGCAGCGCGGCCGCACCGCCCACGTCGGCGGGGAGCGCGGCGACGATGTCCTGCACGGCCGCCAGGTCGACGTACGTCTCCTGGTCCAGGGGCCGGTCCGTGAGCGAGCGCCAGATCGTGTCGACGGTGAAGAACTGCACGTCCTCGGCGATGTCCGTCGGCTCGCCGAGGCGCGCCCGTTCCGCCCAGCGCTCGACGACGCGCGCCGCCGCCCCCTCGATGTGGTGCTCCCAGCGCTGGATGCCCCGGCCCGTGAACATCGCCTGGAGCAGCTTCCGCTGGGACCGCCAGGCCTCGCCCGTGGCGGTCAGCATCCCGTCGCCGAGGAGGGGTCTCGCCCGGTGCGACCGCTTCACGTAACGCTCGCCGCCGACGCCGAGCACCTGGTGCACGTGCCGGGGCTCCGCGACCAGGACCGCCGCCCTGCCGCCCCGGCGGAAACCGGTCAGCCGGCCCGGCGTGTGCGCCTGGCGGAGGAGGTCGACGAGGGGTGCTCCGGAGGCGGTCCAGGCCGCCACGGCGTCGTCTTCGAGGAAGTCGGGGGGCACGCCATCCGTCACGCATTGCGATTGCATGATGACGTATCGTAGCGCTCTGTGCGATCTTCAGATCCAGTCCGATCCTCCTCGGCGGTGCCGCTCGCGGTGCTCGACCGGCTCTCCCTCGACGTCGCGGCGCTGCATGCGACGGACTCCGCGCTGCACCTCGGCGGCCTGATCGTCTTCGACGGTGAACCGCCTTCCCGGGAGCGGGTGTCGGATCATCTGAGGCGTCGCATCGGACTGCTTCCCGAGCTCGCCCACCGGCTCGCGGGGGACCCGGGGCGTCCCTGCTGGGAGCCCGACCCCGGCTTCGACCCCGACCATCACCTGTACGAGCTACCCGGCGGCGCCGACCCGTTGACGGTCGTGGCCGAACTCCTTCGGCAACCCCTGGCGCGCGAGCGGCCGTTGTGGGGGATCTGGCTCGTCCGCCGGGCGGGCGACGGACGGTGGGGGCTCTGCTACCGGGCCCACCACGCCTTCCAGGACGGCGCCGCCGCCGTCGCGACCCTGGAGCGGCTGCTCGGCCCCGAGGGGGCACCCCGCGCCAGGGCCCTCACCTTCCGGCCGCCCCGGCCCGTGCCCTGGGCCGCCGTCCTCCCCGAGTTCCGGCCGCAGCGCCGCGTCACCTGGTGGCCCGCCCTCGACACCCCGCCCGCCCTGTCGTACGCCGCCGCGTTCGCCGACGTCGACACCGCCCGGCTGTACGCCCTCGGGCGCCTGACCGGCGCCACCGTCCCGCAGCTCTGCCTGGCCCTGGCCACCGAGACCCTGCGCGCCTGGCACCCCGACGCCTGGGGGCCGGGCGGTCCCGGCCACGGCCTGGGCCTGCGCGCCAACCTCGGGATCAGCGTCCGGGACCCCGACGACCCCCGCCCCCTCCTCGGCAACCGGGTCGCCGTCGCCGGGATCGACCTCCCCTGCGGCGAACCCGACCCGGCCCGGCGGCTCGACCGCCTCGGGCGGGCCCTCGACCACACCCGGCTCGCCCGTCTCGCCGACGCCCACCGGGCCGTCCTGCGCGGACTCCCGTACCGGATCGGCCGGTTGGCGCTCGGCCGCAGCGTCGACGCCCGGTACACGCCGCTCAGCGTCGCCGACCTCCGGGTCCGGCAGCCCCTCGGCTTCGCCGGCACCCCCGCCGCCGCGGTGTACGCCCTGCCGGTCATGGTCCCGGGCCAGCCGCTCTTCGTCGCCTGGGTCGCGCATCGCCGCCGCCTCCACGTCACGTTCCTCGCCGACCGCGCGCTCGCCGGTGCCGAACACCTGCCGGAGGCATGGGAGTCGGCCCTGGAGGAGTACGAACGACGGGCCGGGGCCGGCGTGTTCGCGCGGACCGGGGCGGGGGCGTCGTGAGCGGCCCGGAGTCCCTGTCCACGCCCGCGCCCCGCCACGGCCGCGCCCCGGGGGCCTGGCCCCTGCTCGGACACCTGCCCCATCTGGCGACCCGTCCGCTCGCCTTCCTCGACTCGCTGCCCGGCCACGGCGACGTCGTCCGCGTGCGGATGGGGACCCGGACCGCCCACGTCGTCAGCCACCCCGCGCTCGTCCGCCGCGTCCTCACCGACCGCGGCTCCTTCGACCGGAGCGGCGTCCTCTACGAGAAGGTCCGCGCCCTCCTCGGCAACGGTCTCGCCACCTGCCCGAACGCCGAGCACCGCGCCCAGCGGCGCGCCCTCCAGCCGGCCTTCCACCACTCCCACATGGACCGCTACGCCACCGTCATGACGGCCGAGACCCAGGCCCTGACCGGGCGCTGGCGGCCGGGAGCGGTCGTCGACGTCACCGAGGAGGCGTTCCGGCTCACGACCGCCGTCGCCGTCCGCACGATGTTCTCCGCCGGCATCACCCCGCGCGCCGCCGAGGAGCTGCGCGAGGCCCTCGAAGTCCTGCTGCGCGGGGTCTACACACGGGTCGTCGCGCCCGCCGTCGACCGCGTGCCCTCCCCGGCCCGCCGCCGCTACCGCCGGGCCCTGGCCCGCTGGCGTACGGGTGTCGCCGTCATCGTCGCCGCGTACCGGGCGGCCGGCGTGGACCACGGGGACGCCCTCTCGCTGCTCCTCGCCGTACGGGACGAGTACGGCCGGGCCCTGTCCGACGCCGAACTCGGCGACCAGGTCGCCACCCTCGTCCTCGCCGGCGCCGAGACCACCTCCTCGGTCGTCGCCTGGGCCCTGCGCCTCCTGGCCGACCACCCCGAGGCCGCCGCCCGGCTGCACGGGGAACTCGACACGGTCCTCGCCGGGCACCCGGTCACCCCGGAGGACCTGCCCCGGCTGCCGTACACCGGCGACGTCGTGCGCGAGGTCCTCCGCCTCTACCCGCCGGCCTGGGCGGTCACCCGCACCACCACCCGTACGACCGAGCTCGCCGGACGGGCGCTGCCGCCCGGTTCCACCGTCATCTGCTGCCTCTACCTGCTCCACCGGCGCCGTGAACTCTTCCCGGACGCGGCGCGCTTCGACCCGGGCCGCTGGGCGGCGGGGGAGGTGCCGCGCGACGCCTGGCTCCCGTTCGGGCTCGGCGCCACCAAGTGCGTCGGGGACGTCCTCGGCACGGTCGAGGCCACCCTCGCGCTCGCCGCGATCGCCTCGCACTGGCGGCTGACCCCGGTCTCCCCGCGCCCGCCCCGCCCGGTCCCTCGCATCGTCCTCTCCCCGGGGCCACAGCCGATGCGGCTCGCGCGGCGGTGAGACTCCGTGCGGCATTCATCGAATTGTAAGGAGCATCAACAGAGCTCGCTCCTATACTCGCTCCATGTCCGACATCAGCATCCGGCGCGCCACCGCCGACGACTCCAAGCGGCTCACCCGGCTCGTCCGCACCTCAGGGGCCTACCGGGGCGACTACGCCGCCATGGTCGAGGGCTACCAGGTCGGCGGTCCGTACATCGAGCACCACCCCGTCTTCGTCGCCGTCGACGAAGGCGACGGCGGCCGGGTGCTCGGCTTCTACGCGCTCCTCGTCGACGAGGCGGAGCTCGACCTCGCGTTCGTCGCCGACGCCGCCCAGGGGCTCGGCATAGGCCGGCTCCTCATGGAGCACATGACCGGGGAGGCCAGGACCGCCGGGCTCGCCTCCGTGCGGGTCGTCGCGCATCCGCCGGCCGAGGAGTTCTATCTGCGGACCGGAGCCGTCCGCACCGGCACCGTGCCGCCCACCGGCCGCATCCACTGGGAGCGCCCCGAGCTGCGGTACGACGTCGCGTGACCGCCACCACCCAGCGGCAGGAGCCGGAGCAGAGCCGCCGCAAGGTCTTCGCCGACCTCACCCCGCTGCGCACCTCCGCGCACTACCGCCGCCTCTGGTTCGGGAACACCGTCTCCTGGATCGGGCAGGGCATGACGGCGCTCGCCGTCTCCCTCCAGGTGTACGACATCACCCGCTCGCCCTTCTCCGTCGGGCTCGTCGGCCTCTTCGCCCTCGTCCCGCTGATCGTCTTCGGCCTGTACGGCGGCGCGATCGCCGACACCGTGGACCGGCGCAAGCTCGGCCTCGTCAGCGCGAGCGGCTCGGCCGTGCTGTCCGTCGCCCTCGCCGGCGCGGCGTTCGCCGGCTTCCACCACGTGTGGTTCCTGTACGGGATCGTCGCCCTCCAGGCCGTGTGCGGCGCGCTCAACGCGCCCGCCCGCTCCTCGATGATCCCCCGGCTCCTGCCGCCCGAGCAGCTGCGCGCCGCCAACGCGCTCAACTCGATGGTCACGACCTTCGGCACGCTCGTCGGGCCCAGCCTCGGCGGCCTGATCGTCGGCTTCGCCGGCTACCAGACCGCGTACCTCGTGGACGCCGTCGCCTTCACCGCGAGCCTGTACGCGATGTGGCGGCTGCCGTCGATGCTCCCGGACCGGACGGGCAGCAAGAGGGCCTCGGTCCTCGACGGGCTGCGCTTCCTCGCCACCCGCCCCAACCTGCGCATGACGTTCTTCTCGGACTTCTGCGCGATGATCCTCGCCCACCCCCGCGCGCTGTTCCCGGCCATCGCCGTCCTCTGGTACGGCGGCGACGCGAAGACGACCGGACTCCTCGTCGCCGCGCCCGCGTTCGGGGCGCTCCTCGGCGGCGTCCTCTCCGGCTGGCAGGGCCGTATCCGCCACCACGGACAGGCGATCCTGCTCTCCGTCGCCGCCTGGGGCACCGCCATCGCCGTCTTCGGACTGACCCGGAACCTCTGGCTCGGGCTCCTCATGCTCGCCCTCGCCGGCTACTCCGACACCGTCTCGATGATCTTCCGGAACACGATGATGCAGGTCGCCGCCCCGGACGAGATGCGCGGCCGGCTCCAGGGCGTCTTCATCGTGGTCGTCGCGGGCGGACCCCGGCTCGGCGACTTCCTCGCCGGCTCCGTCGCGGACCTCACCTCGCCGGCGGTCGCCGTCACCGGCGGCGGGATCGCCTGCGTCGTCGCGATCGGCCTCCTCGCCCTGTACGGACGTGGATTCCGCCGCTACGACGCCCTCGACCCGACGCCCTGACGTCCCCGCCCTGACGCGCCGAAAGGGCCTGTCCTCCGGATCGGGCCGGGCTCGCGGGCCTGATCCGGAAGACGGGCCCCGCCCCGCACTACGCCGTCGGCAGCGCCTTCTTCAGGACCTTGCCCATGTCGTTGCGGGGCAGCGCGTCCAGGTAGCGCACCACGCGGGGGCGCTTGTGCGGGGCGAGCAGCCCCGCCACGTGCTCGGCGAGCTCCGCCTCCGCCGGCGGCTTCTCCCCGTCCTGCGGCACCACCCAGGCCACGATCCGCTCGCCCAGGTCCGGGTCCGGCTCGCCCGTGACGGCCGCCTCGCGGACGCCGGGGTGGTCGAGGAGCGCGTTCTCGATCTCGCCCGCCCCGATCTTGTAGCCGCCGCTCTTGATGAGGTCGGTCGCCTTCCGGCCCACCAGACGCACCCCGCCGTCCGCCTCCCGGACCGCCATGTCGCCGGTGCGGAACCAGTCGCCGTCGAAGGCCGCCGCCGTCGCGTCCGGCCGGTTGAGGTAGCCGGAGAAGAGGTTCGGGCCGCGCACCTGCACCTCGCCGACCGTCTCCCCGTCGAGCTCCGCCAGGACGGAGCCGTCCTCGTCCACGAGCCGCAGGTCCACGCCCGCGAGCGGGGTCCCGACCGTCCCCGGCCGGGGCTCGCCGCCCGGGCGCACGCTGGTGTTCATGAGCGTCTCGCTCATCCCGTACCGCTCCACGACCGTCCGGCCCGTCGCCGCCGCGATCCGCTCGTGGTCGTGGACGGGCAGCGCCGCCGAACCGGAGACGAGGAGCCGGGCGCCCGCCAGCGCGTCCGTGAGCCGGTCGTTCGCGTCGAGCGCGTCCGCGAGCCGGTGGTACATGGTCGGTACGCCGAACAGCATCGTGCCGCCCCCGTCGCCGAGCTCCCGCGCGACGCCGTCCACCGAGAACCCGCCCAGGTGCCGGACCTCGCCGCCGCGCCGCAGCGGGCCCAGGATCCCGAGGACGAGCCCATGGACGTGGAACAGCGGCAGCGCGTGCACGAGGACGTCGTCCGCCGTCCACGACCAGGCCTCGGCCAGCGCGTCGAGGGAGGCGGCGACCGCCCGGCGGGAGAGCAGAACGCCCTTCGGCGGACCGGTGGTTCCGGACGTGTAGACGACGAGCGCGGTGGCCTCCGGATCGACCGGCGCCGCCGGGGACGCTTCAGGACCGGTGAGCTCCACATCGACCCGGGGGAGCGCCGCGAGCCCGCCCGGCAGCTCGTCCACCGGGCCCGCGAGCACGAGGCCGGGCGCGCTGTCGCCCAGGATGTGCGCCAACTCCCGCTCCCCGGTACGCGGATTGAGCGGTACGGCCGGCACGCCGGCGAGCAGCGCGGCGACCACGGCGACGGCCGTCCGGGCGGTCGGCGTGGCCCAGACGGCGACCCGCTCCACCCCGTCGAGGCGCCCGGCGAGGGCACCGGCGGCGCGGGCCAGCTCGGCGTACGTCAGGGTGTCGGGGCCGACCCGCAGGGCGGGGCGGTCGGACGGGTCCGCCAGGGCGGGGAAGAGCGCACTCACCGGTCGTACTCCTACGGTCGTCGAGGGTGGGGGCTACCAGGAGGGATTCTGCCCGGACCGAGGGTGCGGCGCGGCCGATGGCCCGGGTCGGGGCCCCCTCCGTGGTGGGCGCGCGGCGATCACCGCGCACAGGGCCGCGAGGGGGAGTTCCGCGCACACGGCCATGGCGACGGCGACGGCCAGCTCGGGTCCTGCGGTGGAGGTGGCGAGGTCGACGCAGGCGTCGGCGAGGAGGAGCACCGCCGCGGCGGCCGCGGGCGCGCGGTGGCGGGCGTCGCCGCGCAGCAGCCGGCTGCCGGCGGTGAGCAGCGCGGCGGCCTCCAGGGCGTCGAGGGTGACCCAGGCGGCGGCCTCGGCGGGCGGGAGCGTACCGGCGAGGTAGCCGAGCCAGGGCAGCAGGGCGAGGCCCGCACCCAGGAGCACGCGGCCCTGCAGGCGGCGGACTCGGCTGGGGCGACGGATGCCGAAGGAAGGGCGACCGGCGTCAGCGGCAGGCGGGATGAGGGAGGCGAGGGCCATGTCGGAGGTCTCTTTCGCTGTCACGAACCCGGCCGTCGGGCTCGTGATCAACCCTCCGGTCGCCGCCCTCCGGAGTCAGTAACACCGCTGTCCGTCCTGGGGTGGCACTGGCTACACCCCCGATGCGGACGGCAGGTTCATGGCAGGCCGCGGAGCCCGGCGCCTACGGTGGGGGCATGAAGATCCGGACCCGGCTGCGGCGCGCGCTCACCCGCCTGACGCGCGACGCGTCCTTCCTCGCCGTGGGGGCGCCGCTCCACCTCCTCATGGGTTCCCTGCTGTTCGGGGTCTTCGGCCTTCTCTGGGAGACCATCGGGGGAGCGGACGACAGCGCGCCGATCGCCCTGGGGTTCGTGGTCGTGGCGACGGTGTTCTGCGTGCCGGCGCTGACCGTGGCCCAGTGCTGGCGCTTCCGACAGCTGCTCGGCATCGACATCCCCCGCCCGGGATGGCGGCGGCCGTGGCGCCAGTTCGGCTACCACTCCCTGGCCGGGACGCTGTTCGGCACGCTCGAAGCGGTGGTGGTGGCGCTGATCCCGGCCGGACTCGCCGCGTCACTGACCTCGGTGTGGGTCTACGCCCTGCCCTGGCAATGGCGGCTCAAGCAACTCAAGTTCGCCGTGGCGGCCCCGTACGTCTCCGTGGCGGGACTGCTCGTGCTGGCCGCCGTCCCGCCCCTCGCCGCCGCCCTCGTGCGCCTGGAGAGCCAGGTGGTCCCCCTCCTGCTCGGCCGCAGCCGGGAGGAGGATCTGGTGCGACGGGTCGAGGACCTCACCGAGAGCCGGGCCGGCGCCGTGGACGCCGCCGACGCGGAACGGCGCCGCATCGAACGGGACCTGCACGACGGTGCGCAGCAGCGACTCGTCTCGCTGGCGCTGAACCTGGGCATAGCCAAGGCCACGCTCGTGGACCTGACGCCCGAGGCGCGCGAGGCGATCGAGGCCGCGCACCGGGAGGCGAAGGAGGCGATCGAGGAGCTGAGCAGCCTCGTGCGCGGCCTCCACCCCGCCGTCCTGGACGAACTCGGCCTGGACGCGGCCCTGTCGGGGCTCGCGGCCCGCGCCCCGCTGCCCGTACGGCTGGAGGCGGACCTGCCGCGGCGGCCGCCGCCGGCGGTCGAGGCGGTCGCCTACTTCGTGGTCTCCGAGGCGCTGACGAACGTCGCCAAGCACGCACGGGAGGCGACCCGGGCCGATGTGACGGTGACCCGGCTGGGCGGGATACTGCGGGTGGTGATCGCGGACGACGGCCTGGGCGGCGCCGACCCCGGCAAGGGGAGCGGCCTGACGGGGCTCGCCCAGCGCGTGCGATCAGTCGACGGAACGTTCCGGATGAGCAGCCCGGTGGGGGGACCGACCATGATGAGTGTGGATCTGCCGTGTCAGAACTGAAGAGCGCCGGGCAGGAGGAGCCCCGCATGCGACGTGCGGTGATCGCCGAGGACTCCGTCCTGCTGCGGATGGGCCTGGTCAAGGTCGTCGAGATGGCCGGCTTCGAGGTGGCCGCCGAGGCGGGCGACGCCGAGGGACTCCTCGCCGCGGTCGAGGAGCACCGCCCCGACCTGGCGGTGATCGACGTCCGGATGCCGCCGGGCTTCACGGACGAGGGAGTGCGTGCCGCGCTGTCCATCCGCCGCAGCCGGCCGTCGACCGCCCTGCTGCTGCTCTCCCAGTACGTCGAGGAGCGCTACGCGGCCGACCTGCTCGCCGCCCACACCAGCGGCGTGGGCTATCTGCTCAAGCAGCGGGTCGCGGACGTCGAGGAGTTCATCGAGGCGCTGCGGCGGGTCGCCGACGGCGGCACCGCACTCGATCCGCAGGTCGTCGCCCAGCTCCTCGTACGGCGGTCGAACGATCCGCTGGAACGGCTGACGGCCCGCGAGAAGGAGGTGCTCTCCCTCATGGCCGAGGGCCGCTCCAACGCGGGCATCGCCGCCCAGCTCGTCGTCAGCGAGAGCGCCGTCGCCAAGCACATCAACAGCATCCTCGCCAAGCTCGACCTGCCCAGGGCGGACGCCGACCACCGCCGGGTCCTGGCCGTGCTGCGCTTCCTGGGCGTGGGCGCCTGAGGGGTGTCCCTACGGGCGGCCCGCCGTGACCTCGGCGGGCTTCGGGTCCGGGCTGTCGCCGTCCGGGCGGATCCCGCGCATCCGCCCGTACGCGTACACACAGCCCGCGAGCGCCAGGTCGGACAGGAGCATGAAGCCGATCGAGTACGAGCCCTTCGCGCTGTAGATCGCGCCCATCACCAGCGGCGGCACGAACCCGCCGAGGCCGCCCATCGCGCCGACGATGCCGGTCACGCTGCCCACCTGGGCCTGCGGGGTGACCTGGGAGACCAGGGCGAAGACCGAACCGCTCGCCGTGCCGAGCCCGGCCGCCATGACGAGCAGGGCGATCGTGCCGCCGGGGTTCAGCGGCGGGTCGAAGGCCTGGACGATCGCGAACAGGGCGGCCGTGCCGAGCGCGGCGGCCGTGACGAGCGCCGGGTGGATCCGGTCCGAGAGCCAGCCGCCGATCGGCCGGAAGACGACCGTGACCAGGGCGAACCCGGCCGCCTTGGTGCCCGCGTCCGTCGGGTCGAGCTCGTACCAGGTCTTCAGGTACGTCGGCAGGTAGACGCCGAACGCGACGATGCCGCCGAACCCGATCGCGTACAGCGCCGACAGCTCCCACGTCACCCGCAGCCGGCCCGCCGAGCCGAGCCGCGACGCGAGGGAGGCCGTCGGCACCGGCCGGTCGGGGCGGTCGGTGATGAGGAACGCGGCGAGCACCGCGTACGCGGCGAGGGCGAGCGCGACCACGATGAACGGCAGGTTCTCGCCGTGCTTGGCGATCCGGGGCGTGAAGTAGCCGGACAGCGCGACACCGCCCATGCCCATGCCGAACACCCCGAGCGCCAGACCGCGCTTCGCGGGCGGGAACCAGGAGTTGACCAGGGGGATGCCGATGGCGAACGTCGTGCCGCCCAGGCCGAGGAGGAAGCCGACGACCAGCATCAGGCCGTAACTGTCCTTGACCACGATCAGGAGCAGCACGGGGACGATCGTCAGCGCCGAGACGAGCGGGAACATCCGCTTCGCCCCGTACCGGTCGGTCATGGCCCCCGCCGGGACGCGGCCGAGCGAGCCGACCAGGACGGGCACGGCGACGAGGAACGACTGCTGGAAGGAGCTGAGTTCGAGCCGCTCGCCGTACCAGCTCGCGAGCGGTGCGATCAGGTTCCACGCCCAGAAGGTGAGCGTGAAGCCGATGGTGGCCATCACCAGGTTGCGGTAGGCCGCCGCTGTCGGGGCCGTGGTCTCGGTGGTCACCCCTCCAGTCAAGATCCGGGGGAGGGGCGCGGCGCGCCCAGTTGCTCCGTACGAGGGAGGGAGCCCCACTGTCCTACGGCCACGTCACCGTCGTCGGCGGGGTGCCGTCGTCCTCGACGCGCAGCCGGGCGCCGCCGCCCTCCCCGGCCGACACCTCGACGGTGATCGCGCCGACCCCGGGCCGCCGGTGCGCCGCCGCGAGCGCCCCGCGCAGGGCGGCGAGGAGCCGGTCCGCCGTCCCCTCGTCGACGAGGGTGTCGACCGCGCCGGAGAAGTGCACGGACGGCTGGAAGCCGAGCGGGACCGCGGCCCCGCCGGTCTCGCGCAGGACCCTCCCCCGGAAGGTCGTCGGCGCGTCGGCCGGCGGCTGCTGGAGGGCGAAGATGGTCGTCCTGACCTCCTGGATCGTGGAGTCCAGCTCGTCCACGGCCCGGCCGAGCAGCGCGTCCTCGCCGGAGGAGCCGGCCGCCCGCCTACGGGTGGACTCCAGCATCATCTCCGTGGCGAACAGCCGCTGCACCACCAGGTCGTGGAGGTCCCGCGCGATCCGGTCGCGGTCCTCGAAGACGGCGAGCCGCTCACGGTCGTGGCGCGCGTCCGCGAGGACGAGCGCGAGCGCCGCCTGCGAGGCGAACTGCGAGGCGAGCAGCCGGTCCACCGCCGAGTACGGCGGGCCGCCGCGCCGCCGGGGCAGGGCGAGGGTGCCGATGAGCTTCCCGCCGCTCTGCAGCGGCAGCATCATCGACGGACCGAAACGGGACCGGACGTGCGTGGTCATCCGAGGGTCGGTCGCCGAGTCCTCGACGAAGACGGGCTCCCCGCCGAGGAGCTGGACGAGGACCGGGGAGCCGGGCGCGATCGTCGTGCCGACGAGGTCGCCGGGGTCGTCCCTGGTGGAGGCGGCGACGATCTCCATCCCGCCCTGTTCGGTGGGCTGGAGGACGACGCCGGCCGAGGCGTCGGCGAGGATGCGGGCCTGCTCGGCGACGGTGGTCAGGGCGTTCTCGGCGGTGGCGCCGGTGAGCAGGGCCGTGGTCACCGCGGCGGCGCCCTCGATCCAGCGCTCCCGCTGACGGGCCGTCTCGTACAGGCGGGCGTTGCCGATGGCGATCCCGGCCTGGGAGGCGAGGACCCGGAGCAGGGCGAGGTCCTCCTCGGTGAAGGGGCCGCCGCGCTTCCCGGTGAGGTGCAGATGGCCGAAGACCTGGGTGTGGACCCGGATCGGGACGCCGGTCGAGCGCGCGCCGGGGGTCAGGTCGGCGGGGCGGCGGAACCGCTGCCGCTCCTCGTCGGTCATGCCGGAGGTGAAGAGCTCGGTGAGGCGGGGGCGCTCGGGGTCGACGACCCCGAGCGCCCCGTGGCGGGCTCCGGTCAGCTCGGTGGCGGAGTCCACGATGTGCTGGAGGGTGGTGCGGAGTTCGAGGTCCGTACCGACGCCGAGGACGGCTTCGAGCAGCAGGGGCAGGCGGGCGGAGTCCTCGTCCGTGCCCGAGGCCCCGGCGTCCTCATCCATGATCGTCATGGTCTCATTGTCGTGCGAATCGCCCGGTTCTTTCCGGTATCAGTCCTCGTCGGCGAGCGGGTCCCGCTCGGCCAGCGGGTCGAGGACCATCGGCTGGACCTTGCCCTCCAGCATCGCGCCGAGCCCCAGGACCGCGCAGACGTCGGGCCGTTCGGCGATGTGCACGGGCATGCCGGTCGCCTCGCGGAGCATCTGGTCGAGGCCCGGCAGCAGGGCGCTGCCGCCCACCATCATGATCCCGCGGTCCGCGAGGTCGGCGACCAGGTCCGGCGGGCAGTCCCGCAGCACCTTCCCGATGCCGTCGAGGACGGCCGTCAGCGGGGTGTGGATCGCCTCCCGTACGGCGGCGGTGTCGACGGTCACCGAACGGGCCAGGCCCGTGGCGACGTCCCGGCCGTGGATCTCCGTCCAGGCGGGGCCGGTCGTCGTCAGGCCGTTGCCGCTGAGGGCCAGCTGCAGCGGGCGCACCGACTGGCTCGGCAGCATCAGTTCGTGGTGGTGGCGCAGGTGCTGGATGACGGCGTGGTCGATGGCGTCGCCGCCGACGGGCATCCGCTCCGCCGTGACGATCGCGCCGAGCGAGAGCACCGCGACCTGCGTGGTCGCCGCGCCGCACACCAGGATCATGGTCGCGGTCGGCTGCTCCACGGGCAGCCCGCAGCCCACGGCCGCCGCGATCAGGGTGTCGACCAGCTCGACCCGGCGCGCCCCGAGCCCGACGAGGGTCTCCACGGCGGCGCGCTGCGCGAGCGGATCGCTGTCGTGCGGGGTGCAGGCGGCCGCGCGCAGCCGGGGCTTGCGGCGCAGCTGCCGGCGCAGCTTCTCGCCGAGGAGATGACGGAGCATCCGCTGCGCCATCTCGATGTCGACGACCGTGCCGCCCGAGACCGGGCGGACGACCCGGATGTAGTCGGGGGTGCGGCCGGTCATCTTCTCGGCGAGCGCGCCGACGGCGATCAGCGCTCCGGTACGGGTGTTGACGGCGGCGACGCTCGGCTCGTCGACGACGAGTCCGGCGCCCTTGACGAAGACCCGGGTGCGGGCGGCACCCAGGTCGACGGCGACATGGCAACGACGCAGCTGATCGAGGCTGACGGTCACGGCGGGATCCTCCGGAGTGCGGTGCTGGCACGGGCGAGGCGGGTCGCGATTCGCGGTCCTGTTCGCATCGTCCGGCCGCGCGCGGCGCGGCGCGCGCTGGGCTGAGCCGCCCGGGGGCCGCATGCGGGCCGTGTCGGAGGGCCCACTACCCGTGAGAAGGATTCGGAGGCCATCCTTCCCGAAGCGGGAGATTCACGGCGCACCGCCGCCGACCTGCGGTTTCCACACAGGATCCTCACGTTCGCGCCTACCTGACGGCGTACCTGGCCGCATAGCCTGCGGGCCCCATGGACTACTGCCACGCGTGCCGGCGGCACCTCAACGGGGCCCTCGCCTGTGCCGGGTGCGGGACTCCGGTCGAGGAACTGCGGTACGAGACCCCCCACATACCGGTCCACACCCCGGACCACACCCAGGCCCACACCCCGGACCTCGGCTACGGCTACCCGAACGGGCCGACGGCGTACGGCGCCACGACCGGGCCCGCGGCGTACGGCGCCACGACCGGGCCCGCGGCGTACGGCGTCCAGGCCGGGCCCGCGATCTACGGCGACCCCGCTCGTCCCACCGCCTACGGCGACCGCAGCGGGCCGGGCGTCTACGGCGACCCCGGTCGCCCGGCTGTCCACGGAGACCCGGGCCGGTCCGCCGCCTACGGAGAAGCGACCCCGCCCGCCCACGACGAACCGTTCCCGGACGACGGCGGCGGTGCCGGCGACGACGACCTGGACCGGCCCGCGCCCGAGCACGTCTACGAGCTGGACGTCCTCGAACCGCCGCGCACCACCCCCGGCGGGCGCCGCGCCGCCCGGGGCCGCCCCGCCGTGCGGCGGGGGAGGAGGCAGGGCCCGCGCCGCGGCCGTACGGTCCTGGTGGGAACGGTGGGCCTGGTCCTCGCGGCCGGAACGCTGACCCTGGCGAAGATCGCCTTCGAGGAGCCGCCGCAGGACGGCGCCGCCACCGCCGTGGAGGAGCTGGAGGTCACCGAGACCCCGCTCTCGCCGCCACCCGCGGAGACCACGGAACCGTCGCGGGCATCGAGCCCGTCCCCGGCGACGGACGCCCCGGGCTCCGTCCCCGCCCGCCCACGCCAGGTGAGCACGGGCTCGGGCTCGGACTCCGGTACGCGTACGGGCACGGGCACGGGATCCGGTACGGGGACCGGCACCGGCACGGGAAGCGGCACCGCCCCGACCGCCGCGCCGACGACCACCGCCCCGGCCTCCCCGTCCGCCACGCCCACCGCGACCCCGTCCGCGACGGAGAGCGGCCCGACGCCGACCGGCTCGGCGACGCCCGGCGGACCGACGGCATCGACCACCGGCCCCACCCCGAGTCGGACCCCGACCCCCAGCCCGACCCCGACGTGCACCCGCTTCCTGTGGTGGTGCGTCTAGGACGGCGTCACGCCACGTCCACGCCCAGCATCCGCTTCAGCAGGTCCCGGAGGAGGGTCCGCTCCGTCTCCGTCAGCTCGCCGAGGGGTTCGCGCGCGAAGTCGAGGGAGTCGCGGAGGCGGCGGGCGGTGTCGCGGCCCTCGTCCGTGGGGACGGCCAGTTTGACGCGGCGGTCCGCCGGGTCGGGGCGGCGTTCCACCAGGCCCCGGGCCTCCAGGCGGTCGACGATGCCCGTGATGTTGGAGGGCTCGCACTTGAGCTTCTGGGCGATGCGGCGCATCGGCAGCGGGTCGAGCGAGAGCAGGCCGAGGACCCGGGCCTGGGCGCCGGTCAGCGCGTGCTGCGCCGCCGCCTGCTCGTACTCCTCGTAGTAGCGCGCCACGACCGTGCCGATCAGCTCGACGACTTCGAGGGTCAGGGGGTCCGTGCGTGAGGTGGCCATGGGGACGAGTCTACTCCGATACTTGACAACATGAAATATCTAGGCGCATGGTTGTTTGAGGTACTGAACCTTTTGTGATCTCAAGCTTTTCTGGAGGCCGTGCTCATGTCCGTTCTTCCCGCGTCCAGCCGTGAGTGGCACCTCGTCGCCCGTCCGCACGGCTGGCCCGTGCCGTCGGACTTCGCCCTGCGCGAGACCCCGGTCGCCGAGCCCGCCGAGGGCCGCATCCTCGTGCGCAACCTGCACTTCTCCGTCGACCCGTACATGCGCGGCCGGATGAACGACGTCAAGTCGTACATTCCGCCCTTCAAGCTCGACCACCCCATGGACGGCGGCGCGGTCGGCGAGGTCATCGCCTCCAACGCCGAGGGCTTCGCCGTCGGCGACCACGTCCTGCACGGTCTCGGCTGGCGCGAGTACGCCGACGTCCCGGCCCAGCACGCCACCAAGGTCGACCCGTCGCTCGCCCCCCTCTCCGCCTACCTCGGCGTGCTCGGCATGACCGGCCTCACGGCCTACGCCGGTCTCTTCGAGGTCGCCTCCTTCAAGGAGGGCGACGCCGTCTTCGTCTCCGGCGCGGCCGGCGCCGTCGGCAGCCAGGTCGGCCAGATGGCCCGGCTCAAGGGCGCCTCCCGCGTCATCGGCTCCGCCGGCTCCGACGAGAAGGTGAAGTTCCTCGTCGAGGAGCTCGGCTTCGACGCCGCCTTCAACTACAAGAACGGCCCGGTCAAGGACCAGCTCCGCGAGGCCGCCCCGGACGGCATCGACGTCTACTTCGACAACGTCGGCGGCGACCACCTCGAAGCCGCGATCTCCTCGCTCAACGTGCACGGCCGCGCCACCATCTGCGGCATGATCGCCCAGTACAACGACACCGAGCCGGTCCCGGGCCCGCGCAACATGGCGATGATCATCGGCAAGCGGCTGCGGCTCCAGGGCGTCCTCGTCGGCGACCACTACGGCCTGCAGAACCAGTTCGTCCAGGAGGTCGGCGGCTGGCTCGCCTCCGGCGAGCTGAAGCACCGCGAGACCTTCGTCGAGGGCATCGAGAACGGCGTGGACGCCTTCCTCGGTCTGCTGCGCGGCGACAACACCGGAAAGATGATCGTCTCGGCGACCCGCTAGTCTTCCCTCAGCCGTCGCGATCGTGGGCGCGAGTCGCGGCGAACAGAAGAAGGAAGACAACAGCATGTCGATCCAGCAGTCCGACGTCCTGTACACCGCCGTAGCCACCGCCGAGAACGGTCGTGACGGCCGTGTCGCCACCGACGACGGCCAGCTCGACGTCGTCGTCAACCCGCCCAAGGCCATGGGCGGCTCCGGCGCCGGCACCAACCCCGAGCAGCTCTTCGCGGCCGGCTACAGCGCCTGCTTCCAGGGCGCGCTCGGCGTCGTCGCCCGCAACGAGAACGCCGACGTCTCCGGCTCGACGGTCACCGCCGAGGTCGGCATCGGCAAGAACGACGACGGCTTCGGCATCATCGTCAAGATCTCGGCGACCATCCCGAACGTGGACGCCGAGACCGCCAAGAGCCTGATCGAGAAGGCCCACCAGGTCTGCCCGTACTCCAAGGCGACCCGCGGCAACATCACGGTCGAGCTCGCCGTCTGAGACCCGGACGCGCACACCGCGCGAGGACCGCACCCCGACCGACCGGGGTGCGGTCCTCGCCGTGTACGGGAGGGCTGCGGCATCATGGCTTCGGTCCGCGGGCAAGGGGAGTCGGGTGTCTTCGTACAACGGGTCGGAGCAGGCCGGTCACGAGCTGATCGGCGGGCGCTACCGCCTGGGCGAGCGGCTCGGCCAGGGCGGCATGGGCGTCGTCCGGCGGGCCACCGACGAGCTGCTCGGGCGCCCCGTCGCCGTCAAGACCCTCGCGCTCGACTCGGGCGCCGACCCGGCGGACGCCCTGCGGGAGGCCCGCGTCGTCGCCCAGGTCCGCCACCCGCACGTGATCGTCGTCCACGACGTCGTCGAGCACGCCGGCATGCCCGCCCTGGTCATGGAGCTCGTCGACGGCGGCTCGCTCGCCGACCGGCTGGCCGCCGGCGAGGTGCTGTCCCCCCGGGAGGCCGCCCGGCTCGGGCTCGACCTGCTCGACGCGCTGTCCGCCGCGCACGCCCGCGACGTGCTGCACCGGGACGTGAAGCCCGCCAACGTCCTCCTGGAGAAGGACACCGGCCGGGCCGTGCTGACCGACTTCGGCATCGCCAGCCTCCCCGGCGCGACGACGCTCAGCCGCACCGGCGTCTTCATCGGCACCCCCGAGTACACGGCGCCGGAGCGGATGCAGGGCGACGACGCGGGACCCGCCTCCGACCTGTGGTCGCTCGGCGCGCTGCTGTGCGCGGCGACCACCGGCACCTCGCCGTTCCGCCGGGACTCGATCGGCGCCGTCCTGCACGCGATCGTGTACGAGGAGATCCGGCCCTCCGAACGGCTCGGGCCCCTCGTGCCCGTCGTCCAGGGCCTCCTCGAACGCGACCCGGACCGCCGCCTCGGCGCCCCCGAGGCCCGCCGGATGCTCGCCGCGTGCGCGGCGGGGGAGGAGCCTGCGGGGGGCGACGCGTACGTCCCCACCCTGCGAGAGACCGGTCCAGGGGAGGCCGGCGCTCCGGCCGCCGGCCGCCGTCGGCGCCTCACCGTCCCCCTCGTGGCCACCGCCCTCGCCGTCTGCGTCGCGGTGGCGACCGTGGCGGTGCTGCGCGCCGTCCAGGACGAACCCGCGACGGGCGCGCCGCCGCCCCGTACGGGGTCCCCCTCGGCCCCGCCCCCCTCCGAGCCGGACGGTTTCCGGTCCCGGGAGATCACCGACGAGCGCGGTTTCAGCCTGCGGGTCCCCTACGGGGCGGTCCGCTCCACCGACGGCGACCGGGTGTTCTACACCTCGCCGGACGGGGCCGTCAGGGTCGGGATCAGGATCCGGCCGATCCCGGCCGGCGGGGCGATCGGCGTGATGCGCTCCTCCGACGCGAGCGGCCCGAAGGACTATCCGGGGTACCGCGACGGCACCGTGAAGGAGACGACGCGCCAGGGACTGCCCGCCGCCCGCTGGGAGTTCACCTGGGACGGCTTCACCAGCGCCGAGGGGCCGCGGCACACCAGGGACGTCTGCTGGGAGCAGGACGGGACGCTGTACGACCTGTGGGTGTCCGCCCCCGTGGGCCGCCCCGCAGAGGCCCGCGTCCGCTTCGACGAAGCCGTCGCCTCGTTCCTCGCGACCGGCGGCTGACCTGCCCCGTCGGGCCCCGGAGGCACCGATAAGGTGACCCCCATGCGTGATTTCGGGGTGGGTTTCAGGTACTTGTTGCGGGGCCAGAAGTGGGTCGGCGGTCACGGGCGCTGGCTCGGGTTCGGACTGCTGCCCGGGCTCGTGACGCTCGTCCTGTACATCGGCGCGCTCGTCGGCCTCGGTTACGGCGCCGACGACCTGACCGCGTGGGCGACGCCGTTCGCCGACGACTGGACCTCGCCCTGGCAGGGCCTCTTCCGCGGCGCCCTGACGGGGCTCGTCTTCGCGTTCGGGCTGTTCCTCGCGGTGATCACCTTCACCGCCGTCACCCTCCTCGTCGGCCAGCCCTTCTACGAGTCGCTGTCCGAGGAGGTCGACCGCAGCGAGGGCGGCGAGGCGCCCGAGTCGGGCCTGCCGCTCTGGCGCGAGCTGTGGATCTCGGCCCGTGACAGCCTGCGGATCGTGCTGCGGGTCGCGTTCTACGGCGTGCTGCTCTTCGCCTGCGGGTTCATCCCCGTCGTCGGCCAGACCGTCGTCCCCGCCATCGGCTTCTGCGTCTCCGGCTTCTTCCTCACCGAGGAGCTGACGGCCGTCGCGCTCCAGCGCCGGCGCGTCGAGCTCAAGGAACGCCTGGTGCTGCTCCGTGGACGCCGGATGGCGGCCCTGGGCTTCGGCGTCCCGCTGACGCTCGCCTTCCTGGTCCCGTTCGTCGCCGTCTTCCTCATGCCCGGAGCGGTCGCGGGGGCCACCCTGATGGCCCGTGACCTGTGCGGAGAGACCTCCGGCGACGGAGCGGACGACGACGCCGAGGAGGACGACCAGGACCCGTCCTCAGTCGTCCAGAACCGGGTGTAGTTCCGGGCGGGCGTCCCACCAGGCGCGGTGGAAGGCGTTGTTGCCGACGTTCGCCAGGTACGCGCGGGCCGCCGCCCGGTACAGCAGCTCCGCCTGCGGCGCCGGGACCGCCGTACGGTTCCAGGCGAGCCGGATCCGGCCCGTCACCGGGTCGCCCTCCAGGGGGCGCAGGACCGTGCCCTCCGCAGCCGGGGCCGTCGGCTGGCTCATCGAGATCGCCCGGCCCGCCGCGATCAGGTCGTAGTGCATCTTCCGGTCGGCGACCCGGTGCCGCAGCGAGGGCGTGAACCCGGCCTTCTCGCAGGCCGCGACCAGCGCCTCGGGTCCGCCGTCGTCGTCCTCGACCAGCGTCATCCAGGACTCGCCCGCGAGCTCGGCGAGCGCGATCCGCTCCCGGCCCGCCAGCGGGTGCTCCGCCGAAAGACGCACGCAGAAGGGCTCCTTGGGGACGAGGGTGCGGGCCGTGGTCCCCTCGGGCAGCGGCACCTCGTGGTCGTTGACCTCCCCGTACAGGACGGCGTCGTACCGTCCCGCGCCGAGCTGCCGGGTCAGCGTCGTCGCCGAGTGCTCCACGGTGACCGCGATCTCCCGCCCGGCCACGACCTGTTCGAGCTCCCCGAGCAGCCGGTCGACGAGGACGAGCAGGATGCAGCCGAGCCGCAGCGGGGTGTGCGGGGCGACGGCCCGCGCCCCGGCGGCAAGGGCGTCCATCTCGCCGAGCACGAGCCGCGCCTTGGACAGCACGAACTCGCCCAGCGGGGTGGGCTCCACGCCGTGCCGGCCGCGCAGGAACAGCTCCCCGCCGGCGACCCGCTCGATCCGCCGCAGCTGCGCCGAGAGGGCCGGCTGCGAGACGCCGAGCCGCCCGGCGGCCCGCCCCAGACTGCCCGCTTCCGCAATGCGGCAGACGGCTTCGAGATGCCTCAACTCCAGCTGCATTTCAGCAGCGTACGCAGCGGGCCTGGTCTGCACCATAACCCGCGTCTTATGCCGGATGAGATGTCCCGAACTGGCCATGTCCACGCCCATACTCGGCGCGACGATCCGTCTCCCCCACCCTTGAACGGAGCACGACGTTGCACCCGACCAGACTCACGGCGGCCGTGGCCGCCCTGGCGCTCTCGGCGAGCCTCGCGACCGCCCTCGCCGGACCGGCGACCGCGGCGACCCCGCAGGCACAGCCCGTACCGCCGGGCCACGGCAAGGCGCTCGCCCTCGCCGCCGCCGACAAGGCCGCGAGCAGCGGCCTCGACGAGCTGCGGCACGGCGCCGACGAGGACCTCGTCCGGACGTCCGTCACCCCCTGGACGAACGGCCTGTACTACGCCTCGTACGAGCGCACCTACCGCGGCCTCCCGGTCGTCGGCGGCGACGCGGTCGTCGTCTCCGACAGCTCCGGCAAGGTCCGCGAGGTCACCGGCGCTCCCGCCCCGGCCATCAGACTCTCCACGAAGGCGAAGGTGACGGCCGAGGCGGCCCTCGCCACCGCCCGGAAGCAACTGGCCTCGGTGGAGAGCGCGAGCGCCCCGGAGCTGACCGTGCTCCTCAAGGGCGGCAGGGCCGTCCTGACCTGGCACACCCTGGTCGTCGGCCGGACCGCGACCGGCGCCCCGAGCTCCCTCGCCACCTATGTCGACGCGCGCACCGGGGCCATCGCCCGGGCCACCGACAAGGTCTCGGACGCCGACGGCCGCGGCTACCACAACGGCAACGTCACCATCGACACCGCCGCGAACTCCATGACCGACTCCTCCCGCGGCGGCTTCCAGTGCGGCGGGCAGAGCGGCGGCGCCTACACGGGCTCCTCGCCGTGGGGCAACGGCACCGCCAATGACCTGGTGACCGCCTGCGTCGACATCATGTACGCGGCGCAGAAGGAAAACTCCATGGTCAAGGAGTGGTTCGGCTACAACGGCCAGAACGGGCAGGGCGGCATGGTCCCGGCCCGCGCCGGCCTCGGCGAGGTCAACGCCTACTACGACGGCACGAAGACCACGTACGGCCGCAACCAGGGCGGCACGATGCAGCTCACCGGCATCGACGTCGTGGCGCACGAGTACGGCCACGAGATCTTCGACAAGACGCCGGGCAGCTCGGGCTCGTCCAACGAGAACGGCGGCATGAACGAGTCGACGGGCGACATCTTCGGCGCGCTCACCGAGCACTACGCCAACAACCCGAACGACACCCCGGACTACACGGTCGGCGAGAAGCTGAACTTCCTCGGCGACAACAAGCCGATCCGCTACATGTACAACCCCTCGCTCGCCGACAACGCCCCGAACTGCTATCCGCAGTTGACCTCCGGCACCGAGGTGCACGCGGCGGCCGGCCCGCAGAACCACTGGTTCTACCTGCTCGCCGAGGGCTCCAACCCGGGCGGCGGCAAGCCCAGCAGCCCGATATGTTCCGGCGGCCCGTCCTCCGTGACCGGCATCGGCATCCAGAAGGCCGGCAAGATCTTCATGGGCGCCCTGCTCATGAAGACCTCCTCCTGGAACCACCTCGCCGCCCGCAGGGCGACCCTGACCAGTGCCAAGAACACCTACGGCAGCGCCGAGTGCAACGCCGTGAAGGCGGCCTGGAACGCGGTCGGCGTGCCGGCCCAGTCCGGTGAGACCGACTGCGGCGGCACCAGCACCCCGGACTTCTCGCTCGCCCTGAACCCGTCCTCGGGCTCGGTCCAGCCGGGTGCCTCCGTCACCTCCACGGTGAACACCTCCACCACCGGCGGCAGCGCGCAGAGCGTGCAGCTCTCCGCGAGCGGCGCCCCGAGCGGGGTCACCGTCTCCTTCAGCCCCTCCTCGGTGACCTCCGGGTCCTCGTCCACGATGACCGTGCAGGTCGCGGCGGGCACCGCCAACGGCACGTACCCGATCACCGTCACCGGTACGGGCTCCGCCACGCACACGGTCACCTACCAGCTGTCGGTCGGCACCACGACCCCGCCGACCGGCTGCGACAACGCCGAGTACACCTACCAGGGCAGCCTGACCTCCGGCCAGGCCGCGGCCCAGCCCGACGGCTCGTACTACTACTCGGCGACCTCCGGCACCCACGTGGGCTGCCTGCGCGGTCCGGCCGGCACCGACTTCGACCTGTACCTGCAGAAGTGGAACGGGTCGAGCTGGGTGGACGTGGCCGTCGGAGGCACGGCGACGGCGAACGAGGACACCAGCTACTACGGCACCGCGGGCTACTACCGGTACGTGGTCCACGCGTACAGCGGCTCCGGCGCGTACACGCTGGGCCTGAGCGCCCCGTAAGGGGGACGCGCTCCCCGTCCGCCAGGGGATGAGCGCCCCATGGCGGGGGCGGGGCGGCGTCGCGGACCGGGGGTTCCCTGACGGCGCCCCCGGAGGGCCGGACGGTCGTATGTCCCACGACCGTCCGGCCCTTCCCGTGTGCTCAGCGCACCTCGGCGAGGACGAACCCGGGCTCCTCGGGACCCGCGTCCGCGATCCGCCCGCCGTCCGGACCCCAGGCGCCGGCCAGGCCGCAGCCCACCCCGTCCTCGTTGGACCCCAGGACGTTCCCGAGCACCACGTACAGACCGAAGTCCCGGGCCCGTACCGGATACACCTTCTCGAACGAGTCGTTGTCGGCGGAGAGCACCGAACTCGCCAGATAAACCGAGCAGTTGTCGGTGGCCGCCCGCTCGGCGAGCTCCGGGAAGCGGTTGTCGTAGCAGGTGGCCAGGGCGAACCGGACGCCGTCGAGCGTGAACCGCCCGTCGCCCGGGCCCGGTTCGAAGACCTCCGCCTCGACCCCGTACAGGTGCTGCTTGTCGTAGCGGGTGAGGAGCGAGCCGTCCGGACCGATCACGAGCGTGGTGATCCCGAAGCCCGAACCGCCTTTCCTCACCGGCCCGTTGACCACGGCCGCCGCGCCGGCGGCCCGGCACGCCTCCCGTACGGGTTCGAGGCGCGGGTCGTCCTCGGTCAGGACCAGGCCGGGGGTGTCCCGGATCAGGGAGGGCTCGTACCCGGTCAGGCAGAGCTCGGCGAAGACGACCACACGGGCCCCCTCGGCCCCCGCCGCCCGGACCAGACCGGCGATCGTACGGACGTTGGCGTCGATGTCCCCGGCGGCCGGGGTGAACTGGGTGGCTGCGACGATCATGACCGCCATCATCCCGTGCCCCGGTGTAAGGGGCAAGAGTGGGTAGGGGGTATTAGTCGGAAGGGATGAGGTCCTCCGCCGTCTCCTGGAGCAGCGCCAGGAAGGCCGTGGCCGCCACCGTCGGCACCGGCGGGGTCGCGGCGCAGATCGCCCGGTACGGCACGTCGTCCGGGTGGATCGTCACCAGCGCCACGTCGGGCCGTACGGACGTGGCCGCGAGCGCCGGTACGAGGGTGACGCCGAGCCCCGCCGCCACCGCGCCCAGCTTGGCGATCCAGTCGAGCGCGAGCAGACCGGTGCGCGGCCGGAACCCGGCGGCGACGGCGGGCCGGAACAGGGTGTCCTCCAGGCGTTCGTTGGCGACGATCCACTCCTCGTCGGCCAGGTCCGCGAGCCGCAGGTCCCGCCGCTCCGCGTACGGATGCCCGCGCTCCAGGGCCACCAGCATCGGCTCGTCCAGGAGGTGATGGAGCGTCACCCCCTCCGGTGCCGGACCGCTCGACGCCGGGCTGACCACCGCCAGGTCCTCCTCGCCGGCCGCGACGAGCCGCAGGTGCTTGACCGAAGGCCCCTCGACCCGGGTCACCACGACCCCCGGATGCCGTGCCCGGAACGCCGCCTGGGTGCGGGGTACGAGCGCCGCGCCCGCGCTGGAGAAGGCGCCGAGCCGCAGCAGCCCGCCGTCCAGGGTGCGCAGCGCCGCCAACTCGGCCCGCGCCAGGGCGAGCCGGTCCCGCACGGCCTCCGCGTGCGGCAGCAGCACCCGGCCCGCCTCGCTCGGCCGCACCCCGCGCGGCAGCCGCTCGAACAGGGGCGCGCCGGTCTCGTCCTCCAGGGCCTGGATCTGCCGGGACACCGCGGACTGCGTGTACCCGAGGACGCGGGCGGCGGCGGTGAAGGACCCCTCCCGGGCGACGGCGAGGAACGCTTCGTACAAGCCATGCGGGGTGGACATGGCAACCATGCTAGACAGTCGCTTGTCGCATGCGAGGGCCAGGCCTAGCGTCGAGGACATGCAGAACACCGCGTCCTCGCAGAAGACTTCGCAGAACACCCCGCAGAAGATCGCCTTCCTCGGCCTCGGATCCATGGGCCTGCCCATGGCCCGCCGCCTCCTCGACGCCGGACACCCGCTCACCGTCTGGAACCGCACGGCCGCCAAGGCCGACGCCCTCGTCGCCGACGGCGCCGTCCGCGCCGCGACCCCCGCCGAGGCTGCCCGGGACGCCGACGTCGTCGTCACGATGCTCGCGGACCCCGCCGCCGCCCTCGCCGTCGCGGACGAGCTGATCCCCGCGCTGCGCCCCGGCGTCCACTGGATCGACACCTCGACCGTCGGCCCGGAGACCGTCGCCGCCCTCGCCGCCCGGATCCCCGACGGGGTCACCCTGATCGACGCGCCCGTCATGGGCAGCGTCGACCGGGCGGCCGCCGGCGAGCTGCTGATCCTCGCGGGCGGCGACACCGCGCCCGTCACCGCCGTCCTCGACCTGCTCGGCACGGTCACGCCCTGCGGCGGGCCCGGCACGGGCGCCGCCCTCAAGCTCGTCCTCATCAACGCCGCCATCGGCGGGGTCGCCGTCGTCGCCGAGGCCCTCACGCTCGCCGGCTCCCTGGGCCTGCCCCGCGAGCTCGCGCTGCGCACCCTCGGCGCGGGCCCCCTCGCGGGCGCGGTCGCCCGGGCCACCGCCACCGGCGCGCACTTCCCGGTCGCCCTGGCCGCGAAGGACGTCGCCCTGGCCACGGCGACGGCGAAGCTCCCCGTCCTGGAGGCCGTCCACGCGGCCCTGACCGAGGACCCGGCCCTGCTCGGCGAGGACCTGGGGGCGATCGCCCGCTAGGGCCTGATCCGAAAGGCAGGCCCTAGGCCGGGGCGTCGCTCCCGTACAGCAGTCGTACGAAGTCCCGGAAGGCGCCCGGCATGTCCACCGCCGACGGGTCCAGGAGCCACTGGTACTGGAGGCCGTCCATCACGGCCGTGATCAGCGGCGCGGCCCGCTCCGGGGTGAGCCCGCCGGGCAGCCGGTCGCCGAACTCCTGGCGCAGGGTGTCCGCCATGCTCGCCCGCACCTGCGTGTACCGCTCGGTGAAGAACTCCCGCGCCGGGTGCCCGTCGGTGACGCTCTCGCCGAGCAGAGCGGAGAAGGTCTGCACGATCCCCGGCCGCATCGCGTTGTACTCGACGAGGGACTCCATGAGGTCGAGCCGCCAGCCCTCGCGGTCCCGGCCCCCGCTCGTGTCCCAGCGGTCCCGCTCCTCCAGGACCGCGACGAGCAGGGCCTCCTTCGTCGGGTAGTAGTGCAGCAGCCCCTGCTGGGTCAGCCCGACGCGCTCGGCGACGGAGCCGAGGGTGGCGCCCCGGTAGCCGCGCTCGGCGATCACTTCGAGGGCGGCGCGCAGGATGTCCGCGCGCCGCTCCTCGCTCCTGGCCCGCACCATCGCCGTGGCCCCCTTTCGCAGGTTCGTCCGTCCGACAGGACCGTACCTCCTCGTCATGACCCATAGATAACAGACTCATAACGTCACCTACCGATCTACAGGTAGGTGGGTGCACGATGGGCGCATCGGGGTCATCGGCACGTCAACGAGGAGGTACGGCCATGGCGGAGAACACCGCGGAGACCGTGAGGAACACGGTCGTCGAGGCGGCGCTCGGCAAGCTCGGCCTGGACGCCAAGACGCGGCTGCTCGCCGGCCAGGACATGTGGTCCCTGCCCGCCCTGCCCGAGATCGGCCTGAAGTCCCTGGTCATGTCCGACGGCCCCATCGGTGTCCGCGGCGTCCGCTGGACCGCCGACGACCCGTCCGTCGCGCTGCCGTCCCCGACCGCCCTGGCCGCCACCTGGGACCCCGCGCTGGCCCGCAGGGCCGGGCGCCTCCTCGCCCAGGAGGCCCGCCGCAAGGGTGTCCACGTCCTTCTCGCGCCCACGGTCAACCTGCACCGCACGCCCCTCGGCGGCCGCCACTTCGAGGCCTACAGCGAGGACCCCTACCTCACCGGCGCCATCGGCACCGGCTACGTCCAGGGCGTCCAGGACGGCGGCGTCGGCACCACCGTCAAGCACTTCGTCGCCAACGACGCCGAGACCGACCGCTTCACCGTCGACAACCGGATCGCCCCGCGCCCGCTCCGCGAGCTCTACCTCGCCCCCTTCGAGGCCATCGTCAGGAACGCCCACCCCTGGGGCATCATGACCGCCTACAACCAGGTCAACGGCGTGACGATGACCGAGCACCACGAGCTCGTGAACGAGGTCCTGCGCGGCGAGTGGGGCTTCGACGGCTACAACGTCTCCGACTGGATGGCCGCCCGCTCCACCACCGCCGACATCGCCGGCGGCCTCGACGTCGCCATGCCCGGCCCCGACACCGTCTACGGCCCGGCCCTCGCCGCCGCCGTCCGCGCCGGCGAGGTGGAGGAGTCCGCCGTCGACACCGCCGTGCGCAACGTCCTGAGGCTCGCCGCCCGCGTCGGCGCCCTCGAAGGCGCCCCGCCGGTCGTCACCGAGCACCCCGCCGCCATCGACGGCGACGCCCTCGCCCGCGAGATCGCCCACCGCGGCTTCGTCCTCGTACGCAACGAGAACGGCGCGCTGCCTTTGAAGAACGCCACCGTCGCCCTCTCCGGCGCCGCCGCCCGCGACGCCCGCGTCCTCGGCGGCGGCTCCGCCCAGGTCTTCCCCGACCACGTCGTCTCCCCGCTCGACGGCCTCACCGCCGCCCTGCCCGACGGTGCGCTCGCCTTCACGGTCGGCGCCGACCCCAGCGAGGAACTCGCCCCCGCCGACCAGGGCTTCACCCTCCGCGCCCGCTGCCGCGACGCCTCCGGCACCGTCATCGGCGAGGGCTCCCTGCCCAACGGCCAGGTCCAGTGGATCGGCGACGACCTCCCCGCCGGCGTCACCCACGAGGCCCTCGCCTCCATCGAGGTCATCGGCACCTTCACCCCGCGCGAGTCCGGCGAGCACGCCTTCGGCACCCGCGGCCTCGGCGCCTTCGCCCTCACCGTCGCCGGCGAGACCGTCTACGAGGGCACACAGGCCCTGGGCCCCGAGACCGACCCCTTCGAGGCCTTCTTCGGCTCCCCGGTCGAGCGCGGCAAGGTCGCGCTCACCGCCGGCGAGACCGTCGAGGTCTCCCTGCTGCACACCCTGGACAAGGAGTTCGCGGCCCCGCTGCCGGCCGTCATGTTCTCCTTCGTCCACCTCGCTCCCCGCCGTGACCCCGACGAACTGATCGCCGAGGCGGTCGAGGCCGCCCGCGCCGCCGACACCGCCGTCGTGGTCGTCGCCACCACCGAGCGCGTCGAGTCCGAGGGCTTCGACCGCAAGGACCTCGTCCTCCCCGGCCGCCAGGACGACCTCGTACGGGCCGTGGCCGCCGTCAACCCGAACACCGTCGTCGTCGTCAACGCCGGCTCCCCGGTCGAGCTGCCCTGGCGCGAGGACGTCGCCGCGATCCTGCTCAGCTGGTTCCCCGGCCAGGAGGGCGGCGCCGCCCTCGCCGACGTCCTCACCGGCGCCGAGGAGCCCGGCGGCCGCCTCCCCACCACCTGGCCCGTGACCCTCGCCGACGCCCCCGTCACCGAGGTCACCCCGACGGACGGCGAACTGCGCTACAGCGAGGGCGTCTTCATCGGCTACCGCGCCTGGGACAAGGCCGGCACCGTCCCCGCGTACCCCTTCGGCCACGGCCTCGGCTACACCACCTGGTCGTACGACACCCTGACCGCGACCCCGGACACGGTCACCGTCCGGATCACCAACACCGGCGACCGGCCCGGCCGCGAGACCGTCCAGATCTACCTGGCGCCCGTGGCGGACCGCGTCGAGCGCCCCGCCCGCTGGCTGGCCGCCTTCGCGAACGTCGAGGTCGCGCCCGGCGAGAGCGTCGAGACCGAGATCGCGCTGCCCCGCCGCGCCTTCGAGATCTGGGACGAGGAGAAGAACGACTGGACCCTCGTCACGGGCGCGTACGAGGTCGTCGCCGCCCACTCCCTGACGGACGGGCGCCTGACCACCACCCTGGAGGTCTGACCTCCCCCACGACCGGGCCCCGGGGTGGAACCTGACAACCGCCCCGGGGTCCCTCACTCCTTCGTGATCCGCCGGTACGCCAGCTCCGCGAGCCGCGCCTGCCCGTCCCTGCTCGGATGGAACCAGTCCCAGGGGCTCAGCTGCCCGCCGTCGAAGCGGAACCCGAAGACCGCCCCGCCGTCGTACCGGCAGCGCGCGTCCTTCGCGCAGACCTCCCCCAGGACCTCGTTGTACGCCACCACCCGGTCCCGCACCGCCGCCCGCCGCTTCTCGGCCGCCGGGCCCAGGTCCTCCGCGTCCGCCAGCATCGCCCCGCAGATCCCCAGCTTCCACACCTGGCGCCCCACCGGGCTCACCCGCCCCGTCGACCACAGGTGCTTCAGGTCCGGCACGCTCGCCACGTACACCTGCGCCTTCGGCGCGCCCGCCCGCAGCCGGGCGAGAGCCGACTCGAAGTCGGCACGGAAATCGGCCACCGGGGTCATCAGGTCCGGGGTGGGCCGGCAGGCGTCGTTCGCGCCCATCATCACCGTCACCAGCTCGGGCTTCTCCGCGGCCGCCCCGGCCATCTGCGCGGGCAGCTCCGCCATCCGGGCGCCCGTCCGGGCCAGGTTCCAGCTGCGGGTGGCCACCTTCTCGGGGCCGAGCAGCCGCAGCGCCAGGCTGTTGACGGCGGCGTCCGTCCCGGTCGCCCACGACACCTCCGGGCAGTCCGCCAGGACGGAGCACGCGTCGAAGGCGCGGGTCACGGAGTCGCCGACGGCCGCGACGGAGGCGGGGGAGACGTCCCAGAGCGGCTTCGGCCTCGGCGTGGCCGTCCTGACGGGAGGGGTCGCCTCCGGGTCTCCGGCCGTGCAGCCGGAGAGCGTCCCGCCGCACAGCAGCGCGGCCGTCGCGGCGGCGACAGCGGTACGGAATCGGCGTCGGCCGCGCATCCCCGGCCCCTCCTTCGGCGTCCTGGCGGGTGAAAGCTTCGTGTCCACCCGCCCCCGGACCGACCGTACGTCACACCGATGACGGCGCGGCACGGTAGCTTTTCCCCCGTCGAACCAGAGGTGTCTTCGCCGACCGGCTCCGGTAAATTACATCACGTCACATGCTGTCCCCTTTTCGAGGGTTTGCGGCGTTCTGCTCCTGATGCTGTTTACTGAGGCCGCTGGGAAAAGGCGAACCTCGTCCCACACTGGAGGTCCCGGTGACGACACGTGGAGTCCTGTACGTTCACTCCGCACCGCGCGCGATGTGCCCGCACGTCGAGTGGGCGGTCGCGGGTGTCCTCGGTGCGAGGGTCCAGCTCGACTGGATCCGCCAGCCGGCGTCCCCCGGCACCTGGAGAGCCGAGTTCTCCTGGCAGGGCCAGACCGGCACCGCCTCCAGACTCGCCTCCGCCCTGCGCGGCTGGCAGATGCTCCGCTTCGAGGTCACCGCGGAACCCTGCCCCACCGCCGAGGGCGAGCGCTACAGCGCCACCCCCGACCTGGGCATCTTCCACGCCGTCACCGGCATGCACGGGGACATCCTGATCCCCGAGGACCGGCTGAGGGCCGCCCTCGCGCGCTCCAAGGACGGCGAGACCCAGCTGGAGTCGGAGATCGCCAAGCTCCTCGGCAAGCCCTGGGACGACGAACTGGAACCCTTCCGCTACGCCGGCGAGGGCGCCCCCGTCCGCTGGCTCCACCAGGTGGTCTGACACGCCGAAGGCCCACCCCCGGTCAGGGGATGGGCCTTCGCACCGTGCCGGACTCCGTCCGGCGGGTGTGGTGGAGGCCCGCTCCCGTGCTGGGGGCGGGCCTCGTCGTTCGAGGGGGTGTCAGACCGTGCGGAATGCCAGGACGACGTTGTGGCCACCGAAGCCGAACGAGTTGGCCTCTTCCTCGTGCGTCCCTCGCGCCGCTTCGCGGGCTTCGGGGCGCTGTGCCGGACTCCGTCCGGCGGGTGTGGTGGAGGCCCGCTCCCGTGCTGGGGGCGGGCCTCGTCGTTGGAGGGGGTGTCAGACCGTGCGGAAGGCCAGGACCACGTTGTGGCCACCGAAGCCGAACGAGTTGTTGATCGCGGCGATCGTGCCCTGCGGGAGCTCGCGGGGCTCGTCGCGGACGATGTCCGCCTCGACGTCAGGGTCCAGGTCGTCGATGTTGATCGTCGGCGGGGCCAGGCGGTGGTGGAGCGCCAGGACCGTCGCGACGGTCTCGATGCCGCCCGCGCCACCGAGGAGGTGACCGGTCATCGACTTCGTCGCGGAGATCGCGACGTGGTCCAGGTCGTCGCCCAGGACCTTCCGCAGCGCCTTGATCTCGGCGACGTCGCCCTGCGGCGTCGACGTGGCGTGCGCGTTGAGGTGGACGACCTCGGACGGCTTGAGGTCCGTCGAGTCCAGCAGGTTCTGCATCGCGGCGGCGATGCCCCGGCCGGTCGGCTCGGGCTGCGCGATGTGGTGGCTGTCGGCCGACAGGCCCTGGCCGAGCACCTCGCAGTAGATGCGGGCGCCGCGCGCCTTCGCGTGCTCCTCGGACTCCAGGATCACGACGCCGGCGCCCTCGCCGAGCACGAAGCCGTCGCGGCCGGTGTCGTAGGGACGCGAGGCCTTCGTCGGCTCGTCGTTGCTCTTGGACATCGCCATCATGTTGGCGAAGGCGGCGATCGGCAGCGGGTGGATCGCGGCCTCGGTACCGCCGGCGACGACCACGTCGGCACGGCCGGTACGGATCATCTCGACGGCGTAGCCGATCGCCTCGGCACCCGACGCGCACGCGGAGACGGGGGTGTGGACGCCCGCCCGGGCGTTCACCTCCAGGCCCACGTTCGCGGAGGGGCTGTTGGGCATGAGCATGGGCACGGTGTGCGGGGAGACGCGGCGGACGCCCTTCTCCTTCAGCACGTCGTACTGGTCGAGCAGCGTGGTGACACCGCCGATGCCGGAGGCGATGACGGAGCCGAGCCGCTCGGGCGCGATGGTCTCGTCCTCGCCGGCGGGCGCGGTGTAGCCCGCGTCGGCCCAGGCCTCACGGGCCGCGATCAGCGCGAACTGCGCCGAGCGGTCCAGCTTGCGGGCGAGCGGGCGGGGCAGGACGTCGCCGGGGTCGACCGCGGCGAGGGCCGCGATCTGGACGGGCAGTTCGGCGAAGCGCTCGCCCTCCAGGGGCTTGACGCCGGAGCGCCCCGCGAGAAGACCTTCCCAGGTCGACGCGGAGTCGCCACCCAGCGGTGTGGTTGCGCCGATACCGGTGACGACCACGGTGCGATTGGTCGAGCTCACAGGAATTCGTTCTCCATGTGTGTGATGGTCGGAATACGGCGCCACCGCCGGGTGGCGGACCGAGTCAGTGTGGACCGAGTCGGCAGGGGCCGAATCAGGCCTGGTGCTTCAGGATGTAGTCGGCAGCGTCGCCAACCGTCTTGAGGTTCTTGACGTCCTCGTCCGGGATCTTGACGTCGAAGCGCTCTTCGGCGGCGACGACGACCTCGACCATGGAGAGCGAGTCGACGTCCAGGTCGTCGGTGAAGGACTTGTCCAGCTGGACGTCCTCGACCGGGATGCCGGCGATCTCGTTGACGATCTCGGCGAGGCCTTCGACGATCTGGTCCTGGGTGGCGGCCATGGTGGCGCTCCTTCTTGTGATTGCTTGGGTACGGGCTTCCGGAGAACCGGAGTGCCTAGGGGAGGGTAACGACCGTCGCGGCGAAGACGAGACCCGCCCCGAAGCCGATGATGAGCGCCGTGTCGCCGCTCTTCGCCTTCCCGGTCGCCAGGAGCCGCTCCATGGCGAGCGGAATCGAGGCGGCCGAGGTGTTGCCGGTGGTCTCCACGTCACGGGCGACCGTGACGTGCTCCGGCAGCTTCAGGGTCTTCACCATCGAGTCGATGATCCGCATGTTGGCCTGGTGCGGGATGAAGACGTCCAGGTCGTCCGCCGTGATGCCGGCGGCGTCCAGGGCCTGCTGGGCGACCTTCGCCATCTCGAAGACGGCCCAGCGGAAGACCGCCTGGCCCTCCTGCGTGATGGCGGGGAACTTGATCTCGCCCTGCTCGTTGACGGGCAGCTTCGAGACGTCGCCGACCTGGAACTCGTTCCACGGGACGGTCTGCTTGATCGTCTCGGACTTGTCGCCCTCGGAACCCCACACGGTGGGGCCGATGTGCGGCTCGTCCGAGGGGCCGACGACCACGGCGCCGGCGCCGTCGCCGAACAGGAAGGCCGTCGCGCGGTCCTCCAGATCCGTCAGGTCGCTGAGCCGCTCGACACCGATGACGAGGACGTACTCCGCGGAACCCTCGACGATCATGCCCTTGGCGAGCGTCAGGCCGTAGCCGAAGCCCGCGCAGCCTGCGGAGATGTCGAACGCGGCCGGCTTCCCGGCGCCGATCTTGTCGGCGATCTCGGTGGCGACGGCCGGGGTCTGCTTGAAGTGCGAGACCGTGGAGACGATCACGGCACCGATCTGCTCGGGGTTGATCCCGGCGTCGGCGATGGCCTTGCCCGAGGCCTCCACCGACATGGCGGCGACCGTCTCCTCCGGGGAGGCCCAGTGGCGGGTGGCGATGCCGGAGCGCGAGCGGATCCACTCGTCGGACGAGTCGATCTTCTCGAGGATCACCTCGTTCGGCACGACCCGGGTGGGGCGGTAGCCGCCGACACCGAGGATCCGCGCGTACGGGGCGCCCTTGCTGGGCTTGATCTTCGACATGTTTCTCGACACTCCTTGTCAGACGGCCGCGTGCTCGGCGATGAGCGTACGGGCCGCGTCGAGGTCGTCGGGAGTCTTGAGCGCGACCGTGGCCACGCCAGGCAGGGCCCGCTTGGCGATGCCGGTCAGCGTGCCGCCGGGGCACACCTCGATCAGCGCGGTCGCGCCGAGCTCCTGGAAGGTCTCCATGCACAGGTCCCAGCGGACCGGGTTCGCGACCTGGCCGACGAGGCGGGCCACGACCTCGGCGCCGTCGGTGACGACCTGCCCGTCCTTGTTGGAGACGTAGCGCGTGACCGGGGCGGCCGGGGACAGCTCCTGCGCCGCCTCCTCCAGCTTCGCCACGGCCGGGGCCATGTGGTGCGTGTGGAACGCGCCCGCGACCTTGAGCGCGACGACCCGGCGGACACCCTCGGGCTTGTCGGCCTCCAGGGCGGCCAGCTGCTCCAGCGTGCCGGCGGCCACGATCTGGCCGGCGCCGTTCACGTTGGCGGCCGTCAGGCCCAGCTTCTCCAGGTGCGGGACGGTGACCTCGGGGTCGCCGCCGAGCAGCGCCGACATGCCCGTCGCGGTGATCGCGGCGGCCTCGGCCATCGCGAGTCCGCGGGTACGGACGAGGCGCAGCGCGGCGGTGTCGTCGAGGACGCCCGCGAACGCGGCGGCGGTGAACTCGCCGACGCTGTGTCCGGCGACGACGCCGGGGGCGACGTCACCGAGCGCGGCCGCGGACAGCAGGCCGGCGGCGACGAGGAGGGGCTGTGCCACGGCGGTGTCGCGGATCTCGTCCGCGTCCGCCTTCGTCCCGTAATGGGCGAGGTCGAGCCCGATGGCGTCGGACCAGGCCGCGATGCGGTCGGAGGCGCCGGGAAGTTCGAGCCAGGGGGTCAGGAAGCCGGGCGTCTGGGCGCCTTGGCCGGGAGCGACGAGTACGAGCACCCTCACACTCTCTCTTGGGGACGGCTTCGAGCGCCCGTGGGGACAAGGACGAAGAACCGTCGGGGGAATTGTTGGTGTTCGACAAAAGTCTAGGACTGCGGATCTCCGTCGGCCAAGCGTCCCAGGATCAGGGCGATCCGCAGCGTGAACGCGGAGCGAACATCGGAGGGTGACCAGCCGGTGACGTCGGTCACACGTCGAAGCCGGTAGCGCACGGTGTTCGGGTGGACGAAGAGCATCCGGGCCGCGCCTTCCAGGCTGCTCGCCTGCTCCAGATAGACACTGAGAGTTTCGAGCAGCGCAGACCCGGCCTCCTCCAGCGGTCTGTAGATCTCCTCCACCAGCTGCTCGCGCGCCGAAGGGTCGGAGGCGATAGCGCGCTCCGGGAGGAGATCGTCCGCCAGGACCGGCCGGGGCGCGTCCTGCCAGGCCGAGCAGGCCTTGAGCCCGGCGGCCGCCGCCTGCGCGGACCGGGTCGCGGCGAGCAGGTCGGGGACGACGGGCCCGGCGACGACGGGCCCGGGCGCGTACGGCCCGATCAGCGCCTTCGCGACGGCGAGCGGATTGTCGTTCCCGCCGGCGATGACGACGAGCCGGTCGCCGAGGACGCCGGTGAGGACCTGGAGCTTGGCGTGCCGGGCGGCGCGGCGGATCGCCTCCACGGTCAGCTCGCTGTCGCCGTCGGGGGCGGTGCCGAGGACGACGCACACGTGGTCGGGCGAGTTCCAGCCGAGGGCTGCCGCACGGGACACGGCGCCCTCGTCGGCCTCCCCTGACAGCACCGCGTTGACGACGAGCGACTCCAGGCGCGCGTCCCAGGCGCCCCGGGCCTCGGCGGCCTGGGCGTACACCTGGGCGGTGGCGAACGCGATCTCCCGCGCGTACACGAGCAGCGCCTCGCGGAGCACGGACTCGTCGCCGGGGGCGGCGACCTCCTCGATCGCCGACTCCATGACCTCGATGGTCGTCCGGACCATCTCCACGGTCTGGCGCAGGGTGATCGCGCGGGTCAGCTCGCGGGGCGCCGTGCCGAAGACGTCGGTGGAGATGGCCTGCGGGGTCTCCGGGTGCCGGAACCACTCCGTGAACGCGGCGATGCCGGCCTGGGCGACCAGACCGATCCACGACCGGTTCTCGGGCGGCATCGCGCGGTACCACGGCAGCGTCTCGTCCATGCGGGCGATGGCGCCGGCGGCGAGCCGCCCGGACGACTGTTCGAGGCGCTTCAGGGTCGCGGCGTGCGGATGGGGGGCGTTCACGGGTTCAGGCACGGGGACAAGACTGCCTTATCGGGACGCCGGCATGCGGGGTCGGGGCGGTTTCGCCGGCGGCGAGGGCTACCGTGGCCCCGTGATACGCATCCAGCGCGCCGCCGAGCGGTACCCCGGGGGCGACCCGGAGGCCGGGATCCACACCCGGCACGCCCTGTCCTTCGGGCCGCACTACGACCCCGACAACCTCCGCTTCGGCGCGCTCCTCGCCGTCAACGAGGAGCGGCTCGCGCCGGGCGCCGGCTTCGACGAGCACCCCCACTCGCACACCGAGATCGTGACCTGGGTGGTGGAGGGCGAGCTGACCCACCACGACTCGACCGGACACACGACGGTCGTCCGCGCCGGCGACCTCCAGCACCTCGGCTCGGCGGCCGGGGTCCGCCACGTCGAACGCAACGACGCCGACGTCCCCCTCACCTTCGTCCAGATGTGGCTGGCCCCGCTGGAACCGGGCGGGGCCCCCTCGTACGAGGTGGTGCGCGGCCTCGGCGCCCCGTACGCCCTCCCGGCGGCGGACGCGGTCCTGCACGTCGAGCGCCTGACCGCGGGGGCCCGGGCCGCGCTCCCGGCCGCCGACCACGTGTACGCGCACGTGGTGCGGGGCGCGGTGCGGCTCGACGGCGAGGAGCTCGGCCCCGGCGACGCGGCCCGGATCACCGACAGCGGGGGACCCGAACTGACCGCCACGACCGACGCGGAGGTCCTGGTCTGGGAGATGCGGGACCGGCGCAAGGCCCTGGGCTGACCTTTCAGGCGAGCGCGCTCTTCGCCTTCCACGCCGACCAGGACAGGTTCCACGCCCCGTAGCCGTTGCCCTCCGCCACCGTGCCCTTCGTCTCGCGGCCCTTGATCTCGAAGGGGTCGCCGACGTTGACCGAGGCGTAGAAGGAGGCGGCGTTCTCGGTGCTCATGCCGATGCAGCCGGAACTGTGGTTGGCCTTGCCGAAGTACGCCGCGTTCCACGGGGCCGCGTGTGCGTACATGCCCGACCAGGTCAGCCGCATCGAGTAGTCGACGTCCTTGTTGTAGGCGTCGCCGAGGCCCACCGTCTCGGAGTTCATGTTGATGGTGCCCTCCTTCGCCATGAGCACGGCCGTGCCCCGCCAGGACCGCTTGTCGCCGCCGGGGGTGCCGCCGGAGACCGGGATCGTACGGACCGTCCGGCCGTCCCGCTCCACCCTCAACTGGTGGCTGTCGAGGTCGACCTTGACGATCTGCGCGGCGCCGATGGTGAAGCCGGTGCGGTAGTCCCGCACGAACCAGCCGCCGCCCGAGTCCGTGCCGTCGAGGTCCGCTTCGAGGGTGACCTTCGTGCCCGGCTTCCAGTACTCCCGGGGCCGCCAGTCGACCCGGTCCCGGCCCGAGTGGTCCTTGACCCAGCCCCAGGAGCCCTCGGTGCCGTTCGAGGTGGTGACCTTGAGCTGCTTCTCCACGTCCGCCTTCTTCGTCACCGGCAGGTCGAAGACGATGGACAGCGGCTGCGCGATGCCGACCGTGGTGTTCTTGCCGGGGGCCAGGGTCACCTTGTTGACCTTCTCGGGCTCCGGCGTGGAGAACGACGACCGCGTCGTCGACTCCTTGCCGTCGGCCGTACGGGACGTCACGTCGACCGTGTAGGAGGTGCCGGGCGCCGCCTTGCGGTCCGAGACCCAGCTCGCACCGCCCGCGCCCGTACGCCCCGCGAGGGTCCCGCCGTCGGCGTCCACGACCTTCACCGCCGTGAGCGTGCCGCCGGACGCGGTCACGGTGACCGGGCTGCCGGCCTCCTTCTTCGCGACCGTCACCTTCGCGGGCGGCGCCTGCGAGGCGTCGGCCCCCGCCCCCGACGAGCCGCCGTCCGCCGCCTGGGCCGTGCAGGCGGTGAGGGAGACGGCGAGCGCGACGGCCGCGAGAGCGGGACGGGATGTGCGTATCGGCAGCACGGAAGACCTCCGCGGTGTGAGGGAGAAAGGGTGGGATGTCCTGGACTGTAGGCCGCTTCCCCACCCCCTCGGGGGCCCGGACGCCTCTGTGACCGGGGCTGCGGCGGAACGGTCACCGTCCGGTCACAATCACCGCGCGGAGCCGTCGCATCCGGCTGTGAGCCTGCTGTGCGCCCCGACCACCGAGGGGCGGAACAAGGAGGCTCCCGTTGTGTCAGCGCTGCTCGTGACGGCCGCACCCACCGACCGCCGCGCCCCGGCAGGGCCGGTCAGGCTCGGGCCCGTGACCCCCGAGGCGTACCGCGCCTTCCTCGGTTCCCGTACCGGCGCGGACGGCCCCAGCTTCCTCCAACTCCCCTCCTGGGCCCAGGTGAAGGACGGCTGGAGCCACCAACTCGTCGGCTGGGGACGGGAGGGCGCCGAGCTCTCCGGCGTCGCGCTCGTCCTCCTCCGGCCCTTCCCCGGCACCCGCAAGTACTTCGCCTACCTGCCCGAAGGGCCCGTCGCCGACTGGGCCGACCCCGACCTGGACGGATGGCTCTCCCCGCTCCTCGGCCACCTCCGCTCCCTCGGCGCGTTCGCCGTCCGCATCGGGCCCGGGCCCGCCTACCGCCGGTGGAACGCCGCCACCGTCAAGGCCGCCACCGGGCCGGGACGCCGGCTCTCCGACGTCCTCGCCGACGAGGTCGACCCGCTGGGCACCGCCGTCGCCGAGCGGCTGCGCGCCCGCGGCTGGCGCAAGTGCGGCGGCGACTCCGAGGACGGCGCGGACGCCCAGCCCCGGCACGTCTTCCAGGTCCCGCTCACCGGCCGCAGCACCGACGACCTGTGGACCGGCCTCAACCAGGAGTGGCGGCGCAACGTCCGCAAGGCGCGCAAGTCCGGCGTCGAGGTCGTCGTCGGATCCGCCGCCGACCTGCCCGAGTTCTACCGGCTCCTCCGCATCACCGAGGAACGCGACGGATTCCGCCTCGGCCGCTCCCTCGCGTACTACGAGCGCCAGTACGCCGTCCTCAACGCCGAGCAGCCCGGCCGCATGAAGCTCTACCTCGCCCGCCACGAGGGCGAGATCCTCGCCGCGCACACCATGCTCGCCGTCGGCGGCCGCGTCTGGTACCAGACCGGCGCCTCCGCCGACCACCGCCGCGAGGTCCGGCCCTCCAACGCCCTCCAGTGGCGCATGATGCTCGACGCCCACGCCCTCGGCGCCGACGTCTACGACCTGCGCGGGGTACCCTCCACCCTCGATCCGGACGACCGCGCCCACGGGCTCCTGCGCTGGAAGCTCGGCACGGGCGGACAGGTCGTCGAGACGCTGGGGGAGTGGGAGATTCCGATGCAGGGCACGACCAACGGGGCGCTGTACCGCGCCTTCCAGGCCTATCTGGCCCGCCGATGACGGCGACGCTCACCGCCGCACCGACCCGGCGGAAACCCTCCGCCATCCGCAGCGGCGCCCTGATGGCCGCCGGCTCGCTCGTCTCCCGCGCCACCGGCTTCGTACGGGCCGCCGTCGTCGCCGCCGCACTCGGCGCGGGCTACGTCGCCGACGGGTACGCGGTCGGCAACTCCGTCCCCACCATCGTCTACATGCTGCTCCTCGGCGGCGCCCTCAACGCCGTCTTCGTCCCCGAACTGGTCAAGGCGGCCAAGGAACACGAGGACGGCGGCGTCGCCTACACCGACCGGCTCCTCACCCTCAGCGGCCTCGCCCTCGGCGTCCTCACGGCGGCCGCCGTGCTCGCCGCGCCGCTCATCGTCGACACGTACACCGACTACACGGGCGCGCAGCGGGAGATGACGATCGCCTTCGCGCGCGCGTGCCTGCCGCAGATCTTCTTCCTCGGCCTCTTCACCCTGCTCGGACAGGTCCTCAACGCCCGCGGCCGGTTCGGCGCCATGATGTGGACCCCCGTCCTCAACAACGTCGTCGCCGTCACCGTCTTCGGCCTCTTCCTGGCCGTCGGTGACGGCGGGGAACTCACCCCCGGGGAGACCGCCCTCCTCGGCTGGGGCACCACCGCCGGCATCGCCGTCCAGGCCCTCGCCCTGCTGCCCTCGCTGCGCGCCGCCGGCTTCCGCTGGCGGCCCCGCTTCGACTGGCGCGGCAGCGGCCTCGCCGCCCCGCTGCGCTCGGCGGGCTGGCTCGTCCTGCTCGTCCTCACCAACCAGGGCGCGTACTGGGTGACCACGAAGCTCGCCACCTCGGCGGGCGCGGACCCGACGGTCAGCGGCGGAGGCCTCGCCGCGTACAACAACGCCTATCTCCTCTGGACCGTCCCGCACGGCATCATCACCGTCTCCCTCGTCACCGCGCTGGTGCCCCGGATGAGCGGCGCCGCCGCCGACGGCGACTTCGCCGGCGTCCGACGGGACGTCTCCTACGCGCTGCGCACCAGCGCGGCCGCCGTCGTCCCCGCCGCCTGCGCCCTCCTCGCCCTCGCCGTCCCCCTCATGACGGTGGTCTTCGGGTACGGGGCGACCACCGGCGACGACGTCCGCGCGATGTCCTGGACGCTGATGGCCTTCGCGCCCGGCCTGGTCGCCCTCTCCGGCCAGTACGTGTGCACCCGCGCCTTCTACGCACTGCGCGACACCCGCACCCCGTTCCTGCTGAACCTGACCATCGCGGGCCTGAACGCGGCCCTGTCCCTGGCCGCCTACCACTACCTCCCCACCCGCTGGGCGGTCACGGGCATGGCGGCGGCGTACTCGCTCGCGCTGTGGGCGGGCTGGGCGGTCACGGCGTACGGCCTGCGCCGCCGCCTCGGAAGGGGGACGGGCGAGGCGGCCTCGTCCCTGACACGGATGCTGATCGCCGCGGTACCGGCCGCGGGATACGGGCTGTTCGCCGCCGACGGCGCGATGGCGGCCGGGCCGGTCGTCGCGGGCCTGGCGGGCGCCGCGACGATCCTCGCGGTCTTCGTCGCCCTGTCCCGCCCCCTGCGCCTCACGGAACTCCAGACCCTCCTCGCCTCCGCGACGAACCGCCTCCGCCGCACCTGAACGAACGCAGCAGGCCCCCGCCGGGCCCGCCCCCGACCTTGGGATACTCCACACATGCCCCGCGTGCTGCTGATAGAAGACGACCCCTCCGTCCGCGAAGGCGTCGAGCTCGGCCTCCGCCGTCGCGGGCACGACGTCCGCACCGCCCCCACCGGCGAGGCGGGGCTCGCCGCGCTCGGCGAGTTCCGGCCCGACCTGCTGCTCCTGGACCTGATGCTGCCCGGCATGAACGGCGTCCAGGTCTGCCGCCGGGTCCGCGAGAGCAGTCAGCTCCCGATCATCATGCTGACCGCGCGGGGAGACGACTTCGACGTCGTCGTCGGCCTGGAGGCCGGCGCCGACGACTACATCGTCAAGCCCGCCCGCACCGAGGTCATCGAAGCCCGGATACGGGCCGTGCTGCGGCGCATCGAGGAGCCCGGAACCGGCCGGTCCGCCGTCGAGTTCCACGGGGAGCTCGCCATCGACCGCGCGGGCCTGACCGTGGCCAAGGCGGGCGAGCGCCTCGCCCTCGCCCCCTCCGAGCTGAAGCTGCTGCTGCACCTCACGGCCGCACCCGAGCAGGTCTTCAGCCGGCAGCAGCTCCTCGAACACGTCTGGGAGCACAGCTACCACGGGGACGCCCGGCTCGTGGACGCCTGCGTCCGCCGGCTGCGGAACAAGATCGAGGACACCCCGGGCGAACCCCGGTACATCCAGACCCTGCGGGGCTTCGGCTACCGCTTCGGCCCGCTGTGAAGGCCTGCGTGAGCCCGGAGCCGGGCACGGAGCCGGACACCGGGCCGCCGCCGTCGAGGAGCCGCAGGGCCCGAGGACCCCGCCTGCACCCCTTCGGCCTGCGCACCCGCCTCGTCCTCGCCTTCCTCCTCGTCGCGGCCGTCGGCTGCGGCACCACCGCCGCGCTCACCTACCGCGCCGCCCGCAACGCCATCCTGGAGCAGACCCAGGACACCGCCGTCTCCGCCTTCCGCGACCAGGTCGACCCGCTGGTCATCAGCCTGCCCGTCGACGCCGACAACCTGCGGTCGGTGGTCCTCTCCATCGCCCGCCAGGGCAAGCCGCGCCCCTGGCGGGTCTACGCCGAGTACGGGACCGTCCGCGTCTCCTCCACCGACCGCCCCACCTCCTCCGTCATCACCCCCGAGCTGCGGGCCCGCGCGCAGGCCCGGCAGGCGACCCCGCACGGCAGCTTCCAGCGGGTCGTGAAGAACGGCAAGCCGTACCTGACGATGGCCGTCCCCGCCGTGTTCCGCACCCACGTGACCGAGGGGAGGGCCCAGCCCACCGGCCTCGTCTTCTACGCCGTCATGGAGCTCGACGACGAGGAGGCCAACATCGAGGCCATGGTGAGCGCCGCCCGCGACGGCGCCCTCCCGGCCCTCGCCGTGGCCCTGATCCCCGCGCTCATCGCCTCGCGCGGCGTGCTCCGCCCCGTACGCGAACTGCGGCGCGCCGCCCACAGCATGGGCCGGGGCCGGCTCGACACCCGCATCCACGCGAAGGGCAGCGACGAACTCGCCGACCTCGCCCGCACGTTCAACGAGTCCGCCGCCGAGCTGGAACGTTCCGTCGCGGAACTCCGCAACGCCGAGGCCCGCGCCCGCCGCTTCGCCTCCGACGTCTCGCACGAGCTGCGCACCCCGCTCGCCGGGATGCTCGCGGTCACCGAGGTCCTCGACGAGGACGCCGGGAGCCTCGACAGCGACACCGCCCGCGCCGTCCGGCTCATCAGCGCCGAGACGGGGAAGCTCGCCGTGCTCGTCGAGGACCTGATGGAGATCTCCCGCTTCGACGCGCGGGCCGCCGAGCTCCACACCGACGAGGTCGACGCCGCCGACTGCGTCCGCAAGACCCTCCAGCACCGGCACTGGACGGACCCCGAGCAGGTCGTGCCGTACCTTGAGGAGGGGATCAGGGCGCGGCTCGACCCGCGCCGTTTCGACGTCGTCGTCGCCAACCTCGTCGGCAACGCGCTGCGGCACGGGGCGGCGCCGGTGACGGTCAGGCTGTACGCGGAGGGGGACGAGCTGGTGACGGAGGTCGCCGACCGGGGGCCGGGCATCCACCCGGACGTCCTGCCGCACGTCTTCGACCGCTTCTACAAGGCGGACCAGGCCAGGACCCGCTCGGCGGGCAGCGGCCTCGGCCTCGCGATCACCCTGGAGAACGTCCGCCTCCACGGCGGCACGGTCCACGCCGCCAACCACCCGGCGGGCGGCGCGGTCTTCACCGTACGGATGCCGCTGTGAGGCGCGGGACGGCGGTCGTCGTCGCCCTGCTCGGCACCGTCCTGCTCGCCGCCTGCGGCATCCAGCAGAGCGACGTCGTCGAGGCGGGCGGCGCCGCGACCGTCGCCGTCGCCCCCGCGCCCGAGTTCCGCATGGTGCTGTACTTCCTCGGGCCCGACGGCCGGCCGGCCCCGGTGGTCCGCGAGGTCGGGCCGCCGGTCCCCGACCCGACGTTCGCCGCGGGCGGCTCCGAGTGGGCCGAGGACCTGAAGCCCGGGGGACTCGGCTCCGGGGCCGGGCACGGCACCTCCGGCGTCCGGGTCCTCCCCGACAAGGTGCTCGCCGCGCTGATCGCCGGCCCGGCCGGCGCCGACACCGCGGCGGGCCTGACCACGGACCTGCCCGCGTCCGCGGAGTCGCCGCACGCCGAGGTGCTCAAGGGCCTGACCCCGGAGGGCCGCCACAGCGTCCGGCTCCGGCTGCCGTTCCCCGTCGGGGACCTGTCGGACGCGGCCGTCCAGCAGCTGGTCTGCACGACCGCGTACGCCCAGGACGGCGGAGGCAGGGTCGACGTGAGCCTCATGGGCCCCGACGGCACGCTCCCGGCGACCCGCTGCGAGACCTGAGGCCCGTCGGGGCCGGCGTGCCCGCAGGTCCGCGAGGACCGCGCCCTCGCGTCAGCGCGCCCGCAGGTCCGCGAGCACCGCGTCCGTGAACGGCGGCCACGCCTCGATCGCCCACGGCCCGAAGGGCCGGTCGGTCAGGGCGACGCACGCGGCCCTCGCGTCCGGGTCGATCCACAGAAACGTTCCGGCCTGCCCGAAGTGCCCGAAGGTGCGCGGCGAGGAGCTCGCGCCCGTCCAGTGCGGGGACTTGCCGTCGCGGATCTCGAAGCCGAGCCCCCAGTCGTTCGGCCTCTGGTGCCCGTAGCCGGGCAGGATGCCGGTCAGACCGGGGTACGTGACGGTCATCGCGTCCAGGACGGTCCGCGCGTCGAGCAGCCGCGGCACCTGCACCTCGGCGGCGAACCGCACGAGGTCGTCGACGGTCGACACGCCGTCCTTCGCCGGCGAGCCCTCCAGGGTCGTCGACGTCATGCCGAGGGGCTCCAGGACCGCCTGGTGCAGATACTCGGCGAAGGGGATGTCGGTGGCCTTGGCGACGTGGTCGCCGAGGACCTCGAAGCCGGCGTTGGAGTAGATCCGGCGGGTGCCCGGCGCGGCCATGACCCGGTTCTCGTCGAAGGCGAGCCCCGAGGTGTGGGCGAGGAGGTGGCGGACGGTCGCGCCCTCGGGCCCGGCCGGCTCGTCGAGGTCGATCGCCCCCTCCTCGTACGCGACGAGGACGGCGTACGCCGCGAGCGGCTTGGTGACGGAGGCGAGCGGGAAGCGCTGCCCGGTGGGGCCGTGGGACCCGGCCAGGGTGCCGTCCGCGCGGACGACGGCGGCGGCCGCGGTGGGGACGGGCCAGTTCTCGATCGACGCCAGGCTCGGCAAGCTGCTGTGCATGGGCCCGAGCCTACTTGCTTCGAGTGCACTCGAACGTTTTAGCGTGGGGCCCATGAGCGTGACCGAGAGCATCGCGAGCACGACAGGCCTTACGGGGAAGGACCGTTACACCATCAGCGAGGTGGCCGCCCTGACCGGGCTCACCGCGCACACCCTGCGCTGGTACGAGCGGATCGGACTGCTGCCGCAGGTCGACCGGTCGCACACGGGACAGCGCCGCTTCACCGAGCGGGACCTGCACTGGCTGACCTTCGTCGGCAAACTGCGGCTGACCGGAATGCCGGTCGCCGACATGGTCAGGTACGCCGAGCTGATGCGCGAGGGCGACCACACCCGGGACGAGCGGCGGGAGCTCCTGGAGGCCACCCGGCGCGACGTCCTCACCCGCATCGCCGAGCTCCAGGACACGCTCGCCGTGCTCGACATCAAGATCGGCCATTACGGGACCGCAAGCGGAGGAACATCTTCATGACCAGGATCGACACCGTACGACTCGGCGGCCAGGACGGACCGGAGATCGGCGTCCAGGGCTTCGGCGCCATGGGCATCAGCGAGTTCTACGGCGACACCGACGAGGCCGCCGCCCGCGACACCCTCGACGCGGCCCTGGAGGCCGGCGTCACCCTGATCGACACGGCCGACATCTACGGCAGCGGCGCCAACGAGGAGTTCCTCGCCCCGTTCCTCGCCGCCCACCGCGACGAGGTCACCCTCGCCACCAAGTTCGCCATAGAGCGCCGCGCCGACGACCCCACGTACCGCGGCGTCCGCAACGACCCGGCGTACGTCAAGAAGGCCGCCGAGGACAGCCTGCGCCGCCTCGGCATCGAGACCATCGACCTCTACTACATGCACCGCCGCGACCCGGAGATCCCCTTCGCCGAATCCGTCGGCGCCATGGCCGAGCTGGTCCAGGAGGGCAAGGTCCGCTTCCTGGGCCTGAGCGAGGTCACCGGGCCCGAACTGCGCGAGGCCCACGCCGTGCACCCGATCACCGCCCTCCAGTCGGAGTGGTCGCTCTTCTCCCGGGACGTGGAGCGCAGCGCCGTCGGCGCCGCCGCCGAGCTCGGCGTGACCTTCGTGCCGTACTCGCCGCTCGGCCGGGGCTTCCTGACCGGGGCGTTCGCCGACGCGGGCAAGGAGCTGTCGGGCGGCGACTTCCGCCAGTACCAGCCCCGGTTCACCGGCGAGAACGCCGAGCGGAACGCCGCCCTCCTCGACCCGGTCCGGAAGATCGCCGCCGCCCACGGCGCGACCCCGGCCCAGATCGCCCTCGCCTGGGTGCAGCAGCGCGCCGCCGTGCACGGCCTGACGGTCGTCCCCATCCCCGGCACCCGCAAGCGCTCCCGCCTCCTGGAGAACGCCGCCGCCACCCGTATCACCCTGACCGCCGCCGAACTCGCCGAACTGGAGCCGATCGCCGGCCTGGTGGCGGGCGACCGCTACCCGGACATGCGCTTCACGTCGGTGGACCGCGAGGTCTGAGCGGCTCACGCGAGCCCCAGGGCGAAGACCGCGAAACCCGCCGCGAAGAGACCCGCCAGGACGCGGCGGGCCGGGCCGGTCTTCGCCCACGGGGACTCGAAGACCCGCGCGTACCGGCCGATCAGGACGAGCAGGCCGGCGAAGACCGGCATCCAGGCCAGGCGGGCGAGGATCCAGCCGGCCGAGTCCGGCGCGCCCACCAGACCCGCGACCTCGCCGGCGTACGAGGCGGGGATCGCGGCGGTCAGCATCGCCGTCTGGTGCCAGCACAGGATCGTCATCGCGGACAGGTTGACCACGACGACCGGCGCCCACAGCGCGGGCCGCCTCAGGAGCGCGCCGAGCCGGTCCCGGAGCAGGATCGCCGCACCGCTCTGCGCGGCGGCGAGGGCGAGGACGAGCAGCGACGGCGGATGCGAGTTGGTGCGGGCCTCGCCGGGGACGCCGACCATCGACGCCGGGTAGCCGAAGACCAGCAGGAGCGCGGCGAACAGCGCTGCGCCGCCGAGCAGCAGCCCCCACGCGTGGCGCCGGCCGACCCGGCCCTCGCCCCACGAGACGCCGAGCTGATACGCGAACAGCCAGCCGGGCAGGATGTTCAGGAGGCTCAGCCAGGACGGCACGGCGTCGGCGTACGGCCCGTACCGCAGGAAGTCGACGACGGCGACCGAGCCGAGCAGCGGCGCCGCGGCCCAGACCCCGAGGCGGCGGGCCGCCCGCACGCACAGCGGGGTCAGCGCGGTGACCACCGTGTACACCCCGACGAACCACAGCGGCTGGATCACCAGCGTGGACGCCGTCCGCAGCGTGTCCACGGGCACCCCGAGACCGAAGTGCAGCACGGGCAGCAGCGCCGCCCACACGGCGGTGACCCCGAGCACCGGACGCCCGAGCCGGGCGAGCCGGCCGCCGAGCCACGCGCGCGTGGAGCCCGTGTGACGCCGGTACGAAAGCACCGACGCGTACCCGCCGACGAGGAAGAAGATCCCCAGCATCTGCAGGACCCAGCTGACCGGCGCGAGACCGGAGAAGGTGCCCAGCGGGCTCGCGTTGTGGATCGCGCCGTCGGAGGAGAGCGTGAAGCCGCCGAGCAGCCAGTGCCCGGTCGGCACGGCGAGCAGGGCGAGGGCGCGGAGCCCGTCGATCGCCCGGTCGCGGTGGGCGGGCGTGGAGGCCTCGATCTTCCGGATCAGGGTCTTCATCGGACGTCCCCCTCGGCGATCGCGGCGAACGCACGGAGGGAGGAGGTGCCCGGCGCGAAGTAGCCGCCGTGCCCGCTTGCGTCCTCGGCCGGGATCCGGCGCGCCCCGAAGGCCGGGTCGGTGGGGTCGGCACCGTGCCCGAGGCCGCCGAACTCGACGTTCGGGACCCGGTCGATCCAGTCCGTGGGATCCTTCGCCGCCCAGACGCGGGCGGAGGTCCCGAGCTCGGAGACGTTCTCGGCGCGCATCCCGGGAGAGCCGAAGACCACCAGGTCCTTGGCCTTCAGCCGGTGGGCGGCGAGGCCGCAGACCACCGAGCCGTAGCTGTGGCAGAAGACGGACGGCTCGGCCGCGCCCACGGCCGCGAGCCCGTCCGTGAACCGGGTCAGCCGGTCCGCCCCCGCCTCGGCGAGCCGGCCGGTGGCCGCGTCCAGGCCGACCCCGACCGGGGTGGTGTACCCGGCCCAGGCGACCACGGCCGTACGCCCGCCGGTCGCCCGGCGCAGCTCGCTCGCCATGTCCGCGAGCGGCTCGACGTGGTCCGCGTCGACGTCGGAGCCGGGCACGATCACGGCCACGTGCTCGGCCCGCGCCAGGTCCCCGTAGACCAGGGCCACCTGTCCCCGGCCGCGCGGATCGTGGGCCAGGACCCGGGCCCCGCCGAACTCCCCGTGCGTGGAGCGGGCATTGGCCTCGTACCGCAGCTCCAGGGGCGCCCCGTCGAGGTTCCCGACGACCGTCGGGTGCGTCCGGGCCAGCTCTTCCCGTCGTACGGGACTCAGCCCGGCGAAGAACCGCGCGATCTCGGCCGGCCCCGTCCGCTCCGGGTCGGGCAGCCCCGCGGCCCGCCACCCCGCAGTCCCGACCGGGGCCCCGGTCACGGCCTCCTGGGTGTTCCCGGACGCCCAGCCGGCCGTCCCGGCGATCACGCCGGTCACCGCGGCGGCGGTGATCAGGGTCCTCGTGAAGCGGCGCATCGGCCCGCCCTCCCTCGCTCTCGTCGTTGGCGAGAGGAAGGTAGGAAGACGAGGGGTGACGGGACGTCACACCGAGGAGCCAACTCCCGTCTGATACCGGGGTAGGGGGTGGAGGAGCAGCCGGCACCAGGCGAGAGGTGGGGTTTTCCCCCGGGTGTCAGTGGGTGCCGGGGGTCACCAGACCCGACTCGTAGGCGAAGACGACCGCCTGCGCCCGGTCGCGCAGGTCCAGCTTGGCGAGGACGCGGCCGATGTGGGTCTTCACCGTCTGCTCGGCGAGGACCAGGCTCTCCGCGATCTCCTGGTTGGACAGGCCGCGGGCGATCAGCTCCAGGACCTCCGTCTCGCGGGGGGTGAGCCCGTTCAGGCGCAGCGCCGTGGCGTCCCGGCGGGGTGCGGGGCGCGAGGCGGCGAAGTCGGCGATGAGGCGGCGGGTCACGGACGGCGCGAGGAGGGCCTCGCCGGCCGCCACCACCCGTACGGCCGCGATGAGATCGGCCGGCGGCGCGTCCTTGAGGAGGAAGCCGGACGCGCCCGCGCGCAGCGCCTCGTACACGTAGTCGTCGACGTCGAAGGTGGTCAGCATCAGCACCTTCGGCCGGTGCGTGACGCCGACGGGCGGCTGCAGGATCTCCCGGGCGGCGGCGAGCCCGTCCAGCTCCGGCATCCGCACGTCCATCAGGACCACGTCCGGGTGCGCCGAGCGTGCCACCTCCACTCCCTGCCGTCCGTCCGGCGCCTCGCCGACCACGTCGATGTCGGGCTGCGCGGCGAGCAGCGCGGCGAAACCGGCCCGCACCATGGCCTGGTCGTCGACGATGATCACGCGGATGGTCACTCGGTGTCCTTCGTACGCAGGGGAAGCCTGGCCGCGACCCGGAAGCCGCCGTCCGGCAGCGGCCCGGTGTCCAGCGAGCCGCCCGTCAACCGTACGCGCTCCCGCATGCCGACGAGCCCGTGCCCGGTGCCGGGAACGCCGCGCTCGACGGAGGAACGCTCCTCCAGGGACGGCCCGTTGACGACGAGGACCGTCAGCCACCCGTCCTCGGCCCGGACCGACACGCGGGTCGAGGCCCCGGGCGCGTGGCGCACGACGTTGGCCAGGGCCTCCTGCACGATCCGGTACGCGGACAGGTCCACCGCCTGCGGCACCTCGCCGAGGTCGGCGGCGAGCCGCAGTTCGGCCGGCACGCCCGCGCGTACGGTCGCCTCGACGAGCTGCTGGACCCGGTCGAGTCCCGGCTGCGGGGCCCGCTCGCCCTCGCTGCCGTCGCTGCGGAGGACCGAGAGCAGCCGGCGCATCTCGGCCAGCGACTCGCGCGCGCTCGCCGCGATCGAGGTGAACTCCTCGCGGGCCGCGTCGGGGAGTTCGGGGATGCGGTACGGGGCCGAGTCCGCCTGCACGGTGATGACGGACATGTGGTGGGCGACGACGTCGTGCAGCTCGCGCGCGATCCTGGCCCGCTCCTCGAGGAGGGTCCGGCGTGCCCGCTCGGCCTCGTTGATGGTCTCCTGCTCGGCGAGGCGGCGCTGGGCGTCGCTGCGGGCGCGGATAGCCGACGTGAGGAGCAGCAGCACGCCGCTGAGCACGAGCAGGAGGGTGTGGATGCTGGTGAACCCGGCGGGCCGGAAGGCCTCCAGGGCGTAACCGGCCACGCCGGTCGCCAGCCACACCCCGAACAGCGCCCGACGGGACTCGCGAAGCCCGAGCGCGACCATGAGGGCGCAGTAGCCGACGAGGACGGGCGGGGGCCAGGGCCAGTACTCCGCGCGGGTCCCGTCCCCCGAGAGCAGCACGAGCGCGCCGAGCACATCGGCGGCGAACACGATCCACCAGGCCTGGAGGGGCCGGGCGACGGCGAGCAGCAGCGGCAGCGTCTGCGCGGTGCCGACAGCCCCGGCGAGGGCGCCGTTGACGCCGTAGTCGTTGATGAGCAGGACGATCGTGGAGGGCAGGAGCGCGCCGACGAACGCGAAGGCGACGGCGTACGGCAACAGCCGCACCCACCGCTTCGCGGCCCCCGCGAGCAACGGCGCCCCCGGCGTGGCGGGCGTGGTGAGCGCAACCCCCACCCCCTGAAACGCCTCACGCACGCGCGCGAAGCGACGAACGACGGGGGGATGAACGATGGACGGCTCGTGCCGCGATTCGATACCCATGAGGATCCCCAGCCTAGGCAGGGCCTCTACGCCGGGGCGTCATACCGAGGGGCTGATACCGGGGTATGACCCCGCGCTGTGGGCATGCGTTCCGCCGGGGCGGTGCCCACCCCGTCGTGGGCGGCGCTTCCGTGCCTCGTTGTGCCCACCCGTTCCGCCGGGGCGGAACGGGTGGGCACGACGGACCCGCGCCCTGCAGGCGCCAGAGGCTCCCGAGCCTGGACCCGCACCCTGTGCACAGCACCCTGGTGGTGCGGGTCAGGGCGCGGGACGCGGAGGCGCCGCTGGGGGCGCCGTCCCGTGTGCCCACCCTCCCCCGAGCTCTCGGCTTCGCTCGAGCAGGGGGGACCCCCTCGCCCTGCGGGACGATTGCCCGCACGGGGCGTGGGCGCGGGCCCCGCGCCCGGGACCGCACCCTCAGAGCTCCGCCAGGAGTTCCGCCTTCTTCGCCGAGAACTCCGCATCCGTGACCAGCCCCGCCTGATGCAGCTCCCCCAGGTGCCGAATCCTTTCAGCCACCGCCCCCGGATCCCGTCTCTCCGCACCCCGCACCCCCGCGGGCACGGGCGCGCGGTCCCTGCCCCGTACCGCCGCGAGGACCGCCGCCGCGAACGTGAGGGACTCGTACACCGGCCCGTACCGGCCGAAGACGACGCACGCCGGGTCCTCGTCGGGCTGGAAGTCCCGGGACCCGCCGCCCCGCGGCACGAGCCGCAGGTACCCGTCGACGCCGTCCGGCGAGCGCCACTCGACCCCGCAGAGGTCCCGTACGGGAAAGACCTGGTCGCCGGCCTTCCACTTCTCGGAGGACGCCCCCGTCCAGGACCAGCGGAAGGCGACCTCGGAGGTCCCGTCGAAGCTGGCCCTCCCGTCGTACGCCTTGAAGGACTGCGGCCCGGGCGGCGGCGCCACCAGGAACCGCTCGGCGGGTGCGAAGACCCCCGAGCTCCCGTCGTCCGCCCCGTCCGCCCCGTATCCGGAGGCCCCCGCGGCCCCCGGGCGCGACGCGAGGAGCGCCCGCAGCTCGTCCCGGTACTGCTCGGCGAGCGTCTCGCGTTCCGCCGGGAGCACCAGGCGGTACGGATCGCTGCCCTCCTTGAGCTGCCCCGCGGCCGCCTCCATCAGCGGATCGGCGCCCGGCCTCGGCACGGCGTGCAGCACGACGGTGCCCCGCTTGCCGGGCGCGAGCGTCACCGACGCCAGCGCCTCGTGCGGTACGCGTCTCTCACGCAGCGCGCTGAACAGCTTCGGCGTGCGGATCCCCCGGTCGAAGCGGATGACGAGGGCGTCGCTCTCGAGCTCCCAGGTGGCATGAATTCCGGCCAGCACATCACCCATGCGCCTCATCGTAAGCGGCGTGTGCCCTTGCGTCGCCCCTGTGAAAGGTCCCGAAATTACGTGATCTACGCGCGTCAGAGCCCTTCCGTGCCGGATATTCCGTCGTGGCAAGCGCTGTCGGCACGTGCGCAGACCAGTCGCGGGTACGCCCCGACGCCTATCGCGGCGAAGTTGCCGAGGCTCTGCGTACCCGGCTCGAAATAGCCGCTGTGGCCGAGCGCCCCACGAGCGGAGAGCAGCCTCGCGCCGAACTCGGGCGCGACCGGGTCCGCGCCGTGCCCGACCCCGCCGACCTCCAGGTGCGGCACGTCCGCTATCCAGTCGTCGGCGTCCCGCATGGCCCACACGCGCGCGTGGCTGCCGAGGTCGGCGGCCCGATCGACCCGCATGCCGGGGCTTCCGGCCACGGCGAGGTCGGTCACCCGGGCGGGCAACCGGGGCGCGGCGACCCCGCAGAGCACGGAGCCGTAGCTGTGGCAGAAGAGCGCCACGCGCGCGCGTGGGGGCAGCGACTCGGTGAGCCCTATCAGGCGTATGGCTCCCTCCGCGGCCAGCCGGCCGGTCACCGCGTCGACGCCGATTCCGACGGGCGCGGTGTAGTCGGCCCAGGCGATCACCGCCACGCGCGCGCGTGGCGAGGTCCGCCGCTCGGCCGCGTAGAGGGCCTCGGCCATGCCGGCGGGGGCGCGGTACCGGCCGTTGGTCTTCTGGAAGGTGAGCAGGTTGGTGTCGACGCCGGGCACGATCACCGAGACGCGCCGGGCGTGCTCCAGGTCCCCGAGGACCTCGGCGGCCCGCCCTGAACCGGTCGGGTCGAAGGCCAGGACCTGCCGGCCGGGCCGCATCAGGGAGGCGAAGCGGTCGACGCGGCGCCGGGCCTCGTGCCGGCCCTCGGGGGAGAGCCTGGTGTCGTCGACCCTGCCCCGCTCGGTGGCGTAAGCGCGCGCGAGGGTGAACCGGTTGGCGCGGTAGCGCAGGGAGACCGGGGCGCCGTTGAGGTTGCCGACGACGAGCGGGTGTCGGGCGGCGAGCCGTGCGCCGCCCGCCGGGCCGAGCCGGGCGAAGAACGCGGCGATGGTACGGGCCGGGGCGTCCGGGTCGGGCAGCGGACGGTGGTCGATCCGGTCCTTCGCCCAGGCGGCGAGCGCGGACTCGCGGGAGGGCCACGGCTCGGGCCGGTGGTGGATGGTGGTCCACCCGGTGATCGAGAGGAGCACGAACACGACGGCGAGCGCGAGGAGCGCGCGCGTGGCGACGAAGGCGGGCGAGGCGTCGACGGAGGTCACGGGCGGCCACCCTACGGGGCCCGGCGCACTGCTCTCGACCAGGTGGGTCCCTTACCCGGGGTCCGGGCGCCGCCTCCGTATGCCTCGCCTCGGTCAGCCCTGCTTCCGCCTGTCCCGCCTCGGTCAGTCCCGCCTCGGTCAGCCCCGCCTCGGTCAGCCCCGCCTCTGCCGGTCCCGCCTCTGCCGGTCCCGCCTCCGTCAGTCCCGCCAGCGCGGCGCGAGCGCGGGGCCGAGCTGGTCGAGGTACCGCTCGGTGAGCGCGCGGATGGCCTCCAGGCTCCCGTCCGTACCCCGGCCCCACATCTGCCCGGCCACCCGCATCACCCCGCTGAACGCGGCCACCGCGATCCGGGGGCGCGGGTCCTCGTCGACGTCGAGGCCCTCGCGCGCGGCGATGATCCGGGCGATGGTCTCCTCCATCTCGGTGGAGCGGCGCAGATGGACGGCGAGCAGTGCGGGCGTCGACTCGATCATCCGGTACGTGCGCAGGTGCAGGTCGACCGGGACGACCTCTTCGATCGCCTCGCCGATGGTGTCCCAGGCGCTCAGGACGGCGTTGCGCATCGCGTCCATCGGGGGCTCGTCCGGAGGCCGCTGCCCGAGGGCGTGCACGTAACGCTCCTCGGCCATCTGCTGGACGGCGAAGACGGCCTCCTCCTTGGAGGAGAAGTACCGGAAGAAGGTGCGCTGGGAGACCTCCACGGCGTCGACGATCTCGTCGACGGTGGTCGCCTCGTAACCGTGGCGGGTGAAGAGCTCCAGAGCGACCCGGATCAGCGCGTCGCGCGTGCGCTGCTTCTTCCGCTCGCGCAGTCCGGGCGCAGGCACGGGCGCGGACACGGGCACGGTCACGTCGGGGTCCTCTTTTCCGGCATTTCGTCCTGCTCAGCGTACCTGTGAGCTACGTGACAGTTACCGACGCATGAATCGCTTTGTCAATTGTCAGTGGCTGTCATTAGCCTCGTTCCATGACTAGTCAGACCACCGTGGAAAAGGCCCCGCAGGGTCAGGGGGACACCCGGGAACCCGTACCGGTCCCGGCGAAGGGACTGCGCGGCCACCCGTGGCTGACGCTCTTCGGCGTCGCAGTGGGCGTGATGATGGTCGCGCTCGACGGCACGATCGTCGCCATCGCCAACCCCGCCATCAAGGACGACCTCGGCGCCACCCTCGCCCAGGTCCAGTGGATCACCAACGGCTACCTGCTCGCGCTCGCCGTCGCCCTGATCACCGCCGGCAAGCTCGGTGACCGCTTCGGCCACCGGCAGACCTTCCTCATCGGCATCGCGGGCTTCGCCGGCGCCTCCGGCGCGATCGGCCTGTCGCACTCCATCGGCGCCGTGATCGCGTTCCGCGTCCTGCAGGGCCTCTTCGGCGCCCTGCTGATGCCGGCCGCGCTCGGCCTGCTGCGCGCCACCTTCCCCGCCGAGAAGCTGAACATGGCGATCGGCATCTGGGGCATGGTCATCGGCGCGTCCACGGCCGGCGGTCCGATCCTCGGCGGCTTCCTCGTGGAGCACGTCAGCTGGCAGTCCGTCTTCTTCATCAACGTGCCGGTGGGCGTCGTCGCGCTCGTCCTCGGCCTGCTCATCCTCAAGGACCACCGCGCCGAGAACGCGCCGCGCTCCTTCGACCTCCTCGGCATCCTGCTGCTCTCCGGCGCCATGGCCTCCCTCGTCTGGAGCCTCATCAAGGCCGGCGAGTCCTGGGGCTGGTCCAGCGGCAAGACCTGGGGCTGCCTGATCGGAGCGCTGTTCCTGTTCGCGGTCTTCGCCTTCTGGGAGACCAAGGTCAAGGAGCCGCTGATCCCGCTGGCCATGTTCCGTTCCGTGCCGCTCTCGGCCGGCGTGGTCCTCATGGTCCTGATGGCCTTCGCCTTCATGGGCGGCCTCTTCTTCGTGACCTTCTACCTCCAGGGCGTGAAGGGGCTCGGCCCGGTCGACGCCGGTCTGCGCCTTCTGCCGCTGACCGCGATGATGATCGTCTCCTCGCCGCTGGCCGGCGCGCTGATCACCAAGTTCGGGCCGCGCGTGCCGCTCGTCGGCGGCATGGTCTGCACGGCCGTCGCGATGTTCGGCATGATCACGCTCACCAGTGGCACCAGCACCCTCACCATGTCCCTCTGGTTCGCTCTCCTCGGCCTGGGCCTCGCCCCGGTCATGGTCGGTGCGACCGAGGTCATCGTCGGCAACGCGCCGCTCGAGCTGTCCGGCGTGGCCGGCGGTCTGCAGCAGGCCGCCATGCAGGTCGGCGGCGCGCTCGGCACGGCGGTGCTCGGCGCCGTCATGTCCTCGAAGGTCGCCGACTCCTTCGCGGGCAACTGGAAGGAGGCCGGCATCCCGGTCCCGGCCGACCCGCGCCTCGAGCAGGCCGCCGAGTTCGGCATGGCCCCGCCGGAGCTGGCCCACGCGCCGGGGATGACCCCCGGTCTCCTCCAGCAGATCACCGGGGTCATCCACGACACCTTCCTCGACGGCATGGGCCTGGCCTTCACCGTCGCCGGCGGCGTCGCGGTCGTCGCGGCCCTGGTCGCCACGCTCACCAAGCGCGGTGAGAACGCGGAGGCCGGAGGCATGGGCGGCCACATCTGACGGCTCGCCCGTCAGGGCCGTCAGGGTTCCCGTAGGGGGCCGTCACCCGTTCGCATGAACGGGGGCGGCCCCTCTTCCCTTGCCGGGAGCCCTCCGCCATTCTCGTGATTACAGAGAGTGACGAAACGGGGGTTCATCAGCATGTACAAGAAGAAAGTCCTCACCGGTACGGCCATCACGGCCCTCCTCCTGACCGCCCTGACGGCGACGGCGGCGGCGACAGCCGCACCGGCCGCCGCGCCGTCCGGGACCGTGCTCGGCGCCTGTGGGCCAGGACGGCTCTGCCTCTGGCCCAAGTCCGACTTCAAGGGCAGGCCGTGGACGCACGAGCTGGCGACGACCGACATCGACAGCTGCGTCGCCCTGCCGCCGGGCACCTCGGCCCAGTCCCTCGCGAACCGCACGGGCCGGCCGGTCACCACGTACCAGTCGGCCGAGTGCGCGGAGACGGGGGAGTTCGAGACGTACCCGGGGCGGGGGACCTGGGTGCCGCAGACGGCCTACGAGGTCAGAGCGTTCAAGCTGTGGGAGCGGTAGGCGAGGGGACCTCCTGGGGCCCGCTCGGTCCCGGAGGGGCGGAGAGCCGGGCCACCTCGGCGCGGAGCTCCCGGACCTCCAGGGTGAGCGCCTCCAGGAGCTCCGTCTGCCGGCGCTCCACGGCGTCGTCCCGGTCGAAGCGGGAGATGAACCAGGCCGCGATGTTCGCCGTGACGACACCGAGCAGGGCGATGCCGGAGAGCATCAGGCCCACCGCGAGGATCCGGCCGAGACCCGTGGTCGGGGCGTGGTCGCCGTAGCCGACGGTGGTCATCGTGGTGAACGACCACCACACCGCGTCCCCGAGCGTCTTGATGTTGCCGTTCGGGGCGTCCCGCTCCACGTGCAGCACGGCCAGCGAGCCGAACATCATCAGCCCGACCACCGCGCCCGCCACATACGTGGTGAGCGTTATCTGCGGGGCCATCCGGGCCCGCCGGCCCACGAGGAGGAGCGTGGAGACGACCCGCAGCAGCCGCAGCGGCTGCACCATCGGCAGTATCACCGCGAGCAGGTCGAGCAGATGGCCGCGCACGAAGCACCGGCGGTCCGGGGCGAGCGCGAGACGGACGAGGTAGTCGAGGGCGAAGGCACCCCAGACGGTCCACTCGACGTGGGTGCACAGCCGGTGCACCCACGGATCGGCGCCGGGAGCCACGATCGGTACCGCGTAGGCGATGCCGAACGCGACGGCGAGCACGAGGAGCGGTGTCTGGGTGCGCTCTTCCCAGCGAACCTTCTTGACGGGCATGACCGGCATCGTAAGGAATGCCGAAGGGCGGCGGGGCCGAGTCCCACCGCCCTCACCAGCCCAAACGAGCCACGGGCGCCACCGAGGCCACCGGGGCCACGGGGGCCACCGGAGCCACAGAGGCCTCCGGAGCCGCAGGGGTCGCCGGGGCCACCGACGCCTCCGGTGCCGCCGGCCGCCGGAGCCACCGGGTCACCAGGGCGACCGGTGGCTCACGAGCGGACAGGGCCTCCGCGACTATCGGCTGCCGACAGGCGCCGACAGGCGGTCAGGCGTCGCCGCCCGCCGCGCCCGGGTCGGCGGCCTCCACGTCGAGCAGCTGGTAGCGGTCCACGGCCTGCTTCAGGGCCGAGCGCTCGACCTTGCCCTCGCGGGCGAGTTCGGTCAGCACGGCGAGCACGATCGACTGCGCGTCGATGTGGAAGTAGCGGCGGGCCGCACCGCGCGTGTCCGCGAAGCCGAAGCCGTCCGCGCCCAGCGAGGTGTACCGGCCGGGCACCCAGCGGGAGATCTGGTCCGGCACCGACCGCATCCAGTCCGAGACCGCGACGAACGGGCCCTGGGCGCCCTGGAGCTTGCGCGTCACGTACGGGACGCGCTGCTCCTCGTCCGGGTGGAGCAGGTTGTGCTCCTCGACGGCCACGGCCTCGCGGCGCAGCTCGGTCCAGGAGGTCGCGGACCAGACGTCGGCCTTGACGTTCCACTCCTCGGCGAGGATCCGCTGCGCCTCGATCGCCCACGGCACGGCGACGCCCGAGGCCATGATCTGCGCCGGGATCGTGCCCGCCTCGCCGGCCTTCAGGCGGTGGATGCCCTGGAGGATGCCGTCGACGTCCACGTTCTCGGGCTCGGCCGGGTGCTGGATCGGCTCGTTGTAGACCGTCAGGTAGTAGAAGACGTCCTCGGACTCGGGGCCGTACATCCGCCGCAGACCGTCCTTGACGATGTGCGCGATCTCGAAGCCGTACGCCGGGTCGTAGGCGATGCAGGCCGGGTTGGTGGAGGCGAGGAGGTGGGAGTGGCCGTCCGCGTGCTGGAGGCCCTCGCCGGTCAGCGTCGTCCGGCCGGCCGTGGCGCCGAGCACGAAGCCGCGGGCCAGCTGGTCGGACATCTGCCAGAACTGGTCGCCGGTCCGCTGGAAACCGAACATCGAGTAGAAGACGTACACCGGGATCAGCGGCTCGCCGTGCGTGGCGTACGCGGAGCCGGCGGCGATCAGCGAGGCCGTGCAGCCGGCCTCGGAGATGCCGTCGTGCAGCATCTGGCCGGTCGGCGACTCCTTGTACGCGAGGAGGAGCTCGCGGTCCACCGCCTCGTACTGCTGGCCCAGCGGGTTGTAGATCTTGGCGCTCGGGAAGAACGCGTCCATGCCGAAGGTGCGGTACTCGTCGGGGGCGATCAGCACGAAGCGCTTGCCGATCTCCTTGTCCCGCATGAGGTCCTTCAGGATGCGGACGAAGGCCATCGTGGTGGCGATCGACTGCTGCCCGGAGCCCTTCTTGGCGGCGGCGTAGGTCTTGTCGTCGGGGAGGGGCAGCGGCTTCGCCCGCACGATCCGGGTCGGGACGTACCCGCCCAGCGCCTTGCGGCGGTCGTGCATGTACTGGATCTCCTCGGAGTTCCGGCCCGGGTGGTAGTACGGCGGGAGGCCGTCCTCCAGCTGCCGGTCCGTCACCGGGATGTGCAGCCGGTCGCGGAAGCGCTTGAGGTCGTCGACCGTCAGCTTCTTCATCTGGTGGGTCGCGTTGCGGCCCTCGAAGTTCGGGCCCAGCGTCCAGCCCTTGACGGTCTGGGCGAGGATCACGGTCGGCTGGCCGGCATGGGCCTTCGCCGCCGCGTAGGCCGCGTAGATCTTCTTGTGGTCGTGGCCGCCGCGGCCGAGGTGCAGGACCTGCTGGTCCGTCATGCCCTCGACCATGGCCCGCAGCCGGTGGTCGTCGCCGAAGAAGTGGTCCCGGATGTAGCCGCCGGTCTCCGTGGCGTACGTCTGGAACTGGCCGTCCGGGGTGGTGTTCAGCTTGTTGACCAGGATGCCGTCGCGGTCCTGCGCGAGCAGCGGGTCCCAGGAGCGGTCCCAGATCAGCTTGATGACGTTCCAGCCGTTGCCCCGGAAGATCGACTCCAGCTCCTGGATGATCTTGCCGTTGCCGCGGACCGGGCCGTCGAGCCGCTGGAGGTTGCAGTTGACGACGAAGGTGAGGTTGTCCAGACCCTCGCGGGCGGCGATGGACAGCTGGCCGAGGGACTCGACCTCGTCCATCTCGCCGTCGCCGAGGAACGCCCAGACGTGCGACATGGAGGTGTCGGCGATGCCGCGCGCCTCCATGTACCGGTTCATCCGCGCCTGGTAGATCGCGCCGAGCGGGCCGAGGCCCATCGACACGGTCGGGAACTCCCAGAAGTCCGGCATCAGCCGCGGGTGCGGGTACGACGAAAGACCGTTCGGGAACTTCGACTTCTCCTGGCGGAAGGCGTCGAGCTGGGTCTCGTTCAGCCGGTCGAGGAGGTACGCGCGGGCGTAGATGCCGGGGGAGGCGTGCCCCTGGAAGAAGATCTGGTCGCCGCCGTCGCCCTCGTCCTTGCCGCGGAAGAAGTGGTTGAAGCCGACGTCGTACAGGGAGGCGGAGGAGGCGAAGGTCGCGATGTGACCGCCGACGCCGATGCCCGGGCGCTGGGCGCGCGAGACCATCACGGCCGCGTTCCACCGGGTGGCGTTGAGGACCTTGCGCTCGATCTCCTCGTTGCCGGGGAAGAACGGCTCGTCCCTGGTGGCGATGGTGTTGACGTAGTCCGTGCTGCGCATCTCGGGCACGGCCACGCGCTTCTCGCGGGCCCGCTCGATCAGACGGAGCATGAGGTAGCGGGCCCGCTCACGGCCCCGCTCGTCGACGGCCGCGTCGAGGGAGTCGAGCCATTCCTGGGTCTCTTCCGGGTCGAAATCCGGGACCTGGCTGGGAAGGCCGCCAATGATGATCGGGTTGCGATCGGATCCGGGAGCCACGCTCTTCCTTCGCTGTTCGGTAGTGCCCACGGGGCCACGGAGTGGTCGGGATGTCCATCGTGTACCCCGCCGACGCCAGACGTCACATTTACCGAGGGGTAACCCCCGGGGGGTCCCCAGGGCCCGTCTCGGGGCCTGTCTTTCGGATGTCTCCAGCGGTCTGGGTGCGGTCGGGTAGAGGTCCGGTGTGGTCAAATCGCAACCTTACGCTCAACCCGCGCATGCGTTTCGTCCGGGCGTTCGGCAGACTGAAACCGCAGAAGTCAGTAAACCGGGACGAACCATGTGTGCCTGATCACGGAGGAGGGACCGGCGGTGCCGGAAGTTGCGGCGAGACGGCCCCAAACGTCACCGTTTCGGCGGTCTCGGCGGCCGGGTACTTGCGCGATCCGCCCCGGCACGTGTGGACTACGGCCAGCGCCGCGCGCATACGCGTGGCCCACAGCATTTTCCGAATGAGCAGGAGGCAAGCCGTGAGCGCGACCGCGGACCACGCGGAGGAGCGGACCAACCCGGCAGCGAGGCTGGGGTTCGAGCCCGGACAGGTGGTCCAGGAGATCGGCTACGACGACGACGTCGACCAGGATCTCCGTGAAGGCATCGAGTCCGTGATCGGACAGGACCTCGTGGACGAGGACTACGACGACGTCGCCGACGCCGTCGTGCTCTGGTTCCGTGACGAGGACGGCGACCTCACCGACGCCCTGGTGGACTCCATCGGTCTTCTGGAGGACGGCGGCAACATCTGGCTGCTGACCCCGAAGACCGGCCGCGACGGATACATCGAGCCGTCCGACATCAACGATGCCGCGCAGACAGCGGGTCTCTCCCAGACCAAGAGCATCAGCGTCGCCAAGGACTGGTCGGGCACCCGCCTGGCCGCCCCCAAGCGCTGATCACCACGCTGCGAGAAGCCCCCGCCGGTCCCCCGGCGGGGGCTTTCGTGCGCAGGCGTAGGGTGGGATCGACCCGGGTTCACCGATACGGCCCAAGGCGACACGGCCAAGGCCCGGGCCCCGTCGGAAGGGACGCGTACGCGATGGCGATCGAGGTCGGCACCAAGGCCCCGGAGTTCGAGCTCAAGGACAACCACGGCCGGACCGTGCGGCTCTCCGACTTCCGCGGCGAGCAGAACGTGGTGCTGCTCTTCTATCCGTTCGCCTTCACCGGCGTCTGCACCGGCGAACTCCGCGAGCTGCGCGACAACCTGCCGGCGTTCGTCAACGAAGACACCAGGCTCCTCGCCGTCTCCAACGACTCCATCCACACCCTCCGCGTCTTCGGCGACCAGGAGGACCTGGAGTTCCCGCTGCTCTCCGACTTCTGGCCGCACGGCGAGGTCTCCCGGGCGTACGGCGTCTTCGACGAGGAGAAGGGCTGCGCGGTCCGCGGCACCTTCGTCATCGACAAGGAGGGCGTCGTCCGCTGGACCGTCGTGAACGCCCTGTCGGACGCCCGCGACCTCGGCGACTACCTCAAGGCGCTCGACGCCCTCTGAGCGCCTTGGGAGCGAAACGGGGCCGACACCCTCGGAATCACCGGGCGAATCGACTGTTTCGACCGGGAACCCGTCACTAGGATCCAGTCGTTGATCCGATGCCAACGCACGACTGGGGGCGCTGCCCCTGGAAACCTATGGAGGGACTCGTGGGAGTCAGCCTCAGCAAGGGCGGCAACGTCTCGCTGACCAAGGAGGCCCCTGGCCTCACCGCCGTGACCGTCGGTCTGGGCTGGGACGTCCGCACCACCACCGGTACGGACTTCGACCTCGACGCCAGCGCCATCCTGGTGAGCGAGGCCGGCAAGGTCCGCAACGACCAGGACTTCGTCTTCTTCAACAACCTGAAGAGCGCCGACGGCTCGGTCGAGCACACCGGTGACAACCTCACCGGTGAGGGCGAGGGCGACGACGAGCAGGTCAAGGTCAACCTGGCCGGTGTGCCGGCCGACGTGGCCAAGATCGTCTTCCCGGTCTCGATCTACGACGCCGAGAACCGCCAGCAGTCCTTCGGTCAGGTGCGCAACGCTTTCATCCGCGTCGTGAACCAGGCCGGCGGCGCCGAGATCGCCCGGTACGACCTCTCCGAGGACGCCTCGACCGAGACCGCCATGGTCTTCGGCGAGCTGTACCGCCACGGTGCGGAGTGGAAGTTCCGTGCCGTCGGCCAGGGGTACGCCTCGGGTCTGCGCGGCATCGCGCAGGACTTCGGCGTCAACGTCTGAGTCGAACCGTTCGAACCGTCCGGCGCCGCACCTCCCGTGCGGCGCCGGACGTGCCTCATCACCACCGGGGAGGAACCGAATCATGGGCGTCACGCTCGCCAAGGGAGGCAACGTCTCCCTCTCCAAAGCCGCACCCAACCTGACCCAGGTCCTCGTGGGGCTCGGCTGGGACGCGCGCTCCACCACCGGAGCCCCCTTCGACCTCGACGCCAGCGCCCTGCTGTGCCAGGCCGGCCGGGTGCTCGGGGACGAGTACTTCGTCTTCTACAACCAGCTCCGCAGCCCCGAGGGCTCCGTCGAACACACCGGCGACAACCTCACCGGCGAGGGTGACGGGGACGACGAGTCCCTCATCGTGGACCTCACCAAGGTGCCGGCCCACTGCGACAAGATCGTCTTCCCGGTGTCGATCCACGACGCCGACAACCGCGGTCAGAGCTTCGGCCAGGTCAGCAACGCCTTCATCCGCGTCGTCAACCAGCTCGACGGCCAGGAGCTCGCCCGCTACGACCTCTCGGAGGACGCCTCCACCGAGACGGCGATGATCTTCGGTGAGCTCTACCGCTACAACGGCGAATGGAAGTTCCGTGCGGTGGGACAGGGGTACGCGTCCGGGCTTCGGGGCATCGCTCTAGACTTCGGGGTCAACGTTTCGTAAAGCCTGTAATTTCACGATGGGGTAGACAGTGATTCTGAAAACCTTCGGCTGGTCGTTCGCGATCACTGTGATCGGCCTGGCCGTGGCGGTGCTCTACGGGGGGTGGGAGGCGTTCGGGATCGTCGCGATCCTCTGCGTCCTCGAGATCTCCCTGTCGTTCGACAACGCGGTGGTCAACGCCGGAATCCTGAAGAAGATGAATGCCTTCTGGCAGAAGATCTTCCTCACGATCGGCGTGATCATCGCCGTCTTCGGCATGCGCCTCGTCTTCCCCGTCGTGATCGTCGCGATCAGCGCGAAGATCGGCCCCATCGAAGCCGTCGATCTCGCGCTGAACGACGCCGACCGCTACCAGCAGCTGGTCACCGACGCACACCCGTCGATCGCCGCCTTCGGTGGCATGTTCCTGCTGATGATCTTCCTCGACTTCATCTTCGAGGAGCGTGACATCCAGTGGCTGCGCTGGATCGAGCGCCCGCTGGCCAAGCTCGGCAAGGTCGACATGCTGTCGGTCTGCATCGCCCTCGTCGTCCTGCTCATCACCTCGATGACCTTCGCGACCCACGCCCACCAGCACGGCGGCGCGCACGTCGACAAGGCGCAGACGGTCCTGATCTCCGGCATCGCCGGCCTCATCACGTACCTCGTCGTCGGCGGTCTCTCCGGCTACTTCGAGAACAAGCTGGAGGAGGAAGAGGAGGCCGAGCAGGAGGCCGAGGAAGAGGCCAAGCGCACGGGCAAGAAGGTCTCCGTCGTCCAGCTCGCCGGCAAGGCCGCCTTCTTCATGTTCCTCTACCTCGAGGTCCTCGACGCCTCCTTCTCCTTCGACGGTGTCATCGGCGCCTTCGCCATCACCAACGACATCGTCCTGATGGCGCTCGGCCTGGGCGTCGGCGCCATGTACGTCCGTTCGCTGACGGTCTACCTGGTCCGCCAGGGCACCCTCGACGACTACGTCTACCTGGAGCACGGCGCCCACTACGCGATCGGCGCCCTGGCCGTGGTCCTCATGATCACCATCCAGTACGAGATCCCCGAGATCGTCACCGGCGGCATCGGCGTCGCGCTCATCGGCTGGTCCTTCTGGTCCTCCGTCCGCCGCAACAAGCGGCTCGCGGCGGCCGAGGGCGGCTCCGCGAACGACAAGACCGAGGTGCCGTCAGGGGTGTGACACCCCCGGCAGCGAGGAATGCTTCACTGCGGGGCGGCCGGTGCATCCGGCCGCCCCGCAGGCATGTGCGCGGCGCCGACGGCCGCGGTGTTGACGACCAGTGGGGGGTGAAGGCGACATGGCCTTCTGGGACAACCTGTTTCCGGGGAGGGCGGCGCAGTTCGACTCGGGCAGCGCCGCGTCGAACGCGATCGATCTGACGAAACGGCGCCCGACCGTCTCGCTCACCAAACAGGGCGCCGCCACCGGCAACCTCCGGGTGAACCTCTCCTGGCGGATGCGCACCTCCGACATCGAGGGCCGCTCCCGCCAGAGCGGACGGCTGCTGCGGAACCCCGCGCAGCTCTTCAAGCCCGAGGTCGTCCAGGCCCACACCCAGGGCATGGTCAACGTCGACCTCGACCTGGGCTGCCTCTACGAGCTCGCCGACGGCAGCAAGGGGGTCGTGCAGCCGCTCGGCGGCTTCTTCGGCGACCTGAACGCCGCCCCGTACGTGAAGCTGAGCGGAGACGACCGCTTCGGCGGCTCCTCGGGCGAGACGATCTTCGTCAACCTGGACCACCGGGACGACTTCAAGCGGCTGCTGTTCTTCGCCTACATCTACGACCAGACGCCGGCCTTCGACCGTACGCACGCCAAGGTCACGCTCTACCCGAGCAACGGTCCCCGGATCGAGATCGAGCTCGACGAGCGCGCCCCGCAGGCCCGCTCCTGCGCCGTCTTCTCCATGGAGAACGTCAAGGGCGAGCTGACCGTCCGACGCGAGGTGCGGTTCGTGTACGGCTTCCAGGCCGAACTGGACCGGTTGTACGGCTGGGGACTCCAGTGGGGCCGCGGCTACAAGACCAAGGCGTGAGCCCTGCCGCGGCCCCCGGTGTCACTGCCGGCTGAACTGGGGCCCCATCGGCGGCATGCGGAACTCCGGCGCCGGGTTCTGCTCGGCGGCGGCCACCGGCTGCGGGTAGCCGTACGAGGGGGCCGGGGCGTTCACGGGCTGCTGGGGGTAGCCGTACGCCGGGGCGGGCGCGTTCACCGGCTGCTGCGGGTAGCCGTAGGCGGGCGCGCGGTCCGGCATGGGCGGCACGGTCGGCTGCGGCGGCACCGGGGTATGGACCACGGTCCGATCGAGGTCGGGGTCGTGGGAGCCGGTGGCGGGAGAACCGGTGACCGCCCCGGCCTCGGGGAAGACCGGGCCCTGTGCGTCCTGGGCGGCGTCCTGCGCCGCGGCGTCCTCGTCGACCGAGATGCCGAAGTCCGTGGCGAGGCCGACAAGACCCGTCGGGTAGCCCTGGCCCACCGCGCGGAACTTCCAGCCGTCCCCGCGCCGGTACAGCTCGCCGCAGATGACCGCCGTCTCCTCGCCGGTCTCCGCCGTCACGTCGAACAGGGCCATCGGCTCGCGCTCCGCCCCGGCCACCGCGTCGTACAGCAGGATCTGCAGGTCGGAGACGGACCGGAAGGTGCCGCCGTCGGAGGAAGCCGCGATCACCACCCGGTCGACGGACACGTCGAGCCCGGCGAGATCGGCCTCCACGGTGTCCGTCAGGCCCTCGGCGACCCGCTTCTTCGGCAGCCGTCGCACCAGGCCCGAGGGGTGGCGCGGCTGGTTGTAGAAGACGAAGTCCTCGTCGGACCGCACGCGCCCGGACGGCCCGAGGAGCAGGGCGGAGGCATCCACGTCGGGGACCCCGGGGCCCGGGGTCCAGCGGAGCACGGCCCGTACGGCCGCGGTGTCGAGAGGGACGTTGGAGCCCTTCAGCATCGCGTGCGTCATGACCGCAATCCTGCCCTCCCGCCCGACCCGCGGACAACGCGGGGGCACCACCGATACCGGAACGGTGTGACGGATGCCGTCGAGTTACCTGAATTTCATGCGCCGAGGGAACTAAGGACACCCATACATACGTACTATTACCGGCCACATGTCATCAGGGCCGGAGAGGCAGACGGGGGACTTACATGCGTCATTTCGGGCACATCCCGGCCGCTGTGCAGGCCGGGCTGTTCCACCGGGAGCCGGCCGAGTTCACGGCCGACTCGCCCGCCGGCACGCTCGCCGTGGCCCTGGGCGCCACGCTCTACAGCCCCGCCACCCGCCCCCGGCTGGCCGACGCCGTACGCAAGCAGGCCCGGCGCGGAGTGGTCTCCATGGTGCTCTGCCTGGAGGATTCCATCAGCGACGCCGAGGTCGAGGCGGGCGAGGCCAACCTCGTCCGGACCTTCGCCGACCTCGCCGCCGGGACCGTGACGGACACCGACACCGCCACGGACCTGCCCCTGCTCTTCATCCGGGTCCGCGAACCGCGCCAGATCACCGACCTCGTCGACCGCCTCGGCGCGACCGTCGCCCTGCTGTCCGGATTCGTACTCCCCAAGTTCACCGAGACCCGAGGCCGCGCCTTCCTCGAAGCGCTCACCCAGGCCGAGCGGACGAGCGGCAGGCGCCTCTTCGCCATGCCCGTCCTCGAGTCCCCCGAGCTCCTCCACCTGGAGACCCGGGCCGAGACCCTCGCCGGGATCGCCTCGATCACCGACAAGCACCGCGACCGCGTCCTCGCCCTCCGCCTCGGCGTCACGGACTTCTGCTCCGCCTACGGGCTGCGCCGCTCGCCCGACATGACCGCGTACGACATCAAGATCGTCGCGAACGTCATCGCCGACGTCGTCAACGTCCTCGGCCGCTCCGACGGCACCGGCTTCACCGTCACCGGGCCCGTCTGGGAGTACTTCCGGCAGGGCGAGCGCATGTTCAAGCCACAGCTGCGCCGCAGCCCCTTCCTCGAAGGCCGCGCCGAGGACCTGCGCACCGCCCTCATCGAGCACGACCTCGACGGCCTGCTCCGCGAGATCGAACTCGACCGGGCCAACGGCCTGCTCGGCAAGACCTGCATCCACCCCACCCACGTGGTGCCGGTGCACGCCCTCTCCGTCGTCAGCCACGAGGAGTGGAGCGACGCCCAGGACATCCTGCGGCCCGAGCGGGACGGCGGCGGAGTCCTCCGCTCCGCCTACACGAACAAGATGAACGAGGTGAAGCCGCATCGCGCGTGGGCCGAGCGCATCCTCCTGCGCGCCGAGGTCTTCGGCGTCGCCAAGGAGGACGTCGGCTTCGTGGAGCTGCTCACCGCCGGCCTGGCCGGCTGACGAAGGGACGTCGACGACGTGGTGTGGACCGGAACGTGGGTCGCGGAGCGACTGGGCGTCGAACTGATCGGCGACGAGGAGCTGCCGGCCCTGTTGGGCCTCGCACTGCGCCGCAACCCCAAGCGGGCGCACCTGCTGGTCTCCAGCGTGCTCGGCAAGCACGTGCCGCAGCGCCCGGCCGTCGTGTACGGCTCCGGCCTCGCGCTCGGCCGGCGCGTCCGCGAGCTCCTCGGCGACGAGGAGGCCGCCCGGTCCGTCGTCCTCGGCTACGCGGAGACCGCCACCGCCCTCGGGCACGCCGTCGCCGACGGCCTCGGCCTCGCCCCGTACCTCCACTCCACCCGCCGCCCGGTGGCAGGCGTCGCCCGCGCCGGCGGCTTCGAGGAGTCCCACTCCCACGCCACCTCGCACCTCCTGCTGCCCGAGGACCCCAAGCTCCTCGCGGGCGACGGGCCGCTCGTCCTCGTCGACGACGAGTTCTCGACGGGCAACACGGTCCTCAACACCATCCGCGCCCTGCACGAGCGCTACCCGCGCGACCGGTACGTCGTCGTGGCCCTCGTCGACATGCGCTCCGCCGCCGACCTCGGCCGCCTGGACGCCTTCGCGACGGAGATCGGCGCCCGCGTCGACCTGATCGCCGGCGCGGCCGGCACGGTCCGCCTCCCGGACGGCGTCCTGGAGAAGGGCCAGGCCCTGGTGGCGGAACACGAGCGCGCGACCCCGGTGCCGCACCCCCGCGCACCGCGGGAGGCACCCGTACGGGTGGACCTCGACTGGCCCGCGGAACTCCCCGACGGCGGCCGCCACGGCTTCACGCCCGAACACCGGGACCACCTGGAGGAGGCCCTGCCGGGTATGGCGGGGAGACTGGCGGAGGCGCTGGGGGGCGGGCCCGACACCCTGGGACAGGCCCGGGAAACGCCTGCTGCGCGTGGCGAGGCCGAGCAGGCCGAGCTGCCCGAGCAGACCCTGAACCGTCCTGCCGCGCAGGCCGGGCAGGCCTCGGCCCGTCCTGCCGCGCAGGGTGGGACCCAGCAGGCCGAGCAGGCCGCGCAGGCCGAGCAGGCCCCGGACAGTCCCGCCACGCCGCCCGCAGGGCCCCGGCCCCGGCCCCGGATCCTCGTCCTCGGCTTCGAGGAGCTGATGTACGCGCCGCTGCGTCTCGGCACCGCCCTGGAGGACGCCGGTCACGACGTCCGCTACTCCACCACCACCCGCTCGCCCGTCCTCGCCGTCGACGACCCCGGCTACGCCATCCGCACCCGGCTCGTCTTCCCCGCCCACGACGCCCCCGCCGACGGACCCGGCGAGCGCTACGCGTACAACGTCGCGGGCGCAGGCTTCGACGCCGGCGTCCTCGTCGTCGACTCCGCCGCCGACACCCCGGCCCTGCACGCCCAGGACGGCCTGCTCGCCCAGCTCACCGCGCACATCCCGCGCGTCGTGCTCGCGGTGATCCCGTCCTACACACCCACGGACTCCGTCACCGAAGCTCCCGAAAGGAGCTCCATGCTGCCCGAGCCCCTCCGCGGCCCCGCCTTCTCCTCGTACGCACCCGAAGAGGTCGGCTGGCTGCTCCAGGACCTCTCGGACGTCGAACTCGAGGCCCCCACCGAGGAACGGGAGGAGGCCATCCAGAGCGGCGGCGCGCACTACGCCGAGTCGCTCCCCGTCGAGTACCAGCCCAGCGAGCGCTACCAGGAGCTCTTCCAGGCCGCCCTGGAGAGCTCCGCCGCCCGGATGGCGCGCGCCGTCGGCACGGTCACCGAGACCGTCCTCGCCGAGCGCTCCGCCCGCCCGGTCCTGGTCTCCCTCGCGCGGGCCGGCACCCCGGTCGGCGTCCTCATGCGCCGCTGGGCGCAGGCCCGCCACGGCCTCGACCTCCCGCACTACGCCGTCTCCATCGTGCGCGGCCGCGGCATCGACGCCAACGCGCTGCGCTGGCTCGCCGCCCACCACGACCCGGCCGACGTCGTGTTCGTCGACGGCTGGACCGGAAAGGGCGCCATCACCCGCGAACTCGCTGAGGCGATCAAGGAGTTCGAGGGCTTCGACCCGGAGATCGCGGTCCTCGCCGACCCGGGCTCCTGCGTCCGCACGTACGGCACCCGCGAGGACTTCCTCATCCCCTCCGCGTGCCTCAACTCCACGGTCTCCGGCCTGATATCGCGTACGGTCCTCCGTTCCGACCTCGTCGGACCGAACGACTTCCACGGCGCCAAGTTCTATCGCGAACTGGCCGACGCCGACGTCTCCGTGGCCTTCCTCGACGCCGTGGCGGCCCGCTTCGACGAGGTCGCCGCGACCGTCGACGCCGACGTGAAGGAGCTGCTCGCCGCCGACCGCACCCCCACCTGGGAGGGCTGGGCGGCCGTCGAGCGGATCAGCGAGGAGTACGGCATCCACGACGTCAACCTGGTCAAACCGGGCGTCGGCGAGACCACCCGTGTCCTGCTCCGCCGCGTCCCCTGGAAGATCCTCGCCAAGCGGGGCGCCGAGGCCGACCTCGCGCACGTCCGGCTGCTCGCGGAGCAGCGCGGCGTACCGGTCGAGGTCGTCGACGAACTCCCGTACAGCTGCGTGGGCCTGATCCACCCTCAGTACACGAGGGGTGCGACGGGCGCGGACGGAAAGGCGGTGGTGTCCCAGTGAGTACGTCCACGAGCACGTCCAGGGGCAAGACCCTGGTCGCGAGCGACCTCGACCGCACCCTCATCTACTCGACCGCGGCCCTCGCCCTCGGCATGCCGGACGCCCAGGCGCCCCGGCTGCTGTGCGTCGAGGTCCACGAGTCCAAGCCGCTCTCGTACATGACCGAGGACGCGGCCGAGCTCCTGGCGCGGCTGACCGCCGAGACCGTCTTCGTCCCCACGACCACGCGGACGCGCAAGCAGTACCAGCGCATCCAGCTTCCGGGCACCGCACCGGCATACGCGATCTGCGCCAACGGCGGGCACATCCTCGTGGACGGCGTCTCCGACCGCGACTGGCACGAGTCCGTGCTGCGCAGGCTGGCCGACGAGTGCGCCCCGCTCTCCGAGATCCGCGCCTACCTCACCGCCACGACGGACCTGTCCTGGGTGCGCAAGCACCGGGTGGCGGAGGACCTCTTCGCGTACCTCGTCGTCGAGCGGGAGCGGCTCCCCGAGGACTGGCTGGACCGCTTCGGCGGCTGGGCGGGCGAGCGCGGCTGGACCGTGTCGCTCCAGGGCCGCAAGGTGTACGCCGTGCCGAAGCCGCTCACCAAGAGCGCGGCCGTCCGCGAGGTCGCCCGCCGCACGGGCGCGACGCTCACCCTGGCGGCCGGGGACTCCCTCCTCGACGCCGACCTGCTGCTCGCCGCGGACCGGGCCTGGCGCCCGGGCCACGGCGAGCTCGCCGACAGCGACTGGACGGCGCCCCACCTCGACGTCCTCGCGGAGCGAGGGGTGGCGGCGGGGGAGGAGATCCTGCGCCGCTTCAGGGCGGCGGCAGCGTCCTAGCCGCAGCAGCCCCCACCGCAGCAACCGCCGCCGCCACCGCCCTGCGCGGGGGCGGCGGAGCTGCTTCCGCCGACGGCGACGGCCGACAGCAGCTTCACGGTGTCGTCGTGCCCGGCGGGGCAGGAGGCGGGAGCGGAGGACTCGGCCATGGGACGGCTGAGCTCGAAGGTGTCGCCACAGGTGCGGCAGCGGTATTCGTAACGAGGCATGGGAACAGGCTAGCGGCGGGAGGAGCGGGGGAGCAGGGTCGGCGCGGGGCCGAAGGCCGCAGGAACCGCCCGGGCGAGCACCGGCGGCGCGACACCAGGTCACGGAGGGGCGACCGCTCCCAGGGCCCGGCAAGGCGACGGCCCTCGGCATCAGGCCCGGCATCGACCGACCATCTCCGCGACGGCCCTGCCCCGGCCCCGCCGTCAGCCCCCCCAGCCCGCCCTCGACCGGCTCCCGGAGGCCCTCAGTGCCCGGCGCCCCGCTCCTCCCGGATGAGGCCGACGACATGGGCGGCCGAGGCGCGGACGGCCTCCAGCTCGGTCAGGAAGTGCCAGTAGTCCGGGTGGCGGCCCTCAAGGGAGCCGACGGCCCGGTCGAGCCGGCCGACGGCCTCGTCCAGGGGCCGGGCGTGGCGCGGATCGGGCGTGTTCCGCCCGGCCATCGCGAGGCGCTGGGCGTCCCGTACGGCGAACCGCGTGCGGTCGATCTCCGCGGTGGGGTCCTTCGCGACGGCGTCCAGGCGGCGCAGCCGGTCCCCGGCTGCGGAGACGGCCTCGTCGGTCGAGTCGAGGAGCGCGCGGGCCGTGGAGAGCAGCGAGGTCGCGTCGGGCCAGCGCTGCTCGGCCCGTGCGTTCCCGGCCTCGGCGAGCCGCTCCCCGGCCTGGCGGAGGCTCGCGACGGCCTGCTCGGGCACGTGCTGGAGGTCCTGCCAGCAGGCGGCGGAGTACCGCCGGCGCAGCTCGGAGAGGACGGGCTCGACCCCTCCGGCGCGGGTGGTGAGGGCCTCGGCGCGGGTACGCAGCGACACGAGGCGCTTGTCGATCTCGGCGGCCCGCTCGGGCAGCCGCTCGGCCTCGGCCCGTACGGCCTCGGCGTCCCGCAGCACCCGGTCGGCGCGCTGGAGCGTCTCGGGGACGCCGTGGCGCCCCGCGCCCTCGTTGAGGCGGGTCAGCTCGGGCCCGAGCGCGGCGAGCCGAGCGGCGAGGTCATCGGCGCGCAGCCCACGCTCCCGTACGGCATCCAGGGCGCCGCTCGCGCCCCGCAGCGCCTGCCGGGCCCGCTCGACGGCGGGCGCGAGCCGGGCGAGCTGGGTCTCGGCGCGCCCGAGGAGCGGAGCGAGGCCTTCCTCGAACCGGTCCAACTCGCCCTTGACGCGATCGAGCTCCTCCTTGGCCCGGGCCAACTCGGAGCGGGCGCGTGAGGCGGTGGCGGCATCCAACTCGTCCCGATCAAGATCATGTGCATCGACGGCACCGATGTACACATGACTGACCTCGTCGATCCGCCGCCCGAGCGCCTCGAACCCGTCGACGGCGCGACGCGCCTCGGGGGAGCTGTCCACGGCGGTGATGGTCTCGATGGAGATGCGGAGCCCGCGCTGGGCGGTGTCGAGCTCGTAGAAGGAGGCCGCGGCGGCGTCCTTGGCGGCCTGGGCCTCGGCCCGCTGCCCTTCCCCGCGCCCACCGAACCAGCGGCGGGTCCCGCCGCCCGCGAAGGCCTGCGGAAGGAGCGCGCCCACGAGCAGGGGCAGCGCGAGCGCCAGCCGGAACGCGGAGGAACCCCTGGGCGCCGATGTGCCCCTAGCGTCGCTCTCCGCCACGTACTACTCCCCGTGCTGTGTCCGCCGTGCCCGGTCAGGCTTCATTCTCCCACCCGGTAATGACGAACACACGGCCGTATCAGTTCACCGTACGGACGACGACATCCCCGTTGTCGCTGCGAAGACTCACGACGTGCCCACTGCCGTCACGACGCGGTACATCGACACGCACGTCACCGTTCCCGCTGTCGGCGGAGGCGACGTACTCGGCCTTCGGCAGCGCCACGGTGACGTCCCCGTTGTCGGTGACGACGTCGACCTTGCGGGGAACGGCACCGAGGGTGATGTCGACGTCCCCGTTGTCGCCCCGCACCGTGACCTCGGCCGAGGTCACGGACCCCTCGACGGTCACATCCCCGTTCCGACTCCCGAGATCGAGCACCCCGCCGACGTTCCGTACCTGCACGTCCCCGTTGTCGGAGCGCACCTTGAGAGGCGTGGTGAACCCCTCGGCGGTCACGCCCCCGTTGTCGTCGTCGACGGTGACGGCGACCCCGCGGGGCACCTGGATCCGGTGCACGGCCGAACAGCTGGCCGCGACGGCATCACATTCCACCCGCAGGGTCAGCCGCCCGTCGACCAGCTTCCAGCTGGCCTCGGGCCCGGACCCCATGAAGACCCACCCGTCGACCTGCCGCTCCACCCGCACACCGTCGACATCGGCGGGCGTGATCACAAGCCGGGAGTTGTCCGAGTCGACGGTGAGCGCGTCCCCGCCGAACGCGAACGTCTTCCGCTCCACCGGCGCCTCCTCGGGCTCGGCCGCACACCCCGCGAGCGCGAGCACGACGACACAGGAAAGGAGCAGCGCACGGGACGTGCGGCGTACGGCCATGACGACGAAACCCCCAGAAGCGACACCTAAGATCCCCCCGAACCTAGAACCCCACCACCCCCCACCACGATCCGGCGACCCACCGCCCCGGAGGTGGGGCTACCCCCCCGGACCCCATCCATTTGCGGCACCCACCCACCGGCCATGTAGGCTGTTGCCTCCTCCACGGGTGCGTAGCTCAGGGGTAGAGCGCTGCTCTTACAAAGCAGATGTCGGCGGTTCGAAACCGTCCGCGCCCACCAGTAGGTAGCACGACAAAGGCCCAGGTCACCGGTACTGAACCGGGAGCCTGGGCCTTGTCCGTTCCCCGGCCGGGAAGGCGGGGGAGGGGCGTCGTGCCAGTTACGTGCCAGATGGATCGTCGCCGGACTCCGCTGGCCGGACCTTCCTGATCTGCTCGTCGACGTGGGCGGCGATGGCGTGGTCACGCCCGTTCACCAGGTGCTGATAGATCAGCGCGGCTCGCACCGACGAGTGCCCCATCCGCTGCATCAGCTCACGCGTCGTGGCACCGCCGGTCGCGGCGAGGGTGTTCCCCGTGTGGCGCAGATCGTGGAAATGGGCGTCTCGGAGGCCGGTCGTCTTCAGGGCCCGAAGCCACAGCCGCCGGAAGTTGTTTCGGCGAAGCTGCCCGCCGCGTTCTCCGGTGAAGACCAGCCCGGTCCGGCCCGGCTCGGCGTAGACGGCGAGATGAGTGGCCAGGCTCTCCGCCAGCGAGGCCGGGAAGGCGACGGTGCGTACACCGGCCGCGCTCTTGGGCGTCTTGATCAGAATGCCGTCGGTACGGGTCTCGGCCAGAGAACGTCGTACGGCGACGGTTCGGCGGTCGAGGTCGACGTCATGGCGCTGAAGCGCGGCGAGCTCGCCGAAGCGGAGACCGGTGAAGGCTGCCAGCAGGATGAACACCCGGAAGCGCGCCGGCACGGCGTCGGCGAGCTGGAAGACCTCGGCGATTTCGAGGAACGGTCGCTCGGCTGTCTTGGCCGCGCCGGCGCCCTTGATACGGCAGGGATTGCGCTGGATCAGCTCGTCGTCGACCGCGGTGTTCATGATGGCTCGGAGGATCTGGTACGCCTTGGCGACCGTCGGCTCACCGACACCCGACTCCAGGAGGCCGGCACGCCAGCGGCGGATCTGGGGTGTGGTGACCTCACTCAGGACCACGTCCGCGAAGGTCGGCAGGATGTGGAGGCGTAGGGCGCTGCCGTTGCGCTCGCGAGTGGTCGCCGCGTAGTCGCGTTCCTTGAACCAGGCGTCGGCGTACACCCCGAAGAGAACCTTGTCGTCCGGGTCCTTCCATTTGCCGTCGAGGATCTCCGCTTCCTTGCGGACGAGCCACCGATCGGCATCGGTCTGCGAGGCGAACGTCTCGGGGGCCGATCGCGTCATCCCGTCCGGCCCCTGATAACGAGCCTGGAACCGTCCTGACGGCAGCTTGCGCACTGCGCCGAAGCGGCGACGCTTGCCTTTGCTGTTCGCCATTAGGCCACCGCCGCGAATCGGCGACGAGTGCTGATCGGCTGGACGGTGTGGGCGACGACGAATTCCTCCAAGGCCCGCTCAGGAATGCGGACATGCCGTCCCACCTTGACGAAGACGATCCGGCGCTCGGCGATGAGCCGACGCGGAAACCTCTCAGTGGTGCCGAGGAGTTCGGCGGCCTGGCCCACGGTCAGCAGTCGGTCGGTCATGCGCTTGCTCCTTCCAGGGCGAGTTGGTCGCGTAGGGCTTCGCGGGCGGTCTCGCGGTTGAGCTGGATGTCCCGGGCGATGGAGGCGGCGAGGGCGGCCTCGCCGGGGGAGTGGCCCTGGCCGGCGTACGTCCAGGAGGTGAGGACGAGGACGGTGTCCGGCTCGATGTCGTCGAGGCCGCGGGCGGCGCGTTCTTGGGTGGCGCGGTAGTCGGCGCGGGTCTGGCGCAGTTCGCCCAGGGTGGTGGAGTACTGCCGGGACTTGGTGGAGAAGTGGCCCCGGAAGCCGAGCATGTGGGCCCAGGCGAGGAGCCGGCGGTCGGGGTACAGCGGTTCGAGGTCGAAGCAGGCTTCGACGAGGCGGCGGGTGTGGTCGGGGACGCCGAGGAGGACCAGGGCCTCACGGTTGCCGATGCGGCGGTCGAGGCTGCCGGTGGTTTCGGCGGCCTTGGTGGAGTACTTGGCGATGTAGGAGGCGACGGCCTGTTCGGTGATGTCGGAGCCGTCGCCGAAGGCTTTGACGGGGCGGATGTCGAGCTGGGCGCCCCAGCGGAGGCGGCGTAACGGCTGATCGCCAGCGGCGGGGACGGTGACGGTCGTATACGCGTGGGTGGCGGCGGCGCGGATAGCCTCGGTGAGGCGCTCGGTGGTCGCCCATGAAGGAGGCGGCGAGTCGGGACCGTCCGGGCCATCGATGCGGACGACGGCGTGGAAGTGGACGGCGCCCCGCTTCTGGAACTCGGCGACCTTCCCGTACGAGATCCGGGCGACCTCCTTCAGCTCCCTCTGCGAGAGGCCAGCTGTGGCGGCGATCTCCCGGCGGAGGCGAGTCGTGAAGCGCTGCCAGAGCTGCCCGGCGTGGTTGTTGAAGAGGACGGCGGCGGCGTAGTCGTACGAGTCGGGATCGAGCGGCGTGCCGAGGGCGGCGTCGTCCTCGGTGTGGCGGACGCCGCAGCGACAGGGCCGGGTGCCGGGACGGTTGTGGACAGGGCCGAAGGATGGGGCCGTGAGGGTGAGGAAGACCCGGGGGTGCTCGCGGACCGTGGCGGGGATGTCCCGGGCGTTGTCTCCGGCGAGGCCGGCGCGGATGAGGTGGAAGGTGTCGCCCGCGTAGGTCCACGCGCAGGCGGGGCAGCGGGAGGCGCGGCGGTTGCCGCAGGCGATCCGGAGCCGTGCGCCCGGTTCGGTGTCGGTGGAGTACCGGTGGAGGGTCTCCCCGGTGGCCTTGTCCCGGGTGAGGGTCCAGCCCTGGAGGTGGATGGGGTGGGAGCAGCCGCCGGTGCGGTGGATCTGCTCCTTCCAGCGGTCGAAGCCGGGGGACCCGGCCACCCGGAGCACGTCGCTCAGGGTGGCGGTGTCGAACCCCGCTGACGAGGCGGCTGGGACGGTCATCATGGAGAGCTTCCTTCTGGTTCTGCGAGCTGGGTAGGGGCGGGGCTTCCGGGCGGCGGAGACTTGGCGGTTGAGCCGCCCGGAAGCTGGCTAGTGCGGTGACCGGAGAGGCCCACCGGACCGGCAGAGGGAGGGACCGGATGAGGCGGCCCGAGGGATCGGCAGCTCTGTCAGAGGGCGGTGCGAGGATCACGCCGTGATGATCAACCTGCATGACTTCGACGGCGAGCACTCGCTGACCTTGAACGCTGGCGGCTTGGCTGCCGATGACGCCGTAGCTGCCGCCGGACACGAGCCGAACGGGTACTTCTGGGAAGGTCTCGTGCAGTTCGCTTGGCCGGACATTGCCGAGGACCTCGACTTCGACAGCGAGGGCGGCATGTTCTGCGCGGTCGGGAGTCCGAGCGACCTCGCACGACTCAAGGCTGCCCTTGGAGCCGTCATCACGAGCCCTGAGGCAGTCCGCGACATCATTGCCCGTGCGGAGGCATCGGGCTTCGAGTTCGACGACTAGCGCTGTCGGCGCTGGCCGTTGAGGAGCGAGCGCAGGACGACGGCGCAGACGGCGACCGACGCGGCGCTGATGGCGACGGCGAGGAGCATGGAGACCAGGACCGTGCCGACGACGAGGACGGTTCCGGCGCCGCCGACAACGACGACAGCCAGGCCAGCCGGGGTGAGGCGCGGGGCCGAGGACGGCGCCAGGACGGGTGCAGGGGCCGGGGCGTGGTGGTGGTTGCAGGCCGCCGCGTCGGCGGTGCGGCGGGGCGCGATGTCGGCGGTGACGGTCGGTTGGACGAGCGGGGTGACGAGGCCGGTCGGAAGCGGGTTGACCGGGATGCGCGGCTGGAACATGACGGTTCTCCCTACTTGTTGATCGTGTTGTCGATGAGCGGGGCGAGGACGCTGTCGGCGAGGAGGTAGCCGCCGAGGAGGATCACGGCGACGAGCCACCAGGGCGGGCGGATGAGCTTGATACCGAGGCCGCCGACGGCGATCAGGGCGAGCCAGAGCGGGACGTCCATGACGCGGACTCCTTCGAGGTCAGCGGGGCTTGCAGCGGTGCGTGCGGGCGGCGAGCTGGGCGGCCGAGGAGCTGGAGTACTCGGTGGACCAGCCGCAGCCGTCGGACGTGCACACGGCGGCGTACTTGGTGCGGCCGTGGCGGTCGCGGTGGGTGCCGATCTGCACCGGACCGATCCGCATCACGGAGTGGAAGTGGTCGCGAGCGGCCATGGGAGGGTCTCTTTTCAGGCGAGCTGGGCGGCGATGGCAGCAGCCATCAGGGGCGGGACGCCGAGGCGAGCGCGCAGGGTGTCGGCGTCGATCGGGTAGCCGGTGCGGGCGCGGTAGTCGTCGGCGACTTTCCGGGCGTGAGTAACGAGGGCCGGCGGTACGGCCACGGGGGCGGGTTCGGGCTCCGGTGCGGGTTCCGGTTCCGGTTCCGGTTCCGGGGAGGGGAGGGCCGGTGCGGCGGCGATCTCCGGCTCCGGCTCGGCTACGTCATCCCGCTCGATGACCGCCTCCACGGCCGGGGCCTGCTCGGTGGCCGTGTCGGGTTCAGCTGGCTTGGCGACCGTCGGATGCCCGGGGGAGTGGACGAGGAGGGTGCCGCCGAGAAACGCGAGGGCGGGCCAGCCCGCGACGAGGATGCGCAGCCAGGCGGGAACGTGGCCGAGGTCGAGGAGCCCGGCGGTGGCGACGTTCGCACCGAGCGACGCGGCCAGGGCGACCATGAACCACGTCCAGGCTGAGCGGACAGGCGCACCGGCGGCCCGCGAGGTCCGCAGCCGATGCCAGGCGGCGACGAGCAGGAGGTCTACGGAGACCGGGTAGGCCCACGCTTTCCAACCGGACTGTCCGGCAGCCGCAGCCAGGTCGTGGAGATGAGCGAAGGACAGAGCGCCGGCGATCGCGGCTTGTACGAGGACGGCGTCCGGTCGGCGGATGGGACGCATCGGGGGTCCTCCTTCCGGTTTCGGGCATGGGCGGGGTAGGGGCCTGGCGTGAAGCGGTCACGCAGCCGTGGAGCGAGGGGATTCAGGCGATCGCGGGAGCCGTGACGGTCGAGGGCGCCGCGGCTTTGCCCAGGGGCGGCAGGACGGGCCGGAAGGCGTCCAGCGCAGGGATCTCGGGCGTGCGGTGGGCGTGGGAGTTCGCGATGTTCACGGCCCGCCGGAGCGTGAGGTGGGGAGTGCGGATGCGGACCCACCCACCGGAGGAGTCGCCCGCGACGGCGGTGCCGGGCCGGTCGGTGCGGATCTGGACCGTGGCGAGCACGGCATCCGGGGCGATGTCGCCGAAGGCCATGTTGGCGGAGGTCTCGTCGTTGACGCGGTGGGCGGTGCGACCGGTGAGCTGGGCGCGAAGCATGGTGATGCCCTTGCCGAGCTCGGAGCCGAAGCGCTGCCCACAGATCTCCAGGTAGATGCCGGCGGCGCGGCCAAGCTGGGAGAGCCGGACGAGGGAGGTGATGATCCGATCCCGCCGCTTCTCTTCGTCCTTCGTGGCGTAGAGGGCGAGTTCGGCGACCTCATCGACCAGGAGCACGATCGGGGTCGGTCGCAGGTGATCGGGCAGGTCCCAGATGTCGGCGGTGATCTCCGCATCCGGCAGGTCTGCACTCAATCTCTGCTCGCGGCGAATCAGTTGGTAGACGTCTTCCATGTGCTCGACCAAGGCGTCGAGAAGATTGGCGGCGGCGTCAGGGTTGTCAGCCAGGGCAGTGAACCGCCGGGCAAGCGGGGCAAGTTCAACGCCCTGCTTGCAGTCGATCCCGACCACGGCGACGTCCAGCGCGGCGAGCGCGGCAACAAGGTTGCGTTGATAGACGGACTTCCCGGACTGGGTGGCGCCGACGTTCAGCGCGTGTGGGGTCTGGCGGTAGTCGCGGTAGTAGACCTCTCCGTCCTCCCGCATGGCGACCGGAACTCGCATCACCCCAACACGGGCCGCCGCGGGCATCTGAACGCGCTTGAGCACGTCGTAGCCGGTCATCCGCAGCTCGACCACGCTGGAGCGGATCTCCCGGGCGGTGACGTTCTGCATGACAAACGAGTGCCGGAGCCGGTCCGAGGCGGCGGAGAAGTCGAACGCGTCCTGACCGGGGCGCAGTTTTACCCGCAGTACGAGCCCGGTACGTGTCGGCCGCAGCCGCAGGATCCGGGGTGCCCGCGACTCGGGGATGGGCTGGCCGGTCATCCGGGCCAGCGCCAGGCGCCAGCGCGAGGGCGGGACGGTCAGCCCGCACGCGTCCATGACCGACGCGTACCGGGCGAGGATCCGGACCACGGCGAAGACGACGCCGAAGGTCATCCAATACCAGGCCGGACGCTGCCACCGCAGCAGCAGCGCGGCCGTGGCGACCAGCGCGAGGGTGACCGTTAAGGCGGTCATGGGTCAGCCGACCTTCGCGGCGGCGAGCGAGGTGACGGCCACGGCGCGGAAGCTGATGCCGTGGCGCTTCTGGCCGTTGAACTCGTTCTCCCAAGGCCGGGCGACGACCCCGGTCAGGGCGACCGGGGTGCCCATGGACAGCTCCTCGGAGATGCCGGTCTTGGGCACGGTCAGGTTGAGGATCTCGGCGTTGCCATCCATGACGAACATGACGTCGACCGTCATCAGCGGGGCACCGGTGTCCCGGTCGGTGGCGATCTCGCCGGTCTGACGGTTGGCGATCTTCGGGGCCGGGGGCTGGGCCACCATCACCATCGCGGCGGAGGTGTCGACGGGGATCTGACGCACAGTGGATCACTCCTCTATAGAGGTTGGGCTCCTTCACTCCTGTATAGGAGTGACATGAAGAAGAGTGCACCACTCCTGTACATGAGTCAACCCGCCACGGAAAGAAACCGCAGCGGGTTGAGGGGAGTTGAGCGAGCGTCAGTCGGTCGCGGGGATCCGGTACTGGAAGACGAACTGGTCAGCGGCCATGAGGGTGTCGCAGACCTCCACGACCCGCCCCTTCTTGGTCACCGCGTCCCGCACCAGCTGAATCACGGGGGCGCCGGGACTCAGAGCCAACTCGGACGCCTCCGCCTTCGCGGCCGGCCGAGCCTGAAGCGTCTCCACGAACTCGGCGAAGCTGTGGCCGTGGTCTTCGAGCCGGGCGTAGATGCCACCGGGGCCCGGGTTCTCGGCGAACAGCTCGGGGATGTCCTTCACCACGTCCCACGGCAGGTACGACGAGGCGGTCTCGACGGGGGTCCCGTTCCGGAAGTACAGCCGGCGCCGCGCGAGCACCTGCGTTCCCACGTCGACGCCAAGCCGCTCAGCGATGTCCGCCGGCGCTTCCATGGGCCCGATGTAGAGGACGCTCACCTTCGCGGTGGCGCCGGACTGCTCGGACTCGGCGAGGTAGGCAGCCTTGCCGCCCCGCCGATGAGAAGCGCGGAACCGATCCGAAGATCGAAGCCGTACAGGAGGCCGGTCCTTCACAATCGAGCCCTTGCCGTGCCGGGTCTCGACGAGCCCACTGGCCCGCACCTCGACCATGGCCTTCCGAATAGTCCCCCCAGCAACCCCGTACCGCTCGACCAGCTCCGACTCACTCGGAACCATGTCGCCGGCCTTGAGGACGCCGGACCGGATCTGCTGGACGATCTCGTCCGCGATCTGCACGTACCGAGGTACGGCCCTGCCAGCTCCTGCTGGAGTTCTCACAGTCCTACCCACTCTCATATGCTCCTGTACATGAGTAGTGGGAGCGCGGGAACAAAGTCAACGCCGTTGCATTCCGTGTCCGTGGCTGGAGCGGTAGTGCGCGAAGACGGCCGCCTCCTGGCGATCCGCCGAGCGGACAACGGCACGTGGGAGCTCCCGGGTGGAGTCCTTGAACTCACCGAGGCACCGGAAGCGGGCGTCGCCCGCGAGGTCCTGGAGGAGACGGGCATCCATGTCGAGGTGGACGAGCTGACGGGCGTCTACAAGAACACCACCCGCGGCATCGTCGCCCTGGTCTTCCGCTGCAAGCCCTCAGGCGGCACCGAACGAACCTCGGACGAGTCGACCGCGGTCGACTGGCTGACGCCGGCCGAGGTCGAGGAGCGCATGGCCGAGGTCTACGCGATCCGCCTCCTGGACGCCCTAGACGGAAACGGCCCCCACATCCGCAGTCACGATGGCCGGCACCTCTTGGAGAAGTCCGCATGACGGAGCCGAAGCAGGTGAGCGAGTTCGAGAACGTCTATGACTTCCTGGACCGGGTCCGCCTGCATCCCGAAGGATGGGTTCGCCACGGTTCTCTGACGCACCTGGGCGCCATGCTTGCCGGTTACCGAGTGGCCATGGCGGTGTACAACGCCGAAGAGGACTTCCCCTTCTGGACTCCAGGTGACATAGCACCCTTCGACACCTGGCTCGGCCAGCGCAACGGCCACCTCTCTCCCTTGGGCTGGGCGGTAGAGATCGAACGCGAAGCCGAGACCACCAACACGCCAGCCGTTGAGCTGTTCTTCACCCTGCTCGACCAGTTCCAAGCTGAGCGCCAGACGCCGCTGCGGTAAGACTTTCTCTACTTCATCAAGGCACCCGCCGCGCACGGCGCGGCGCGCGCGGCCCGTCGCCCGGGCCTGCGCTCCTGTCTGCGCCCCGCTCCAGCCCGGCCGCCGTCCGCACGCCTGACAGCTCGGGTTGATGGGTGACGAACCCACGCGGCCGAAGCGGTACGCGAGTGCGGCTCAAGACGATGCCTCCGGCGGGGGCGCTCAGACTCCGGGATGGCAGGGGCCTGTGCGCGGGTGCCGGCCGGTGGGGTGTGGCGGTGGGGACTCCCATCCCGTCTGCCGTCGACCCAGGCAGAGCCGAGCAGACACGGCACCGGGCGTCCAGGTCGTTCGTACAGTGGCGCGCTCCACCTGGACGCCCGGCACCGCGCCCGCTCCACGTACGTGTGGGTCGACGGCAGACGGGATGGGAGCAGTGGTGTGGCGCGGACTGGTCAGTCGCTCTGGTTCGGCCTCCTAGTACTGCAGCCGCAGTTGCCGTGGTCCGCGACTACCCGGCCAATCGGGCTAGTACTGCAGCCGCAGTTGCCGTGGTCCGCGACTACCCGGCCAATCGGGCTAGCCTGTTAACCCGCTGGATCAGGTTGTTGCTGCACACGCTC